>DATNMW010000403.1:0-8476 GCA_035602155.1 Bryobacteraceae bacterium | reverse complement strand
TCAGCATTTCGGGCGAACCGGATTCGGGCGAGTGAATGCTGCCGTCGGCCCAATAGATGGGCTTGCCTTGCTGGATCAGCGATTGCGCCTCGGCCTCGCTCAGGCCGCGCGGGTCCGCCAGGCGGGCCGTGATCTGCTTGTAGTGGTCGAGGTTCTGAATGGTGGCTTCATCGGCGATCGCCACCAGAATCATTTCCCGCCCTTCCTCGCTCATGCCCAAGGAAAAGGCCCGCACGCGCGGGCTGCGGCTGGCCAGCAGACGCATGTAGGCGTTGATCTGCTCATTGTGGTCGAGCACGTCCGGCGCGCCAATGATGTGGCCCAGGTAGGTGTCGGGCGCGGGCACGCAGGAACTCCACGGCAGGTGATCGACCAGCTCAGTGGAGAAGTAGGTCTCGGTGGTGGCTTTGCGGATGGCAGCGGTATAGGCTGTGTCGTCCTTGGTCTCGCAAGATCCGGCCGCCTGTTGCGCGTAGGCGGACGACGCGGTCAACGCCACCGCCAGGGCGGCCAGCACAACTCGTTCATGCATATCTTGCTACCTATATCACACGGTGGAGCCAACCCTGAGGTCTGGGCGTTCGGCGCTACTCGCTGGTAGTGCTGTTGGAGATAGCTTCTTGATGCCCTCTAAGTCTTACGGATGCGCATTTGGGCCTGAACATGGCTTCAGGGCGGGCGTCCATTTCTTCCTCTTCGATAGACTCGCCGCGCTCAGCCGGGGCGACCCCTTTTTCTACGGCGGCAACGAAACGTACTTCGTCGTCGAGGTACCGGGCAGCGACATTCGTCCACCTGCACGGGGGTGAGCGAAGCATGCCTTATTCCGGCTCCTGGCTTCTGGCTTCGGCCTTATTCTTACTCCCGTTCGAAATCTCACGCATCACATCCGCAACCACTTCATCCGCGTGCCCGGACTTAATCGCCTCCTGCATGCGCCGCAACGCCACGCCCACTATGTCGCGATGATGCAGGTTGCAGCCGGGACCCTTAGTCGAGAGGTCCAGCCAAAGCTGATGCAGCAAGTCGATGTCCTGCGGCCATAATCTGGGCGGATGAGGGCCAAGGTTGAAGAAGATGGATTCCTCCTCGCCCGGCACCACGATTTCGAGCGACAGCGACAACCGCGGTTCGGGCAGGTTTTCCCATTCCCGGCCGACCGTGCTGCCCTGCTCCGCGGGACTCATCTTCGGCGACAGGCCCGTCACGATGCGCGACGCTCGCATGCGGTCCGCCGTAGCCATTATGGCGGCGTAGGGATTGCTTCCCGGCACCACCATCAACTCGACATGCTTACCGGCTTTCTCCGCCAAGGTCACTACTTTGGTGAAAACCGCCGTCTCGTCCACCGAGAAAATCTGGCTCGCGTCCAGCGGGTGCTCGCCGGAACCGGCTTGCGTCACCTGGCGCACCGACAGCACCACAATGTCGATGCGGCGCGTATCGGTCTTTTCCAGGACACGCTGCAGGTGCTCCAGGCGATTCGGGTTGCGCACCGCGACGATGACGTTGCCGGGCCGCACGTGGGCTGCCTCCGCCGACAGATCCTCGTCCGTGTTCAGGTTGAACTTCTCCAGCTCCTGCGAGTGCGCGGCCGTATGCAGGCGATTGTATTTTTCCGAGATCTCGAACACGATGAAGAACACAATCGTGAAACTCACGCCGGAGATGGTGGCAATCTCCTTGGTGACCACGTTGATCAAGGCCAGCGCAAACAGCGTGATGGTAATCAGGATCAGCCCCACGGGGATCTCCGTGCCGCCGATGTGGAAATTCAGCGGCACCTTCCATCCGCGACCTCCCGGCTGCTTGTAGCGCAACACCAGCACCGACAGCGCCTTCATGGCGAAACTCCACACCACGCCGAACGCGTAAGCTTCACCCAACATGTAGACATCGCCGCGGCTGACCAGGATGGTGATCAGTTGCAGAATCACGATCAGGTTGATCAGGCGTGAGCTGGTTCCGAACTTGTGGTGCGGGTGCCGGAACCAGTCCGGCAGCACGCCATCCTCAGCCACGCGGTTGAGCACGCCATTGGAGCCGATGATGGCCGTGTTCACCGCGCCGGCCAGAATCAAGGTCCCCACTAGCACCACGAAGCCATGGAACAACAGCCGCACGGACAGTGGCCCCACCAGGAACATGGAAAGCCCGCCGATCAGGTTATCCAGAAATTTGGGCCGCGCGGTGTCCGGAATGAGCATCACCGCGAAGAAGGAGACCAGCGATGTGAACAACATGCTGTAGATGAAGATCACGAAGCCGGCGCGCTCCAGATTCTTCAGCTTGGGGTGCGCGATTTCGCGATTCACCTGCGCCAGGCTCTCTTCACCGCTCATGGCCAGCAGCGAGTGGCCCAGGCCCACCATAATCGCAATGATGGTGATCGAAGGCGCGGCCGTGCCCCGCAACCAGCCGAGGCCCTCCTTGCTGAAATGCAAATTGGCCAGCGTGGGCAACGGCACCGGCTGGTAGCCTTTGGTGAAGATCGTGACCAGGCACCAGCCGATCAGGATCACCACCATCACGGTTGTGATCTGCATGATGCGGAGGGCCTTTTCGCTGGATTCGTGGATGCCGATAATGTTCTTGCGCCAGAAATACACGGTGACGGCGGCCGCAAATACCGCCGCGAAATAGGGCGGATGCACGTGCAAGCCGGGGATCTTCAAGTACTCGCCGGTTTCGTTGATCAGCCCGCCGAGGTACAGGCCCGCGCTCACGCCGCTGATGGGGCCGGTGAGCACGTAGTCGAACATCAGCGCGGAAACGGAGAATTTGGCCAGCGTGCCGCCCATGGCCTCATGCACGACTTTGTACACGCCGCCGCGCACGAACATACTGCAGCTTTCGATGTAAATCGCGCGCACCGCGTACGAGAACAGCATGATCGCCAAGATGAACCACGGCGCGGCCTTGCCGATGGCTTGCTCGGCGATGCCGCCCACGTAGTACGCCGAGGAAGCCAGATCGCTGAGCACGATGGCTGCCGCTCTCCAGAAGGAGATGAACGACAGCATGACGGTGGTAGCGACTACGACATTAACGGCGCGGGGCCGTTGTGGCTGGGTCATGCGTGAGGCACTCTAGTGCAGGTTAGCAAGCACATCGTAACATAGGATTGCTACCGAGCCACGACCGTAAGGGAGCGGGGCCGCTTATAGTAAATACGTGGAGACCACCTCCGAAGCACTGGCCCGTTCGATCGTCGCACGGCTGCGCACCGCGGGGCATCAGGCGTATCTGGTGGGCGGCTGCGTGCGCGACCTGCTGTTGGGCCGCGAGCCCAAGGACTTCGACGTAGCCACGGACGCGCGTCCCGATCGCGTGAGCGAGTTGTTCGAACGCTCCGAGCAAGTAGGCGCGCACTTCGGCGTGGTGCTCGTGCGCGAGAACACAGCCCAGGTGGAGGTGGCTACGTTCCGCAGCGACGCCGGCTACAGCGATGGCAGGCGCCCCGACGCGGTGCACTTCGAGAGCGATCCCCGGCAGGATGCGATGCGGCGCGATTTCACCATCAACGCGCTGCTGCTGGATCCCGATACGGACCAGGTGCTGGACTTCACCGGAGGCCGCGAGGACTTGCGCGGTCGCGTGATCCGCGCTATCGGCGATCCCGAAGAGCGCTTCCAGGAAGACCACTTGCGCCTGATCCGCGCCGTGCGCTTCGCGGCCCGGCTGGGCTTCGAGATCGAACCCGTCACCATGGCGGCGCTGCAGCGGCTGCACGGGCTGATCGCCGAGGTTTCGCCTGAGCGAGTGCGCGACGAATTGACGCGCATCCTGACCGAGGGCGGCGCTCGGCGCGGCTTCGAGCTACTGGACGAGACCGGACTGCTGGCCGACATCCTGCCCGAAGTAGCAGCCATGAAAGGCGTCGGCCAGCCGCCGGAATTCCATCCGGAAGGCGACGTTTGGACGCATACGCTGCTGCTGCTCGAAAAGCTGCACAATCCCACTGTGACGTTGGCTGCGGGCGCGCTGCTGCACGACGTTGGCAAGCCGCCTACTTTCCGCGTGGCCGACCGCATCCGCTTCGACGGACATGTGGAAGAAGGCGTGAAGCTGGCGCACGGCATCCTCACGCGCCTGCGGTTTTCGAGCGATCAGATCGAACAGATTGAGGCGCTCATCGCCAACCATATGCGCTTCATGCACACCGGACAAATGCGGGAGAGCACCATGAAGCGCTTCTTGCGGATGCAAAACTTCGCCGAGCATTTGGAACTGCATCGCCTGGACTGCCTGTCGAGCAGCGGAAAGCTGGACAGTTACAAACGCGTGGTGGCGCGATTGGAGGAACTGGGCGAGGAGGAGTTGCGGCCCAAACCTCTGCTGACGGGACGCGACCTCATTGAAAGCGGCTACCAGCCAGGTCCGTCTTTTGGTAGGATGCTGGCCGCGGTTGAAGATGCTCAGCTTGAGGGACGTTTGCAGACGAAAGAGGACGCCATGGCGCTGGTGCTGGCTGAGTTTGGGCGGCCCCACAATTGAATTCACTTCAGTTGTGCGTCGAAGAACTGCGCGGCCGCATGGTACGCCTGCCGCCAATGCGCATGCATCAGGAAATCGTGGATCTCATCCGGGAAGATCAATTGCTCCACGTGTACGCGGCCGCGCAACGCTTCCACCAGTTCCACGGTCTGACGGAAATTGACGTTACGGTCGTCGTCGCCATGAATCAGCAGCACCGGCGAGCGCCAGTCTTTGGCATTCGCCATCGGCGACGAATTGAACGCCAGCCTTCCCGCTGCGTCGTCTCGCCCGATGCCCAGTTCCTCGGTCCAGTCGTGCACGCCATGCATATCGACACCCGCGGCAAAGAGGTCGGACGCGCGCGCCAGGCCCAGCGCGGTCAGGTATCCGCCGTACGATCCGCCCCACAATCCGATGCGCGCCGGGTCCACTTCGGGACGGTTCTTCAGGAACAGCCCGGCGCCCAACACATCGTTGAATTCGCTGCCGCCGCCCGGTCCATAATTGAGCGCTTCGCGAAACTTCATGCCATACCCGATGCCGCTGCGATAGTTCACCGAGAGCACCACATATCCGCGGCTGGCCAGATACTGATTCATAGCATAGGCATTGTTGTAGTAATACATGTAATGCCAACCGAGTAACATCTGTCGCTGCGATCCACCGTGGAAGAACACCACCGCCGGATGCCGCTGGCCGGCCGCGATTTTTGGCAGAAACAACTGGCCGTGCAGAGTGACTCCGTCGGCAGCGGAAAAGATCACTTGCTGTGGAGCCACTAGCGCATCTTGCGGGAAGTCCGCCGGAATCGCATCGGGCGCCAGATCGCGGACTTCACCGGACGACAGCCGGACCGCGGGCCGTGCCTGCCGCGCCGTATCCGAATGGATGAAAACGAGCGCACCATCGCTGGTCACTGCGGGCGACCACTCCAGGCCAGTGCCCCCAGCGCCGCCTTCAACTTGGACCGGCGCGCCGCCAGCCGCCGCCACGCGCCAGATGTGCCGGCGGTCGATATCGCCCTGGTTCGACGAATAAACCATTTCCCGCCCGTCGGGAGTCATCGCCACGTGTTCCACTTCGAAAGCTCCCGGAGTCAGCAGCGCGGCGGTGCTCCCCGATACTGCAACGGAATACAGATGGGTCCAACCATCGCGCTCCCAGGGGAACACCAGCCGGTCGCCGGCCCAGAACAAGTGCTGCTCGGATCCCAATTGGCGGAAAACGCTGCCATCGCCTTCCAAGGCTTTCCAAACTTCCTTGCCAGGGCTCGCCCCAGCGGCATCCGCGACCCGAATCGACCATGGCGGTCCGCTACGCACGGCGGCGAAGTACTTATGCTCGTCGACGGTCGGGATGCGCACGAACGCCACCTGCCATCCGTCAGGCGACCATACCGGAGCATCGTCATGGTCCACGCTGGCATCCAGGTAATGAACGGTCTTGGCCGCGGCGTCATACACTCCCACGAAGCTGTGATTCCCACGGCTGCTGACAAAGGCCAGGCGCGCGCCATCGGGCGACCATCGGAGTCCGCCATTCTGCCCCCGCGCATGGATCAACTGCTCCCCCTTCTCCTTGCCGTCTAAGGGCGCCGACCAGATCTGACCCTTGCGTACGAACGCTACCATCCCGCCTTTCGGAGATACCGCGGGCTGGTTGCCCTCACCGATCAGCCGGGGCGTCTTCTCGGACGCCGAGCCATCCAGCGCGACCACCCACACCTGTTGCTCCGCGCCCTTGGGATCGTTGGTCGGATTGGGATACTCGCCCGCTCCGTTGGCGCCCTCGCCGCGCACGTAGACGATCTCGCGGCCATCGGGAGTCCATTGCAGTTCGGAGATCTCCTGCCCATCGTCTTCGGTATACGCGGTGACGCTGTGGCCGCGGTACGCGGGCGGCTCGGCAACCCAGACATTGCGCACGCCGCGCGCATTGTAGGCCCAAGCGATCTTGCCGCCGGAGTGCGATACCACCGGAGCCGAAGGAAATGGCGCGCTCATGACTTGCTCGAGCGTGAAGGAAGTCTGCGCACAGGCGAAGGCGCCGCAGGACAGGGCCGCGGCGAGGAATCGGGGAAAATGCATCTTTATAGATTACAGCAGGGCGAGCTTCGGCCGCCGTGGCCGGGGGTGCTTAACTAGTTTGGGAATTTCCGACTCGAAGGAACCGCTCCCTAACGGTCGCGGCTCGGTGGACCTTGCGAACTCAACGCGATTGTTAAGAGCCGCGACCGTTAGGGAGCGGTTTCCCAAGAACGGTTAAGCGCTCCGGGCAAGCCTGGTTTCGCCGCTGGGGGCGTTGCATGAAAAGTAGCGCCGGCGCTACGCGGCGATGACGAGCTTGCCCACTCCATCCTGGCGATGCTCCACTTGATGGAAGGCTTCCGCGATGCGCTCCAGCGGGCGGGTGTGGGTGATCATCGCCGCAAACCGCGCCAGGTTCGCGGCCAGCAAGTCGCGTGCGGCTTCGGTTTCGTGGTTCGACCGGCGTACCGTGTAGATTGCCAATTCCTTGCGGCGCATGGGCGAGAACTCCAGCGGCACTTCCCGTTCCACGGGGATTCCGGTAACCACCACCCGCCCTGCGTTGCGCGTCGCGCGCAGGCAGTGATTCGTCGTTCCGCCGGTGGTGGCGCAATCGATGGAAACATCGACGCCGCGGCCGCCCGTATCGCGCAGAATTTCGTGCGATGGGTCGATGGCGGACGGGTCCAGCACCGCTTCGGCCCCAGCTTGCAGGGCCAGCTCGCGGCGCGCCGCGACCGGCTCGACCGCCCAAACCCTTCCAGCGCCGGCCAACTTCAGGCAGATGACGGTCATCAGCCCGATAGGGCCTGCGCCGAACACTGCCGCGGTTTCCGACGGCCGCAGCGCCACGAATTGCATGGAGTGCAACACCACCGCTAGCGGCTCGACGATGGTGGCATCGCGCGCGCTCAAGCCCGGCGGAATCGCGACCAGGTTGCGCGCCGGAATGTTGGCGTAATCGCGAAAGAATCCCGGATCTCCGGGCATGCTCATGAAGCGCAGGTTGGTACACACGTTGTGATGGCCGGTGCGGCAGTATTCGCAGTGGTAGCAGTAGATGGCCGGCTCGAACGCCGCTCGATCGCCCGCATGCCAGCCGGTCACGCCGGCGCCTGTCCGCACCACCACCCCCGCCGGCTCGTGGCCCAGCACCATCGGATACTGGCAGGGCGTATCGCCCACGCCGCCTTCGGCGTATGAATGCAGGTCCGAACCGCAGATGCCCACGGCGTCGATGCGGACCTGCACGTCACCTGGAGCGGGATCGGCCAGCGCCGCTTCCGTTAACCGGAACTGGCGCAAGCCGCAAAGCTCCGCGACGCGCGCGTTCATGGGGCGTCTTCCTTGGGCGCGCGGCGCAGGGTCAGCGACGCGATGTGGTCCAGCACGGCGTGGAAGTAAGCCATGTCGCGTTCCTTCTCGGGCATGTCGTCGCGCACCTCGGACAGCACCCCAGGCAGGTAGCGGAAGGGAAAGCGCTGCGCCTGCATCCAGGGCAGGTATCCCCAACCCTCGGCGCGGTGGAAGAAGATGTCGCAGCTCGCCAGGTCGCCAGCCAGATGCTCCACCGTGGTGGCGCGGCCGTTGTCGTCCTCGGTCATGAGGACAGGGCGGTCGGCGTCCTTCAGTTCGGCCACGCGGCGAGCTTTTTCCCGCGGGTCGCGGCCATCGCCGTGGATCAACAGCACGTCCACCTGGCCTTGCAGCGACTGCGGATAGCGCATGCGGCCGTCGCTCGAAACACCGATGGGAAGGGCGTAGCTGGCATGCTTGAAGCACTCGCGCACATCGTCGATCAGGGGGATGATGTTTTGCGGGATGTACCCCTTGAAATCCCACTGCGGGCCGGGCAGATCGTACTCGTTGGCCACGTCAATGATGACATTCCGGAAGTCATGCGCGATCAGCCAGCCGGTAATGTTCATGGCGGCGTTGTGGATGGCGGCGGTGGAGCGGAACTGGCCGGC
>DATNMW010000402.1:0-24117 GCA_035602155.1 Bryobacteraceae bacterium | reverse complement strand
GCCATCATTTCCGCTACATTTAGGCGTTATTTTGCCGATTGGCGGATTTACCATTGACGGCGCGGCTCGATGATGATGTTGTTAAGCGGAAAATCCTGAAATTACCGTGCATAAGGCGGGGTACGCCGTCTCGGGCGGTCGCCGCTGAAAGGAGCCGATTTTGAGAGCGATCAATCTGATTTGCGGCATGGCGCTGGCGGTATCCGCCCTCCTTGCGCAAGGCACACAGGCCACGGTTAGCCTCGGCAACGACTCCACAACCGGGACCACCGCGCACCTGTTGAGTTGCCTCGACCCATCAAACGGGCTCGCCGTGACCTGTGCCGTCGGCCAGACCGGCGTGATTGGCCCCTGCCTAACCGGCTGTGGGACGACCGGCAACGCATTGATCGCGGTCGGGGGTGGCGCCGGATGCGTTTTCGACGGGCCTACTACCGCGGGCCATTACGCCCTCACGTCCTCCACCACAGCCGGGAACTGCACGGACGCGGGCGCGAACTACCCCAGCGCCGGTACCAATCTGGTAGGCCGAGTCCTGGTTTCCGGCAGTGGCGGCAACACCAACATGGTGATCGTCCCGCCGGAACTGCGTCCCGGCGTCCCGGTGGGCACCCAGTACGGCGCGGCATACGCCGCCGACAGCACCGCCAACGACCTGTTATATACCACCGCCGGCGGTACCGGCACTGTCCTGGTAGGCGCCACCGGCGCACTGCCGTCTTTCACGTCCAACGTTAGCGTGTCCGGATACCTTCAGGTAACCGGACCGCGCCGGGCTGCCTCCACCTCGAAAGCGGCACGAACGACTCACCAATATGCGCGAGCGCCAGCACTGGCAATTGGACCCTGACCCTGCCCACATCCGGGGGCGGCACGAATGGCTATCCCTTGGTGACGGATGGCACCGGGATTGCGACCTGGTCCCAACTCGCCAACTCCGCGCTCGCGAACTCATCGCTGACCGTGGCCGCCGGCACCAGCCTTAGCGGCGGCGGCTCCGTAGCGCTGGGGGGCTCAACCACGCTTAACCTCGCCAGCGCGCTGGGCGCCAACCTCGACTTGGCGACCTACAACCTTGCGGTCGGCATCCCAAACCAAACGTCGACCGGCACCTTTCTGAACAGGCCGGCCAAGCTGACCGGGTCGGCGCCGTCCGCCGCCGTAGTCACGACTACAGCGGATACGAGCGGCGTGGTCGGAGTCGTAGTTGCCGGAAACGGGACCTCCGGAAGCGCCCAGATTGCCCAGCTCGGGCTGGCTTCATGTGTTTTCGATGGCGCCACGATCGCGGGGCACTACGTCCAGAACTCGACCATCGCCAGCGGCGACTGCACTGACGCGGGACTGGCCTACCCTCTCAGCGGCCAGGTTCTCGGCCGCGTCCTGAGCAGCAACACCAGCCCGACTGGGGGGACATACCAGCTGATTGTGATTCCTGGCGGCGCAACCGGCTCGCTTGGAGCCACATCCGTCACAACCAATGGCGTAGCCTATGGCGCGACCTCAAACAGCGTGGCATTCACGCCGTCGGTGAATAACGGGGTGCTCGTCACCTCCAGCAGCGGCGTGCCCTCCATCTCCACCTCCTCGGCGCTCACAGTCTTCGGCGCAAACCAAGACAACAGCTCACTAGGGAACGGCACGACCTATTTCGCGCTGGGGAGTCCCGCCGGCGCGAGCACAAACGAGCACCTGCGCAGGATTATAGTGCCCGTGGCCGGAACGCTGAGGGATTTCTGGGTGGTCACAACAGGCGGCCAGCCGACCGGTGCGGGGAACTCCCTTGTCTTCGCGATCTTCTTGAATGGGACGACGGCGACCTCTCTGGCCGTGACGGTAGGCGGGCCGGTGAATTCTGGCGTTGCGGGAAAATACTCCGACACCACAGACACCGTAACGCTGGCCGCCGGGGATGAGATCTCCGTTCAGGTAACGAACCATGCTTCTGTTACCAGCGCCCAGTTTGCCGACATGTCCGTTTTGCTCACCCCATAGGAAGGAACCCGATGGCGATGAAGACGATGCCCTGCTGCTCACCCAAGCCCCCGGCCCCGCCGCCGATCCGGGCTCGCCGCCGCTGGGCCGTCAGGCCTGCCCAACTCGCTGCGATGTCTCTGCTGTCGGGCGCTGCCGCCTTTTCCCAAACGTCCGAGCCGACGTATATTAACGACCTGACCACCGCGATAGCCGGCGTCTTCTCAGGCAGCATCACCCTGGCCGGGACTACCCTTCCTCGGGTGAAATTCGCGGCGCACCACTTGCCCGCCGCAGGCGCCTACATCACAACCTTCCCCAGCATCGCCATGAATTGCCCCCCGAGCCTTATGGGCTGGGGGGCGTGCCCCCTCAAGTTGTATGCCGACGGCCTCATCTCCATGGGGGTCGACCGGATCAACATCAATATCTGGATCGAGCCCTACGTTAACGGAGACTCCACGACACAGGGGTACTACACTAACCTGGTGAACTACATTCATTCTCAAACGTGCAACGGCCACACTTGCGAAGTTGAGCTCGACCCGGCGGATCTCAACCTCACGGAGTTGAGCCCTACGTGCTCGGTCACCACCATGAACCAATACCAGACCTGTCTCACGACCACCAGCGCTATGATTACCATGGCGACGAATGCGGGGTACGCGCAGCAGCCGGACTATTTCACAATCGTCCACGAATGCAGCACCCAGAACAGCAGATTTGGTTGGAATGGAGTTGGTCAAGGAACGGCCTCGGACTGGAGAAACTTCGTGGACCTGTATGCGGGGCAGCTTAGCACCAACGGGTACACCGGCAAGGTGGGCGCCGGGGGATGCCTTTACTGGGAGGACGATAACACCGTTGTGGGAGGCAACATAGTTCCCAATTTCTGCGGCGACAGTCTTAACGGCGACGCCAACCTTAGTTACATCACCTACGACGTGTACAATGCCCAAAGCATTTCGGGCCCAGCCACCTATCCTGTGAATATGCTCACCAGGACGAGCGGAACGAACCTCGGCGCAAACTACGCCGCCGAAATCGCCGCAACATTCGCCGCCGGAAAGACGGATGTGCGCATCGAGGAGAGCCAGAGCCCGCCCTTTGTGTACCCGGTCGGCGCGACCGACTACGCCGAAATAGAGCCCAACACAACCGTTCCGGGATACCGCGGCTGCGGCTGGAACGACTGGAACACCTACGGATTGGATCGGCAGTGGCTCGACATGATCTTCAAGTTCGCCTCTGCGCAGAAAATGACGTCGGCCGCAATTTTCTACACATTCCCATTTTTCGCGTACACCTCCGATCCGACAGACCCGGACAAGGATGCCTGCAACCGGGGCGACCAGTACACCCTTAACACGGTGAACAACTCCCTCGCCCTCATCAGCCCAACCGGCGCGTACTTCCGCTCTTTGTCAATGAATTGGCCGACAGTCATCGCAACCGGCAGCGTAAAGCTCACGGGAGCGGTCAAGCTCCGGTGAGTCTACTGGAGGGTAAACGCCTGCGAGGCCCGAGCAATATTCCCCCCGTAGTTGATGCTCGCGACTATCATGGCCGGCCCGGGCGACGCCTGCGGTGGAACGCCCTCGTCAAAGGCTATCAGGTTAGCGGAGCCGGCCTTGAGGACGATGCCCCCGTCGTGGAATGACTGCCCGACTACGGCCCCGTTCTGGATAAATGCCACCGTCATTTCGATGGACCCGCTATACGAGAGATCCTGTAGCATGGCGGTTACTGTTACACCACTGTTGAGCGGTAGCACGGCGGCCGGAAGCGGAATGGACGCATAGCCAGGGGTCGGGTCGGGGCACCCCGGTTCCCCGCTAATGCAGGGATCAACAGTGCCCGAACTATCAGCAGCGATGGTCACGCTGACCATCTGGATGGCCGGCGCGGAAGCATCAGGCGGTGCCGCCGACACGGTAAACTCCTGCGACGCCCGGGTAATCGTGTCCCCGTAGGTAACGTTCACAACCACCATCGCGGACCCCGCCGCCGCTTGAGCCGGAACGGCAGTCGCGAAATGGACGAGGTACGCGTCGCCCGCCACGACACTCGGATTAGAATGCGACGTGGAAGGTTCCCCGACGGCCACACCGTTTTGGATGAAAGCCACGGTCATCTGGATAGGCCCGCTGTACGAGAGGTCCTGGAACATCCAGGTGACCACCGCATCGCTGCCGGCCGGAAGCACGGCAGACGGAAACGGAATGGACGCATACCCGAAGGTAGGGTCGGGGCAGCCCCGTGTCCCGCCGATACACGGATTAGCCGTGACTGAGCTGGCCGCGGCGATGGTCACGCTGACCATCTGAACGGCCGGCAGCGAGGTGTCGGCCGCGAACTGACTGGCGAGCGGAATCGCTTCCATTTGGAAAGTATCGTCCGCCGCGTCGAGGGGGAGATAGGCCAACAGCGCCATCCCCATCATGGTGGACAAGTATCGAGTCTTCATCGTCACGACCCCTATTCGTCAGACTGTAACCGACTAGCTGCGGACACTATATCATAGGCTGGACGCTTGCGGGCCGGTTTTCTGCTCTCTCGGGAAATAACGGGTACTAGCCAATCGAAAAAGGGTACTTGCCTCCTGTCTCCTGTCTCCTGACTCCTTTCTCCTAGCCTCCGCTCAACAACCGCTTGTAAAGCTTCCACAAATGCGGGAAATCCAGATCCAGCATTACCCGCACGGGCGTGGCATCCGGCGCCATCCTGCGCTCCAGCGGAATCGTTGCGCCATAAGTCTTGCCGAACCGCGCGTCCACGTCCAGCCACTCCGTCTCCGACTTAGTCACGAACCCGGTATCGATCAGCCAAGCGGCGGCCAGCTCGTCCCAAAGAAATCCACTGGCATTGGGGTTTTTGAGAAAGCCTGGATAGCGCCGGCCGTAGTCTTCTTTGTAACGCTCGGTAAGTGGCGTCTTGGCCTCGATAACTTCGTCGAAGCGCGCCTTAGTCAGCACGGCGCGATTGCAGATATCCAGCGGGAACATGATCTTCTCGCGAATGCGCGACCGCAGCACAACCTGCGCCGCCTCCGGGTCGAACCAGAAGTTGAACTCCGCCGCGGCCGACGCGTTCCCCGGCACATGCACATTGCCGCCCATAAAGACGATGCGCTTGATCTTCGCGGCCAGATCCGGATGCAACCGCAGAAGCATGGCTACATTGGTCATGGGCCCCAGCGCGAGAATCGAGATTTGACCGGGGTTCTGCCGCACCAAATCGGCCAGCGCGCCAATCGCCGAGGGCGTCCCGGCTGGCGCGAACTTAGGCGGGGTAGCGAAGGCCCCTTGGAACTCCAGCCGCCCTTCCAGCTTGGCCATGTCGGCCGTATGGATGAGCGGCATTTGCGCGCCCACAAACGACTTGATTCCGGGATGGCCCAGCAGGCCCAGGATTTCCGTGAGATATGCTGTGCTCTCAGCGGCCCACACATTGCCCGACACCACCGTGATGGCCGCCACGTGAACCTTATTCGGACTGCGCAACACCATCGCCAGTGCGGCGCCGTCGTCGCCGAAGAAGCCGCAGTCGGTGTCGAACACAACCCGATCTGCGCCTGGCGCGACGGCCAGCAGGAGAAGCGGCCATAAAGTCATAGACCCATGGTGGCACAGGCCTCAGCCTGTGGCTGTTACCGTCCGATGACCACATCCACCGCGGACGGCTGCACATCCAGGCGCTCGATGCGGTGCCCCAGCGCAAAAGGCTCACCCACCTTGGCGTTCGGGTAGGCCTGCATCAAGTAGCTGTGGATCAGGAATTCGAGCAGGCGTCCCTCGATGATCACGCCGGAAATCTCCACCTGTTGCACGTCCACGGTCGCGGTTCCATCGGACGACTGGATGCGTGCGACGATCGTAACCGGCCGCTCGCCATCCAGCAGATACGCCGCAAGCCGCCCCGGCGGCTTCCCCTCCGCGCGCCGCAGCTTGCCGAAATCGATGAGCGCGGTCGCGGTGGCCGTTCCGGGCCCCAACTCCAGCCGCGCATTGCGGACGCCATCCGGCGCCGCTTCGGCAACCTCCTGCCGGGCGTAGGCGTTCAACTCCGCGGGCGTCAGCACCACGCGCGAGCCGGCCTTCAGGCGATCGTGCTCGATCAGCGAGAACTTGTGGACCACCGCCTGGTAATCGGGCGACGCGTCGGGGAGCAGCGGGACGGCCGCCAGCGCCAGTGCCGCCGCCAGTGAAGCCATGCCGTGTTTGCCCATAGGACAATGACGTGCCCGGCCATCGGTCCGTTCCGACCGGCCGCGGCGGGGCGTACGGGGCCGCGCATAGATCCGAAGAATTGGCCGATAACGTCCTTTGCTATGGCGGATGAGACTTTCCCCCCATCCCCGCCACTAGCATTTGGAAATCCAAAAAGAGGGTGTGTCTGGCGGCGAGGGATGGACGACCAAGAAATCATTAGAGAGTTCCTCATCGAAAGCAACGAGAGCCTGGCGCGCCTGGATCAGGAGATGGTGGAGCTTGAGAAGTCCCCCAAAGATCCTCAACTCCTGGCTAGTGTTTTCCGTACAATTCACACCATCAAAGGGACTTGCGGATTCCTTGGCTTCGACACGCTGGGGGGTGTAACCCACTTGGCCGAGAACATCCTCAGCCAACTGCGCGAGGGGAAACGCGAGCTCACCCCTGAGTTGGTCACCATCGTCCTGGAAACCGTGGATGTGGTTAAGACCGTTCTGGTGGACATCGAGGCCACCGGGCACGAAGGACCCGGGACCTATCCCGATCTGCGCAAACGCCTGGAAGCCGCTTGCACCCTAAACCCCGCCCCGAACAGCGCGCAGACCTCCGCCCAGACGAGCGCGGAAGCGCCGGTAATAAGCTTGCCCCCGGAGCCGGCCCTCGACCCGGCCCCTCCCGATACCCCAGCGCCTCCCGACGCCGAGGAAAAGACGGCTGCCCCAAAGGGTTCTTCCATAGCGGATTCGACCATCCGCGTGGACGTCGTATTGCTGGACAAGCTCATGAATCTGGTAGGCGAGTTGGTGCTGGCCCGCAACCAGGTTCTGCAGTTCACCGCCCACCAGGAGGATTCCGCCCTCAACGCCACCTCACAACGTTTGAACCTCATCACCACCGAACTGCAGGAAGGCGTCATGAAGACCCGCATGCAGCCTATCGGAATGGTTTGGAACAAACTGCCGCGGGTGGTGCGCGATCTGGCCACCTCGTTCGGCAAACAGATTCACCTGGAAATGGAAGGGGCGGATACCGAGCTCGACAAGACCATCATAGAAGCCATCAAGGATCCGCTCACGCACATCGTGCGCAACTGCTGCGACCACGGGATTGAGAGACCCGAGGTGCGCGTCCGCAACGGAAAGCCGCCCTACGGCAGGCTGACCATGCGCGCCTTCCACGAGGGCGGCCAGGTGAACATCGAGATCGCCGACGACGGCGCCGGAATCGATGTGCAGGCCCTAAAAAGCAAAGCCGTGCAGAAGGGGCTGATCCGCACCGAACAGGTTTCGCGCATGACCGACCGGGAGGCGCTGGCTTTGATCTTCCTTCCTGGTTTCTCCACCGCGGCTGTCATTACCAGCGTTAGCGGCCGCGGCGTGGGCATGGACGTGGTCAAGACCAATGTTGAAAAAATCGGCGGCGTGGTGGAACTGGTCAGCCGCTTGGGCGAAGGGACAACGCTGAAGCTGAAAATCCCCCTCACTCTCGCCATCATTCCTGGCTTAGTGGTCACGCTGATTGAAAAGCGGTCCGCTCCACGCAGGATGACCGGAATCGGCGAACGATACGTGATCCCTCAAGTGAGCCTGTTGGAGCTGATTCGCCTCGAGGGCGATTCCGGAAAGCGGCAGATCGAACGCATCCATGACGCGCCGTTCTACCGCAGACGGGGGAGCCTGCTGCCGCTGGTCTATCTGGCCGACGTGTTGAAACTCGGCAGCACGGGCGAATCCCATGTGGTCAACATCGTGGTGCTGCAAGCCGAGGACCGGCAGTTTGGCCTGGTTGTGGATGGTATCAGCGACACCCAGGAAATTGTAGTGAAGCCGCTCGGAAAGCAATTGAAGGGTTTGAACTGCTATGCCGGCGCCACCATCATGGGCGATGGCCGCGTGGCCCTAATCCTGGATGTTTCGGGAATCGCGCAATTGTCGGGTGTGGTTCGGGAATCGCGCGACAAGTCCGCGGCGGAAGATCGGCGGCAGGACCACTCCGCCAACGAACGCCAGACGTTCCTGCTGTTCCGGGCGGGATCGTTTGAACGCCTGGCGGTCCCGCTTTCGCTGGTAGCGCGGCTGGAGGAGATCTCTCTTTCCAAGATCGAGCACGCCGGCGGCAAGCGGGTGGTCCAATATCGCGGGCGGATTCTGCCGCTGGCCTCCCTGGCGCCCATCCTCGACCCGGGCGCGGCGGACACCGCCGGTCTCCAGGACCCCGCCCAAGTGGTGGTCTTCAATAATGGGGAGCACAGCATCGGCATCCTGGTGGACCAGATCCTGGACATCGTGGAGGATCAAGTGACCATCCGTCAGGCCGCCGCGCGCCACGGACTGTTGGGATCCGCGGTGATCGGCAAGAAAGTGACCGATTTGCTCGACCTGCACGCCGTAATCCAGACGGCCGATGAGGGCTGGTTCGGCAGCCTGGACGCGCCGCGCGCCAACACCTCCACAGTCATGATCGCGGATCCCTCTCCGTTCGTGCGCGGGCTGGTGCGCAATTCGCTCGAAATGGCCGGCTACCGCGTAGTCGAGGCGGCCGACACCCCGGCGGCCTTGCGGGAACTGGAGCGCCGCAAGATCGACGTGGTATTGGCCGGTCTGGATCTGCCGTCGAATGGAGGCGGCCACGGTCTACTGCAGGAAATGCGGCGCTTGCCCGGCTTGGCCCACGTCCCCGCGCTGGCCCTGATCGACAATGCCGAGCAAGCCCAGGCGCAACGGGAGCATCCTCAAGGCTTCGCGGATTACCAACTGAAGTTCGATCGGGACGCCATGCTGGTATCTCTGGCCAGGCTGGCCAGCGCGGTCGGTACGCCGGAGGCGCTGGTGTCCGCTAACGGGAAAATCTGAAGCCATCTCAGCCATGTCTGACCCTATCCACACTCCGCGAACGGCAACTGGGCCGGCGGCCGAAACCGGCCGCAGCACCCGCGAGTATGCCACCTTCTTTGTCGATGGCCTTTTTTTTGGCATCGACGTGTTGCAGGTCCAGGAGGTGCTGCGCTACCAGGAGATGACCCAGGTGCCGCTGGCCCCAGCCGTGATTCAAGGGCTCATTAACCTGCGCGGCCAGATCGTCACCGCCCTGGACATGCGGCGGCGCCTCAAGCTCCGGCCGCGGCCCGACGGCCAGACGCCCATGAACACGGTGGTCCGCAGCAAGGAAGGCGCCGCCGTGAGCCTGCTGGTGGACGAAATCGGCGATGTCGTGGAAGTGGATTCCGAGACGTTCGAACCGGTGCCGGATAACGTGGATCCCGCCGCGCGCGATCTGCTCCAGGGTGTATACAAGCTCAAGGACCGCCTGCTGCTGGTCCTCGACACCGAGAAAACTATCGATATCGCATCGGGGCCGCGCACGGAGACTTAGCGCGTCGTGCGGCCGTCCGTTCGATAGGCGGCGGGAAGCTGAATGGATTGATCTGCAAGTATGGATCCCTAAGGAGAAAACGGTAATGGCGAAAGAAATGAAAGGCGGCGCGCAGCCGCGATATGGAACAGGTGCGAAATCCGGGACAGCGTTGATGGACCCCCCGGCGCCCGTGCATTCAACATCCCGCGGGACCGCGGCTCCAGCCGGAAGGATCCTGCCGCGGATGACGTCCCCGGCCCGGAGCGGCTCCGGCGGGGGCAGCCATTCCGCGGCCCCCGGCAGCGGCGTGCACCGGTTCGGGATCGACGAATCCAACCTGGCGACGCGCCGGGAGTTTATCCGGTTGGGGGAGGAGGATCGGACTCTGCTGGACGAGCTGACTCCCTGGGCGCAATCGGTTGCCGCCGGCCTGGCGAAGGAGTTCTACGATTGGCAGTTTGAATTCGGTCCCACGCGGCGCTTCTTTGAAACCTATGCCCAGGACAACGGAATGTCCACCGGCCAGGTGCGTCAAACGCTGGAGCGCGCCCAGGCGGGGTACTTCACGCAGGTCTTCGAGGGCGCCGGCGAGGGCTGGGGCACCGACTATTTCGAGCGGCGTCTTAAGGTTGGTGCGATCCACGACAGGATCAACCTTCCGTTCAAGTGGTACATCGGCTCCTACGCCGAGCTGCAGCGGCTGACTTGCATTTACTTGCGGAAAGCATTGAAGGACCCGCGCAAGATCGCGGCCGCGGAGCGGGCCATCTTCCGAGTCTTTAATTACGATATGCAGGCCATCGGCGACGCGTTCCTGATGGGTACCTTCGAATCGCTCGGACTTAGCCTGGACGGTGTTGAGACAGCGCCAGGGTCGGACAAGACCGAGCATACCGACCAGATCATAGAAGCCATCGGCGTTTTGCTGCAGCAAGCCGGCGCGCTGTCGGAGGACCGGTTGAGAGACCCTGTGCTCGACCGGCAGGTTCCTGGGCTGTTGGGCGACTCGTTTGCCCGTCTTTCGGAAAGCCTCCGGCGGATCGCGAACCAGGCGGACGCTCTGGCGGGAGGAGACCTGGACAACGGCATATTTCAAGATGCCGCTCAGGGAACGGACGACCGGGTGTTGGCGAGTTCGATAGGACAGGTCAAGGGGATCTTGAAGAACCTGGCGAAGGAATTGGCGCGGCTTATGGAGAGTTCGCGTGAAGGGCAACTCTCCGAGCGCGGCAAGACGGGCCAGTTTCAAGGGGCCTACGCCGGCATCGTCAGCGGTGTCAACGACATGCTGGATGCTATCCTGCTGCCCATCGGCGAAGGCAACCGCGTGCTGGCACAGGTCTCCATCGGTAAGATCGACGAGCTAATCGCCCAGACCTACAAGGGCGACCACGAGAAGATGAAGCACGCCGTCAATAATGTCGCCATCGTCCTGCAAAGCATGCAGAAAGAGTTGGCACGCCTGACCCAGGCCTCCCACGAAGGCCAGTTATCCGAGCGCGGCAAGCCGGACCAGTTCCAGGGCGCCTACGCCGCCATCGTCGAAGGCGTAAACGAGATGCTGGATGCCATCTTGCTGCCCATGAGCGAAGTCAACCGCGTGCTGCGGCTTATCCGCGGAGGGAATCTGCGCGAAAAGGTGGACATCTCCTGCAAGGGCGACCACGAAAAAATGAAGAACTCCATCAACGGCATGCATTCCTGGCTCACGGAACTGGTCGCCTACATTACAAGAATCGCCAATGGCGAAATGAATGCGACCATGGACAAGGCCTCCAGCGACGACCAAATCCACGAGTGGCTGATGCTGTTGAAGAACAATATCAACGGCTTGGTGGAGGACGTGAACACGCTGGCCCAGGCTTCCGCGAATGGGAGGCTGGGGGTCCGCGCGGAGGCCGCGAAGCATCGGGGGGACTACCGCAAAATCGTGGAGGGTTTCAACCAAACGCTGGACACGGTGGTGGATCCCTTGAAGGTCGCCGCCAGCCAGGCTTCCGCACTGGCATCTTCCGCCGAGGAACTCACGGCCGTCAGCGGTCAGATGGCTTCCAACGCCGAAGAGACGGCCACGCAGGCCAACGTGGTCTCCGCGGCCAGCGAAGAGGTGTCCAAGAACGTGACCGTAGTCGCCACGGGCAGCGAGGAGATGCAGGCCTCTATCCGCGAAATTTCCAAGAGCGCCAACGAGTCGGCCAAGGTAGCCAAGGCCGCCGTGGGCGTGGCGGAATCCACCAACCGCACCATCGCCAAGCTGGGTGAATCCAGCGTGGAAATCGGCAAGGTCATCAAAGTCATCACCTCCATCGCGCAACAGACCAACCTGCTGGCGCTGAACGCCACCATCGAGGCCGCGCGCGCCGGGGAGGCCGGCAAGGGCTTCGCCGTGGTAGCCAATGAGGTCAAGGAATTGGCCAAGGAGACGGCCAAAGCCACCGAGGAGATCGGCCAGAAAATCGACGCCATCCAAACGGACACCAAGGGCGCCGTGCAGGCCATCGGCGAGATCAGCGCCATTATCAATCAGATCAACGATATTTCGAACAACATCGCCTCCGCCGTGGAAGAGCAGACGGTGACCACCAACGAGATTGCCCGTAACGTGGCCGAGGCGGCCAAAGGCACCGAAGAAATCGCGAAAAATATAGGCGGGGTCGCCGCCGCCGCGCAAAACACCACCAGTGGTGCGACCGACATGCAGAAGGCGGCCCAGTCGTTGAGCGTCATGGCCGCTCATCTCCAAGGTCTGGTCTCCAAATTCACCTTCTGAAGCGGGGTAAGCCTCGGCCGTACCGTATAGCGGGTCCTTCAGCGCGCCGAAGCGCGTGCGCTACGCCTGCCGCTGGTAAAGGATGCGGCCGCCAACGATGGTCAAATCCACCTTCAGGCCCAGCAGCTTGTCCGGCGAAATACTTAGCGGATCCTCGGGCAGCACGATCATAGCGGCCAACTCGCCCGCTTCGAGCGTGCCTTTCAGCTTCTCCTCGCGGGTTAGGAACGCGCCGTTGCGCGTATACATGGTGATGGCCTCTTTGATGCCAACAGCCTCTTCAGGACCGTAAACCTTGCCGCTTTCCCCTTTGCGGGTGACCGCCGAGTAGAGTCCCACCATAGGCCCGAATCGGGCGATTCTGCAATTCTTCCCTTACAGCGGCGCCCGGCGCTGCTCGGCGTGCCGCGTCCGCCGCTATTCGGACTTACCTCGGAGGAACTGGCGCAGCGCAGCGCGGGCGCTGCGGCTTAGCCTCAATACTGTTCACCTGAGAGCCCTTAAGTGGAACCGATCCTCACCGCTTATAGTCGAACTTTACGCACCCATCGCGATAATCCAGCGTGACGGATGCGAACATGCCGATTAGCGGCAGCCCCATGATGCCGCTAAACTCCAAGCCCGCGCCGCGGCTGAGGCCCGTCAGATCGAATGACGTCAGGTCCAGGTTCAATTGCCGGAATGTGGCGAACTGCAGGACAATCTTGTCCGCCTCGTATACGTTTTTGACTCTTCCAGAAATGCCGCGCACTTTATCACCCGAATCGTGCACTTTGGCGATCGCGGGCGCCAGATTGCTCGAGATCATGTTCAGGTCGGCGCCGGTGTCCAACAGGAACAATCCCCGAGTTTGTTCCGCCTTGGTGGATTGGCTGATCAAAGTCGGGATCAGCAGGTAATGATGAACTTTCAGCATCTGACTGAATCCCGCCAGTTCGGGGCCTTCGTAACGGTTCGTCAAGGAACGACCGTCCCAAGCGGGGCCGGGCAGCGGATCCAAATCGAGACTCTGTCCCGCGAAGTTGATTTTCACTAGAAAGCGGCGGAAAACCTCGGAGCCTATCAGGCCGCCGGAATCGTCGGTCGAACCTTTATCCGGCACTTGCACGATGCAGTTCTCCAGCGTGAGATCGCCGATTTGAATGGCCGAAGCGTAACCGATCCAGCCGTGCATGGCGGGTCCGTTTCCAATGCCGGAGATCTCGCCGTCGGCCAGCCGCTTGGCGCCCGCGCGCTCGGCAAAACGGCTGCCTAGCGTGATCCCCCCAGCCCCGGTATCGAAACGCAAGTCGGCTTTAGCGCCGCCGATCTTGATGGGCAAGCTGCCGCCAGTCAGGCGCCGGCCATCCATTAGACGGCCGAGGGGAAGCCGGTATGGACGGTCTGGCGCCGCCGGCTCGAATGCGGGCTTGCCATCGAGTGCTTTGGTCACCGCGATCCACCGCTCGAGATCGCGTTGGCGGGCGCCGGGTTCCTTGCTGTGCGCATCGCGCAGCGCTGCCAGCTCCGCTTCCCGGCGCGCGAGCACGGCAGGCGATCTGGGAGCGGCCTCGTCAAACGCGTTCGCGATTACAGGATCTTGCGGGTCGATGGCGTGCGCCACTTGCAGCATCTCGGAGGCTTTCTTGCGGAAAGAAGTGGCATCGAAAACGCGCGAAACACCATAGATGGCCCGCGCATTACGGGGATCGAGCCTGATGGCGGCTTTGTAGGCTTTCTCGGCATCGAAGATGCGGCCTTCCCGAAAGCGAAGATCGCCGAGCACGCGCTCCAGGCCGGCGTCGGATTTGTTCCTTGCCAGCGCGCTCTCCGTGGCCTGGTCCGCTTCGTCAAAGCGTTCGGCGGCGAGCAGGGTTTCGGCGAGCAGGATGCTGGCGCCAACGGCGCCCGGGTCTTTGGCAAGCTGCTGTTGCAGGGTCCCGATGGCCGCCTCCGTGTGGCCCGCGCGAAGCTGTTCGCGCACAGCATCCATCTTGTCGACATTGTCGCCGGCTGCGGCAGTCGTGAGGGCGGCCAGGAACAGGCCGATTAAGCGGCGCATCCGATCATTATACGGCGCGCCAGCCGCTTACATATACATACCGCCGTTGACGTTCAGCACGTGCCCGGTAATATACCCCGCCTCCTCGCTCGCCAGAAAACGCACGGCGGCGGCGACCTCCTCCGGCCGGCCCAGCCGCCGCAAAGGCACCTGCGCCAGCAGCTTCTGTTTCAACTCCTCCGTCAGCACCGCCGTCATATCGGTGTCGATGAAACCCGGCGCTACGGCGTTGACCGTAATCTCGCGCGGCGCCATCTCCTGCGCCAGGGCTTTGGTCAGGCCGATCAGTCCCGCCTTCGCGGCCACGTAATTCGCCTGGCCGGCGTTGCCGCTCTCGGCCACAATCGAAGCGATATTAACGATGCGCCCATAGCGCTGCTTCATCATGGCGGGCAACACCTGCTGTATGGCGAAGAATGCGCCATTCAGATTGATTTGCAAAACGCGGTCCCAATCCTCGCGCTTCATGCGCACCGCCAACCCGTCGCGCGTGACGCCCGCGTTGTTCACCAGCACGTCGATGCGCCCGAACTGCTGCAGCACTCTGGCGAAGCCCGCCCGGATGGAGTCGTAGGACATCAGATCCAGATTCACGGCCAGCGCCTGCCCGCTGCAAGCCCGGATCTTCTCCGCGAGTTCTTCGTTTTTCTCGATCTGCGGTGAGGCCACAACGATATCGAAACCGGCGCGGCATAGCGTCAGGGCGATCTCCCGGCCAATGCCGCGGCTCGCGCCCGTGACGAATGCCACTCGATTAAACATGCTTGCTCCTTCAAAACAATGGATGGATTTGTGTGTGAACTTCAATCATAGTAGAAGGTGAGACGCCCCGTTAGAGTGACGCCATGGCCTATGCCGATCTGCGTGAATTCATCGCCGCGCTGGAGAAGAACCAGGAGCTCAAGCGCATTCCTTTCGAAGTGGACCCCATCCTGGAGATCGCCGAATTCGCCGACCGCGCGGTCAAGGCCGGCGGCCCCGCGCTGCTTTTCGAGAGGCCCAAGGGTTACGGCATTCCGGTGCTGATCAACAGTTTCGCCAGCATGCGCAAGATGCAGATCGCGCTGGAAGTGGACTCGGTCGAAATCGTGGCCCAGCGTATCTCCGAATATCTGGAAATGCGCATGCCGGAAGGCCTGATCGGCAAGCTCAAGATGCTCCCGAAGCTGGCCGAAATGGGCTCGTTCTTTCCCAAAGTGGTGTCGAAAGGGCCGTGCCAGGAGGTCGTTCGCACAGCGGGCTTCTCGCTCCACGACTATCCGGTGCTGAAATGCTGGCCGGAGGATGGCGGCCGCTTCATCACGTTGCCGCTGGTGTTCTCGCGCAATCCGGATTCCGGCAAACGCAATTGCGGCATGTACCGCATGCAGATCTACGACGACCGCACCGCCGGCATGCACTGGCAGACGCACAAGCAGGGTGCGGAGCACTATCGCCGCATGTCTGCCGCCGGACGCAAGCGCATGGACGTTGCGGTAGCTATCGGCGCGGACCCCGCCACTATGTTTTCCGCCATCCTGCCGCTGCCGCCGGACCTGGACGAGATGATGATCTCGGGATTCCTGCGCGGCAGTCCCGTAGAAATGGTGAAGTGCCAGACATGCGATTTGGAAGTACCCGCGCAGGCCGAGATCGTGCTCGAAGGACATGTGGAGTTGGGCGAGTTGCGCACCGAAGGGCCATTCGGCGACCATACCGGGTTTTACTCGCTGGCCGATGAATATCCGGTGTATCACATCGCCTGCATCACCCAGCGCAAGGACCCGATTTACGCCACTACCATCGTGGGACCACCGCCCATGGAGGATTTCTACATGGGCAAAGCCATCGAGCGCATCTTCCTGCCGCTGATGCGCATGCAACTGCCGGAGGTGCGCGACATCTGCATGCCGGCCGAGGGCATCTTCCATAATCTGATCCTGGTGGCGATTCGCAAGTCCTATCCGGGGCACGCGCGTAAAGTAATGTCCGCCATCTGGGGCCTGGGGCAGGCGATGTTCAGTAAGTGCATCGTGGTGGTGGATGAAGACGTGAACGTGCAGGACGTGCGCGAAGTGACTTGGAAGGCGCTGAATAACATCGATCCTGAGCGGGATATTCAATTTACAATGGGGCCCATCGATTCGCTGGACCACTCCAGCCGGCTGCCGAACTACGGCTCTAAGATGGGCGTGGATGCTACGCGAAAATGGCCAGGCGAGGGATTTACCAGACCGTGGCCGGGCGTGATCCGCATGTCGGAGGAGGTGAAGGGGAGGGTGGACGAGTTATGGCGGCGCGCGGGGCTGTGACGGGGGGCGGGCATCCAGTCCTGCGCGGTTCCCCAGAACCCGCTTTTTTGGTTCTGTAGCGTTTCGTATATACAATATGATACGATAGCGCCGTGGTTGTCTCCGGTTTTGAATGGGACGATGGCAACATCTTCCATATCGAGAGGCACGAGATCACTCCAGAGGAGGTAGAGGAAGTCTTCGCCGGCGACCACAAGGTCAGGCGAACGCGCCAGAGACGATACATCGCGTTAGGCGAAACGCTGGACGGGCGCCTTGCCTTCGTGGTGTTTCAGCGATTGTCCGGCGGGCTGGTGAGAGTGATTACGGCCCGTGACATGGACCCAACTGAGCGACGGCGATTTCGCCGCAAATAGGTACAGCATGAAGAAAAAGCTTTCTCCCGCAAGGCCGCCGCTCCCGAAGTTTCAGTCCGACGAGGATGCCGCGGAATATTTCGAGAGCCACTCGGTAGCGAGGATCTGGGATCAGTTGCCCGAGGCCCCTCAGGCCAAGCCGTCGCCCGCGCTGGACAGGAAGATCCGCGACCGCCACGCCCGCGCAAAGTCCCCGATCTCATTGCGCCTGACGCCTGAACAGATCGCCGCGGCAAAACACGTGGCCGCTGCGAAGTCGGTAGGTTACCAGACGCAACTCCGGATGTGGATTGCCGAAGGGATCCGGCGCGAAGTGAAGCGCCTCTAGCCGTAAAGCAGGTCAACGAACCAGACGCTCAAGTCATATAGCTCGATGGCATCTTCCTCTGAGAGATCCGAGCCGCCATGGCTGGCAGTACGACGCAGGTCATTGAGTCTCCCCACGCGCTTCGAATTCCAGTGAAGCCACGCTTTCAGATCGGGATATTGCGGCTCGAACCGGCGGGTGTCATCGATTTCAAAGATCATTTCTCCAAGCGTTAGGCGCGAGCCCTTCAAGTATTTCAGAAACTTGTCCACGCTTGAACCAGGCGGCATCTTCTCCAGGACGACGTTACCCTTTTCCTGCCGAAAGCGATCAAAGAGCCGCCTCAGGTGCTCTTCGGCAATATCGGCGATGGCGCCAGCTACCTTTCGCCGCAAGAGAGGCCGGTTCCACGGGCAGGTGCTGCTGCCCCACAGCAAGAGGGCGGCGCCAACCCATTCCGTTCGGCTCTTCTCGTCCAGGGATAGGAACGACGGCCAGTGCCTCGAGACAACCGAAGTCATGAACTGAAGGTCTCCCGGACTTGTTTCCGCGACCTTTCGCAACGTGGCGGGAAGGTCGTTGCCGGCGACCTCCGCAAGCATCAGGGCGATGGAACCTCGCGGGTCCTCCCCGAACGATGATGGGTCGATCTCCTCTTCCTTACGAAGGCAATCCAAAACCCTTCCGGTGTCGACGTCCAAGGGCGAAGAAAGGTGCAGTCGAGCCAATTTCAGCCAAAGTCCCCGCGTCCCCGGAAATTCCTCGGCGCACCTTTCCAACAGGAGTTTAGCCTTCTCCACCACGTCACCTTTCGCGTAGCATTCGGCGGCATTCTGGTAAAGTTGAGACCGCATTCGCGCCTCTGCCTCGCTTGATAGCCAAGGAAATCCAAGGCCGAGCGCAAGGAGGCGCTCGAACTGTTCCGCCGCCTTCACGTAGTTCCCGGAGATAAAGTAGCACTTGGCCCACGCCGCCCGATAGGAACTCAGCAAGTCCGAATCCTTTTGGAAAGCTTCCTCCCACTCGTGGGCGGCGTAAGAGAGCCTGGCGCGCTCCTCTGCGGAGTATTCCACCCGGTCCGCCAGATTCATACCCCACCCCAGCAGTGTTATAGGGCGGATACTGCGGAAAATGTCGTCACCGGGAAAGAAAACGGTGTCCAACTGTGGGAGCCACCACCGCGCCAAGTGTCCCTGCGACTCACCCGATTCGTCCTCGTCTCTCGGAGCGACTACGGAGCAGACATACATTTGACCCTTGAGCGCCCGGAAGTGCACCGATGTAATCGCCCCCAGGAATTTCAGACGGTCAAACAGCGCCGCCGCCAGACCCCATTTGTAGGCTACGCAGGCGTTCGTGATCTCCCACTGGACGGCGCGCGGGTCCCGAAGCGCACCGGGGTCAAGATCGGGAAGCCCCACGAATGTTTCGAAGTGGGGCCAGACTTCGCGATGGAGCAATGGCGCCGACTCCGCCGACACGAAACCCTGAAAGTGAGCGAGGCGGTACAGGAAGTTCAAGATGACAAAGCGGACTGGCAGAGCACCGTCGGCACGTATCAGTCGAAGTTCCAGAAACTCGACAGTGGGCTCAACTTGGCCGCCAGTAATACTACTCCCTTCGACCTCCTCCCGGACTACACGGTAAGCGAGCGTCCGCAGCTCGTCGGCCATGTCGATTTCGGAACTGTCAATGATCGGATAGTCACCCGGAACGAGAAGCGTCTCTTCGGCTTCGCGCACCCACTCGTCGAAGCTTTCGACCATGAAGGGATTCTAGCAGGCGTGGCGACGGAACGGCGGCGGCGGTACACTGAAGGCATGGAAAACGCGGAGATTCGGATCGTCTCCAATGAGGCTGGTGAACCGACTGCCGTCATTGTCCCGATTGAACTCTGGCGCGAAATCGAATCGGAGCGGGAAACGGCATACCTGCTCAAGTCCGAGACGATGAAACGCCGCCTACTGGCCGCGAAACAACGCCAGGAGGGAAAAAAGATCGGGCGCCAGGCACTTCGAATCGTGAGACTGGTTCGCGAAATTCAGCGTGACCCGTTTTCCGGTCTGGGCAAGCCCGATCCCTTGAAACACGAATTGTCCGGTTGCTGGTCGAGACGCATCAATCAAGAACACCGACTCGTGTATCAGGTACGGAAGACAAGATCCGGATTCTCGCCTGCCGGTTCCTCTACTGACCGGCGTTGCCCGAGGCATTCGAGATGCGATCTCAGCCCGCCCATATCGGCTCCCGGGTCAACCCGCCCGTCCACCGCCGGAGGAGGAGGCGCTGGCGGAAGTGCCGACGCTGCTCATTTGAAGATTACGCGGAAAAGCGCTTCCCCTTGCCGCGTGTGTCTCCCAACGACTCACTGAAGGAACTGATGGACGATCGTGGATTGAGCACAAAGACATTTGGCCGGTATTGGGAAACAAAGGGGTGGCCACCGAGATTCTGAACGGACGGCGCTCGATCGGCAAGGCGCTAGCGAAAAGGCTGGCCGAGTTTTTCCAGGTTCCGATCGATCTGTTCGTCCGACCAAGCCAGCCACGATCGTCCGGCCTGCTAGACTGTAGAATCAATTATGGCGTTGAGTAAAGATTTGCTGGAGATACTAGTCTGCCCGCTGTGCAAGGCGGACCTCGATCTGAAGCCGGACAATAGCGGCCTGAAGTGCGTCCAGTGCCACCGCGTGTACCCGATTCGGGACGATATCCCGGTGATGCTAGTGGACGAGGCGAAAATCGAAGAGTGACCGAATTGCCTATCGGCTGCCGCGTAGCTGTGGTCCGGCTGCGCTCGCTGGGCGACTGCGTTCTCAGTACGCCCGCGCTCGAAATCTTGAAGCGCGTCCGCCCCGATCTGCGCATCGCGGTGGTGGTGGAAGACCGCTTTCGCCCGGTGTTTGAACGCAATCCGGATATCGAGGCGTTGCTTGGGCCGAGCTGGCGCGAGTTGCGGGCGTGGTCTCCCGAATTTTGCTTGAACCTGCATGGAGGCAGCGCCAGCGCGCGCCTTACGGCCCTGTCGGGAGCTCGATGGCGGGCGGGATTCGCACACTATCGCTGGCAACCGCTGTACAACGTGCGCATCCCGCGCGCGCAACAGATTCTGGGCGAAGAGCGCACCGTACATACGGCGGAACATTTGGCATCGGCTATGTTTTATTTGGGTGCGCCGCAGGTGGAGATTCCGCGGGCTAAATTGTTTTCCGCCGCACGCTTCGATGGCCGCGCCTACGCGGTGATCCATCCCGTCGCATCGCAGCCGGATAAGACCTGGCCTGCAGCCGGCTTCCTGAGTGCGGCGCGGTACCTGCGCGAATCGCTGGATCTCGATCCGGTATTTATCGCCGGACCGGGCGAAGACCTGACGGCCTTTCGCGAACACCGCACGGTGATTGGCGCGCCGCTCGGCGAAATCAAATCCCTGCTTTCGGGCGCCGCGCTATTCCTCGGCAACGATTCCGGACCGGCGCATATGGCCGCGGCGTTCGGACTGCCTGTGGTGGCGATCTTCGGCTCTTCAGACCCGGCCATCTGGCATCCCTGGCGCACGGCGTCGGTGGTTATCCAAAGCCCGGCGGGCATACAATCGGTCACCGAACGGCAGGTGGTCGACGCTCTGGAGCGCATGCGGGTGCACGCATGAAAGACCTGTTGCGGCTTTTGGCATTCGCCAGACGGTATTGGGTCTACCTGGTTCTGTCAGTCGTCCTGATGGCCTGCGTAGGCGCCGCACAAGGCATGACCGCGTTGTTGATCGGACCCATCTTCGACCGCGTGCTGAATCCGGCGTCGATCGACGCGCCGGTATTGCTGTTCAAAGACCCGGTGTTCCACCACCCCGTCTATCTCAACCAGATCGTGCCTGGGGCACTGCACAATCGCAGCATCTGGACTATGGTAGCTTTCGCCATACTGGCCGTATTCCTGACGAAGGGAATTTGCGATTACCTGGCGAATTACCTGGTGAATTATGTGGGGTGCTCGGCGGTAACCGACCTGCGCAACACGCTGTTCGACAAGGTGGTCAGGCAGGGCGCGCAATTCTTTGAAGCGCACTCGACGGGGCGGCTGATGTCGTCGATCATGAACGATATCGAGAAAATCCAGGTGGCCGTTTCGCATATTCTGGCGGACCTGCTGCGGCAGACTTTCGTAGTGCCGGGTCTGCTCTTCGTCATCCTGGACACGAATTGGAAGCTGGCGCTGGTTAGCCTGACCGTGCTGCCGTTCGTGCTGATCCCGACGGCGCGTATCGGCCGCCGCATTCGCCGCATCAGCCGGCGCAGCCAGGCAGGAAACCTCAGCGGGGTGCAGGCTTTCGGAACGGAGGAATATGAATCGCGGCGATTCCGCCAGGCCGCGCAGCGATTGCTCAAGAGCAATCTGCGGTATATTCGGCAGCAAGCGCTGCCGTCGCCCTTGATCGATTTCTTCGCCGCGCTTACCATCGTGGGCCTGCTGACTTACGCGCGCACGCAGATCAAGGCGCACACGCTGACCGCCGGCGAGTTTACCAGTTTCGTGATCGCGCTGTTGATGATGTACGAGCCGGTGAAGCGGCTCACAGGCATCCACAACATCTTCGATGCGGTTTCGGTGCGGTTGGTTTCGGCGAGGGTTTAGCGATATGGACTATTTCTTTTTTTTTCTGCGCGATCCTGGTTCTGCCTGCGATCATCGTAACGTTGGTCCACGAGTTCGGGCACTTCTGGACGGCGCGTCATTTCGGCGTGCGGGTGGACGTCTTCAGCCTCGGTTTCGGCCCGCGCCTGTTCGGGTTCAAGAAGGGCGAGACCGATTTTCGCCTCTCCCTCAGTCTTCTCGGCGGCTATGTCAAGTTGGCGCGCGAAACAGACGCCGAACATCCGCGTGGGCTCCTCGGCAAACCCCGCTGGCAGCGCCTGATTATTTCCTTCGCGGGCCCGTCTATGAACGCGGCGTTGGCGGTGGCGCTGCCCACCGGGCTCTACATGGTCGAGTATCGGAAGGACCACGCAGTGATTGCCACCGTGACTCCAGAGACCCCAGCGGCCAAGCTGGGCTTCAGCAGGGCGACCATATCGTGGCGCTCAACGGAGAGGCGAATCCCACCTGGAGGACGTCATCTGGCAGGAGGGGGACAGGACGCCGCTGCATCTGACCATCGAGCGCGCTGGCAAATATTTCGACACGACGGTTACGCCGGTGTTGGACGGGCGCACCGGGCAGGGCGCGGCGGGCTGGATTGAAAAGGGTGAGGTGCGTGTGAGGAGGGTGCCGCCGGACATGCCGGCGTTCAGGGCCGGCCTGCGGGGTGGCGACCTGATCATTAGCGTCAACGGCGTTCCGGTGCATTCTAGGGCTCGTTTCGATTCAATCATTCGCGGCAGCCTCATTCGCGGCCTGTTCAGGCATCGACTTAACTATTCAGTTCCTAGTCTTCTCGGCCAAGATCCGCTGCATCCGCCCGGCTTTGCCCGAGAAGACAGCCCGGCCGGAATGCCGGTCACCGTCGAGCTGCAGCGCGCCGGCGAAATCCAGCGGTCACTGTTCAGCCCGTATGGTGGGGCGGCCGCTCGGTGGTCGGCGCATGGCTCGATCCAAAGTTGGAGGTCGCGCGGCTGTCGTTACCTGGGGCGCTCCGTGAATCCGTACGGGAGAACGTGTCAATGGCGGGTGCCATGCTTCAGTATCTGGCGCACACTATCGAACACTTCGCCGCACCGCAATCGCGTATCGTTCTTCGGGCATCGAACAGCGGATGTCCGACCAAGTGTTGGGCGGATATCCCGGTGCGTTTCTTTTTCTCATGCTCATTTCCATTGTCAGCCTAAGCGTAGCCATCTTCAACATGCTGCCTATTCCGATCCTCGACGGCGGGCGCATCATGATAGTGGTCATCGAAATGCTAATAGGCCGCGACATGAGCGCGTCAGTCAAGCAGAGCCTGTTCAGGGTTGGATTCTTGTTCGTTATGGTGTGGGCGGGCTTCAACGTGTATACGTTTATTGCAGACATGCGAGACACGACGCCGAGTATGCTCGGAATCTCATAGGAAGTCGAGGTGTTAGCCGCGCCAGGAATGCCGACAATAAGCATCTTCTATGGAGTCTTGATCCGCATGTTCTTCAACGACCATGCACCGCCGCACTTCCACGCCCGATACGGGGAGTTTGAAGCCACGATCGACATCCACACTCTCTCGATCAAGCACGGCCAACTTCCGCGGCGAGCTTTGGACTTGGTCCTGGAATGGGCGATGATACATAAAGCGGAGTTGCTAGAGGACTGGCGACTGTGTAGCGAGAAGACGCCGCCGAATAAAATCGAACCGCTGGCTTGAAGGAGGGCCGCACGATGTATTGGGACGTGGTCGAAGTGAAGCCTCTGCCGGACTATCGTCTGTTTGTCCGGTTCGCAGACGGGCTGAGCGGTCAGGTGCAGTTGCGCGAAGAGGATTTCGCCGGAGCGCTTTCGCCGTTGCGGGATGTGCGTTTCTTCGAGCAAGTATTCCTGGACCAGGGCGCGGTCGCCTGGCCCGGCGAGATCGACCTCGCGCCCGATGCGATGTACGAAGAAGTCGCCAGGCAGCCGACTGGTGCGGGCAGATCGAGGTAACGCGCGAAATGAACATTAGGGCTTACGCCAACTTGGTTGAGGTTTCGCCCCGGCCAGTCCGCGAAAATGGCGCGTACGAGCGTATGCGGGTGCACGCATGAAAGACCTGTTGCGGCTTTTGGCATTCGCCAGACGGTATTGGGTCTACCTGGTTCTGTCAGTCGTCCTGATGGCCTGCGTAGGCGCCGCACAAGGCATGACCGCGTTGTTG
>DATNMW010000401.1:0-29051 GCA_035602155.1 Bryobacteraceae bacterium | reverse complement strand
GGACTGCTGGGCGGCGTGAATGGTACGGCCCAGGTTGCTCGACACGTGATAATCGGCGCGCTGCAGTTCCGCCGGCATGCGCGGGCCGTGATACGCCAGATTCATGCGCAAAGCCGTGATTCCAAAACGGTTCAGCAGCCTGCACAGTCCCAAGTGGCTTTGTTCGTCCGCATTCCACTGCGGGAGCACCAACACCGCCCTGCCGGTATCCCGGCGCGCGGGAAAGAAGGCCGCCTGCACTACGTTGTTCTCCGGATAGGGCGTTTGGACGGGACTGCTGAAAGTAAGCTGTGCGGGGCGGTCGCGTTCTGCCGCATACAGCCGAAAATCCAATGGGGTCCGGCAGGCGAAGAACCGGTCGGAATCCGCCAGCACGCCCCGTACGAATTCGCCCAGCGCCAAGCTCGAGTTTCCGTTGGCGGGCGGCATGCCCAGCCAGTCCAGCCCCCACTCGAACCGGCGCACCACCCGGTTTGTATCGCGGGTGGCGAGTTTGTACTCCCAATCGGAGATCCATCGAGAATAGAGCTTGGACATGCGGGAGAGTTTCAGTGTAGCAGAGCGCCGCTAAAAAAATACCCCGCTGCGACCAGTGGATCGCAGCGGGGAGCGTCAGCCGAAAAGGAGGCAACGCCACCAAAGCTCAAAAACTTTCTATTGCGTGCTCAGAGTGCAAGCCGGGTGCCATCGGTGAACCTGTTGCAAACAGTGGTGGAGTCGTTGCGCCGCTTCCGATTTCAGTAGCGCGATTCCGATGCGGCCTATGCATTCACGAATTCCGTGGCAGGCCATCCTGCCTGACCCGCCACCCTTGCCCCGGATGTCCTGGCCGGCCGATTGCTGACCGGCTCATCCTGCCCGACAAGAAAGACGCCGCGTTACAATCGACTGGTGGCTGACGTGGCTGTCGGGGAGGCTGTCATGGCGCCGCCGGGCCCTTCCGCCGGCAAGGCGTTGGCGGGCTTTCTACTTTCGGGATTCCTCTTCGCCCTGCTGGGCGCCGTGCTGCCAGCCTGGGGCTACCATCGCGATCCCCCGGAATTCATCACCATCGGCAATTGTTTCCTCAGCTTGGCCGTCGGGGTGATCGCGGCGCACCAGGTGTCCGCCGCGATTCTCGCGCGCAAGAGCCTGCGCTTTCTGCTGGTGTTCGCCTGTTCGCTGGGATGCGCCGGACTCCTGTCGCTGGCCCTTGCCACCCCACCCGTGCATTGGTTGTGGCGCATGCCCGGCCTGGCCGTACTTGGTCTGGCGGTAGGCCTGCTGAATGCGGGTTTGTTCCAGGCCATCGGCGCATCTTACTCCCGCGCGCCAGCCCGTGCGGCGGCCGTTGGCGGCATTTACTACGGATTGGGATGCCTGACGGTAACGCTGTTGGTGGCCGGAACCTTTTATGCCTACTCCGTGCCCGTCATCCTGATCCTCATGGCGCTGGTGCCCGGACTCTTTGCCTGCGTATACGCGCGCACCGCAGTGGCGGACAAGGCTGCGGTGGCGCACGCCGGCTTGCGGCAGGTTTTCCGCGACTTTCGCAGTTTGGGCGCGGTGCTCTTCGCCCTGTTGCTGTTCTTCCAGTTCGGCAATGAATGGTCGATCGCGGGATGGCTGCCATTGTTCCTGGTGCGCCGCCTGGGCATCAGCCCACCCGCATCCCTGGGTCTGCTGGCCGTTTTTTGGGCAGCCTTGCTGGTGGGCCGGGTGGTGGCCGTCGTGATCCTGCCCAAGGTACGGCATAGCCGGTTGCTGGGCGGCAGCGTTCTGGCGGCCCTGTTTGGCTGCCTGCTGTTGGAGTCGACCAATAACCGGTTCGGCGCCGGCGCCGGCCTGCTGCTGCTGGGCGCGGGTTTCGCCAGTATTTATCCGCTGGTGGCCGAGAAGATCGGCGGCCGCTTTCCGTATTACCACCCGGTCTTCTTCAGCGGCATTTTTTCCTTCGCGCTTTTCGGCGGATTGATCGCGCCCGCCACATTAGGCTATGCCGCCGCTATCTGGGGCATCGGCATCGTCGTAGCCGTGCCCCTGTTGGGGACTTGCATGGTTTCTGCTCTACTGTTGCTCATCTGGCTGGAATCCAAGGTGATAGGCCGGTGATGCGCCGGACGCTGCTTCTGTTCTGGCTCGCGCTGCCGCTGGCGGCGGCCGCTCCCAAAGAACGCCCCGGCGCGCGGATCGCGGCGTTTTTGGAGTCGTCCCCGATCGCGCGCACGTCGTTTTGGGGCGTCCGCGTTGTCGATCTGGAACACGGCCGCGTGCTGTTCGAGCACAATGCGGATCGCCTGTTTCTTCCCGCATCCGACGCCAAGTTGTTCACCACGGCGCTGGCCTTGGTGCGTCTGGGGCCGGACTACCGGTTCCAGACCCGCGTTCTGGCGGATCGCACTCCCGGAGAGGACGGCTGCGTCGAATCGTTGCGGTTGGTGGGCGGCGGCGATCCGAATCTCTCCGGCCGCGCGATTCCATACCGACGGGACACGCCCCCGGGAGACCCGCTGGCGGCCATCGAGGACTTAGCCGCACAGGTTGCCGCGCGCGGTGTGCGCTGCGTCACCGCCGACATCGTGGGCGACGATACGGCCTATATCTGGCAACCCTATGCGGACGGTTGGTCCATTGACGATTCTGTATGGGATTATGGCGCGCCCGTCAGCGCGTTGAGCGTCAACGACAATACGCTGTCGGTCGTTGTGCTGCCGGGCGGGTATGCATCCGATCCGGCCCGCGTGGTTGTGACGCCGCCAATCGAGTACTACGAGATCGATAATCGTGTGCGCACGGTCGCGAGTGATCGCGAAATCGAGCGCAAAATCATGCTAGATAAGCTGCCCGGCGCGCGGCAATTGCGGATATGGGGCGCGCTGCCGCTGAAAGACCCGGGCGATACGGAAGTATTGGGCATCGACGATCCGGCGCTGTATGCCGCCATGGCATTTCGCGATGCGCTGGCGCGGCATGGAATTTCGGTTCGCGGTGAAGCGCGGGCGTTGCATCTGTACCCCAGCCAGGTGTCCGGCTTGACCAACGGTCCGGGGCCAGAACCGGAGCCGGGTGTGGAGCTGGCGCGGCGGGATTCGGCGCCCCTTGTGGAGGATTTGCGCATCACCGATAAAGTGAGCCAGAATCTGCATGCGGAAATGGCGCTGCGGGCGGTTGCCAAGGCGCGGCGGCATATCGGCAGCCGTGAAGCCGGCATCGCCGAACAGCGGGCGTTCCTTGACGAGATGGGCATGAACCGCGGCAGTTACACATTTGCGGATGGCTCCGGGTTGTCGCGCCTGGACCTGGTTGCGCCCGCGGCGGTGGTTCGGCTGCTCGCACACATGTACCGTTCAGCGGCGCGGGATGCGTGGATCAGTCTGCTGCCCGTGGCCGGCCAGGACGGTACATTGCATGCGCGGTTTGCGGACACGCCGCTGGCAGGACGCATCTTCGCCAAGACTGGCACGCTGTCGCACGTTGGCGCGCTCTCCGGGTATGCGCGGCGGAAGAATGGGGAGATGTTGGCGTTCTCCATCCTGGTGAATAACTACAACGGACCACCGGCGGATGTGCGCGCCGCCATCGATCGCGTTTGCGCGCTGATGCTGGAGTAGTTCGCTATCCGGGTTATCCGGGTTGGCTACTGGCCGGAAGCGCAGCCGGCGCCGGCTTACCGCTATCGGGAACACGCTTTAGCTTAGCTAGATCGCAAGATCCCGCGCACGTCTCGCTATCAACTGAGCTCTTCGGCCAAACCGCGATCGCCCTCGCCGTCAAGCTCAAGGACTTGTGATCATACCCGAGCTTGCTGCCTTTGCCCGCCCATAAATCCGCCAAAAAACCACAAGATCTCCGGAGGTAGGGACTACTGCTTATACACAGTCCCCGACTTCATTACGAAGCGGACGTGCTGCAGAGTACGCACATCGCTCAGCGGGTCGCCATCCACGGCGATTACATCCGCCCACTTACCCGGTTCCAAGGCGCCGGTGCGGTCGGACCAGCCCATCAGGTCGGCCGCATTGATGGTCCCGGTCTGCAGAGCGGCCAGCGGTGTCATGCCCAGTTCGGTTACATAGACTTCCACTTCGTGCGCGTTCAGGCCGTGCGGATATACGGCGGCGTCCGTACCCAGCGCGACCTTCACGCCGGCGGCGATAGCTTTCCGCTGGTTCTGCAGCACGGCGGCGCTGACTTCGATCATTTTCTTCTGGAACATCGCGGGCAAATGCCCGTTATCGCGCATCCAATCGATGAGGTATAGCGTCGGGACCAGCCATGTGCCGCGCTGTTTCATGGCGGCAATATCGTCTTCATCGATGTAGGTGCCGTGCTCGATGGAGTCGACCCCCGCTTGGGTGGCAAACAGGATGCCCTCCGCGCCATGCGCGTGGGCCGCAACCTTGCGACCCAGTCGGTGCGCATCGGCTATCAGGGCCTTCAATTCGTCGAGGCTGTATTGGCTGGCCTTGGGGTCGTCGCCCTTCGAGAGCACGCCGCCAGTGGCGCAAACCTTGATCAAATCGACGCCGTATTTGATGTTCTGGCGCACGTGCTGCTGCACGGCGGCGATGCCGTCGGCGACTCCTTCGGTAGTGGCATGATATTCCGCGGGGAGGAAGTTATTGTCGCAGTGGCCGCCGGTGATGCCCAGCGGAGGTCCACTGACTTGCATATGCGGACCCGGGATGTGACCCGCATCGATGTAGTCGCGCAGAGCTACATCGGAGTAGCCGGATGCGCCCACGTTGCGCACGGTGGTGAATCCCGCTTCCAGCGTGATCTTGGCGAAGCGGACACCGTTGAGCGCTTCGCGCACGGGGTCGGTCGAGAGGCGGGTGTACGCATCGAAGTCGGTGGAGAAGGTGAGATGCGTGTGTACATCGATCAGGCCGGGGAGCACGGTCATGGAGCGCAGGTCGATTTCCCGGTCGCCAGGTTGCGCGGGTGTGGATGCGGTGGCGGCGACGGCGGCGATTCTGTCGCCGGTCACGACGATGGTTTGATCGGGTGGCTCGTGGCCGGTGCGGACGTCGACGATATGGCCTGCGCGAATCAGGATTCTGGGTGGCTGCGCAGTGGCGCTGGCGGCCAGGACGAACACTAGCGCTAGGGATCGGTTGAGTGGCATTTCGGGAGTATAACAGGTCACAAGCGGTAAGCTGGATGGAGTGACCGCTCGCCTCTATTACACAGATTCCTATTTGCGCGAATTCCGCGCGCGGGTGACGGACCGCTCGGACGACGGGCGCCGCATCTATCTGGACCGCACCGCGTTCTATCCCACGTCGGGCGGGCAGCCGTACGACACGGGCGCCATTGACGGCGTGCCGCTGGCGGAGGTGGAAGACGAAGGGGAGCGAATCGCGCATGTGCTGGCGGCGCCGCTCCCGGATCGCGATGGGGACGAGGTGGACTGCCGCATCGACTGGGAGCGCCGCTTCGATCACATGCAGCAGCACAGCGGACAGCATCTGCTTTCGGCGGTCTTCGTGGAGCGGTTCGGCATCCCGACCGTCAGCTTCCATCTGGGGCGGGAAAGTTCCACGATCGACCTGGACACGGCGGCGCTGGAACCTGCGCGCGTGCCGGAGGCCGAGCGGCGCGCCAACGAAGCGGTTTTCGAGAACCGGCCGCTGCATGTTTCGTTCGAGGACGCCGCGGAAACGCGCGACTTGCGCAAGCCATCCGCGCGCGCCGGAACGTTGCGCATCGTCTCCATCGATGGCCTGGACCGCAGCGCTTGCGGCGGCACGCACGTGGCGCGCACCGGCGAGATCGGGCCGATCCTGCTGCGCAAGCTGGATCGCATCCGCAATACCATGCGGGTGGAGTTCCTCTGCGGCGGGCGGGCCGTGGGGCGGGCGCGCGCCGATTTCGAAGCGCTCTCCCGCGTGGCGCAGATGGTCTCGGGATCGCTCGATGAAGCGCCGGCGCTGGTGGCCGCGCAGTTTGAAGCGGCCCGCGGTGCCGATAAGCTGCGCCGCAAGTTGGAAGCGGATCTGGCGCAGTATCAGGGCAAGGAACTATATGCCGCCACCGTGCCGGACGAAGCCGGAGTGCGGCGCGTGCTGCGGCGCGTGCCATCCGGCAGCTCCGGCAAGATGGAAGACTTGCGCGCCTTGGCACAGAGCTTTACGGCGCAGGCGAAAGCCGTGTTCGTGGCCGCGCTGGACGAACCGCCCGCAGTGCTGCTGGCCGTATCGGCCGATTGCGGTATCGACGCGGGAAAGGCGCTTAAGGCTGCGCTCACGCAGGCGGGCGGGCGGGGCGGCGGCAACCCGCGGATGGCGCAAGGCAGCCTGCCTGGCCGCGAGGCGCTGGAGCAGGTGCTGAGTCACATCAGAACAGCTTGATCCGCAGGAATTTTTGCGGATCCTGGCGGAACTCCTTCACGGTGGATTGCAGCTCCCGCAGCGCGCCGTTCAGCGACTCATACGTCTGCGCGTTCGAGAGCATCTGTCCCATGCCTCCCTCGCCGGAGTTCAGCGCGTCCACCTTTTCGATGAAAGCACCTACGCGCCGGTTCCACTCGACATATGCCGAGTCGCCGGCGATCAACTGGCCGGCGGCGCCTTTGCCCGCATTGAGATCCGCCAGCGTCTGCCGCACTTGCGCGAGTTCGCCGTGAATTCGATCGTACTGGGTGGTGTCGCGCAGCATGCCGTTCGCCTGCAATTGCGCCAGCCGATCGTCCAATTGGTGCAGCGACGCGCTCAGTTTGTCGTGCATGGCGGAACTATACAAGGCTTGTCCCAATTGCGACTGTGAGCCGGTGGCGGCGTGCAGCTCCTTTTCTACCTTGGCAACCCCATCCAGAAAATGGCGGTACAGATCGTCGCTCATCACAAATTCGCCGAGGGGTCCTTTGCCGGCCTGGATGTCCCGGATGATCGTGTCGATGGTCCGCAACTGCTCGTCGAACTGGCGCAAATCGATGTTTTGCATCATGTTGGACGGCGGCGGGTAGCGCAACTCGCCGCCGGCCAGCACGGGCCGCGGGCTTCTCCCCATGTTGATGTTGATGTACTTGTCGCCGAGAAGATTGGCGCTGTCGATAGTGGTGACGGAGTCGTCGGGAATGTAGGGAAGGAAGGCCTCCTCGATCCGCATGCGCACTTCCACGATGCGATTGGGATCCCGCGAAGGGCTTAGGTGGACGGACGCTACCAGGCCAACCTTCACGCCGTTCAGCAGGACATCGGCATCCGGTTGGAGTCCTGTGGAATCGGGAATATAAGTGGCGACGTTTACCTTGGCCTTGAGCCAGGTTCCGCCGCTCAGCAAATAAGTCAACACAGACAGGACGGAAAGGGCGGACACCGCCACGACGGCGATGCGGATCTTCGCCCAGCGGAGTCTGTGGGGATGGGGCATGCCTCCTTTCGATTGTAGCGTGGCATTGGCGGGATCCGCGCGGCGGTTTTGGACTCAGATAGGGCGGGGTCGAGGTTGCCCGTGGGCAGACCCCTGGACCACAGCCGACGCCTCGTCGGCCCCTCGCGATTGCCAAAGCCTCGGTTGTCCGAATGAAAGAGCGGGCACAGGGGGACCCGCGCAGACCGGGGGCTGCCTGACGTCACTGGCGAAGCCCGTAACACCATTGTTGCGCGGCCAGCATGCCCTCCAGTGTATGCAGCTTTACGGGTTCACCCATCGGAGGTGGCACGTGGAAACTTCGCCAACAGCAGCACGAACAGGTTGTCAGCTTCGGTGGCCAGTTGCGCATACCAATCCCTTGGCGCGGGCCACGCCCACGGCGCGCAACGTTTCGTCGCGCGCGGAATCGGCGGCCACGGCCAGCACGCCGGCGGCGATGGCCTTCTCCACGCGGTCGTCGTCGATATCCACCGCCATGAACGGCACGCCTACCTGCGGCAGTTCCAACGCGGCCCCACGGCCCACGCGTCCGAATTCACGAAATGATTTGTAACTTGGTTAACCTTCTGGGCGATGGTGAGACGGCGCGGTCACATCGCGTTCTTCCGGAAGATCAGGATATGTTGCCGCGGCAGGTTCTCCAAGGTCTTCTCCAGGCGAAAGCCTTCCGGCTCGACCTCCGCCTTAACCTCAGCCACAGTCATCTTGTGCGCGGGCAGAATAGGCACCCCCGGATCTTCCTTGCGATATTCGAGCAACACCATGCGGCCTTCCAAAGTGAGCGACGCACGGATTTTCCGCAGCATCTTTTGCGGCTGGGAGAACTCGTGATAGACATCCACCAGGAGGGCCAGATCGATGCGCCCGGCGGGCAGGCGGGGATCGTCTTCGGCGCCCAGCACGGCCTCGTAGTTTGCCAGCTTGCGCTCGGCCATGTTCTGGCGCAACCGGTCGAGCATGCCTTGTTGAATGTCGACGGCGTAGACTTTGCCCTGCGGTCCGATGCGGGCGGCCAGGCGCCAAGTGAAGTAGCCGACGCCCGCCCCGATGTCGGCCACGACCGCGCCTTTGGAGATGCCGATGGCGGCGTTTATCGCATCCAGGGCGGCGTCGGGCGCCTCCTCGGCCTCGCGTCCGGGGCGCACCAGCCAAGGCGCGCCACCCATGCCCATGACCGGAGCGGTCTGGCGGCCGGTGACGGGATGCACGTCCTGGCAGCAGCCCAGCGTATGGAGGGCGAGCAGGCAGGCGAGCAGCGGACGGGACATGGCTTACAGCATAGCGCGCGAAAGCGCGCCTATTTCTTCAGTGTGCGAATGTAGGCGACCAGATCGGCCGCCTGCGCATCGGTTACGGCTACCGGTTTCATCTTGCCGTTGCCCGCGGTGATGTCTTTCTTCAGGTCCGCATCCGCCTTGGCCTGCACATCGGCCGACCCCAGCGGCCGCATCTTCATGGCCGGCATGCCGGAACCGTCGGCTTTGTGGCAACCTTTGCACTTGGCGTCGTAGATTGCCTTGCCTTCGGCTGCCGCTCCAAAAGCCTGAACGGCGCCTAATGCCAGATAAACAGCACAAACGGGTAAGAATCTCATTTACTGCCTCCTAGCGTATTCTAGCGTAGATCCACAACGGTGCTGGACCAAAAACGCACCGGGCGAACCGGTGCAGTGTGAGGAACGCCACACGAAATCGCCTATTGGGGCGTAGAATCACGAAATGGGTTTTCTCCATCGATATTCGATTCATCTGGTTTCTAGCGCGATCGCGTTGAGTTTGGGTACGGCATGGGCGGCGAAGCCCGCTTGGCCGATGTTTCGCGGGCCGGATGCGAATCCGGCTGCTAAGAAGGGTAGGCTGCCGGAAGAGTGGTCGAAGACGCAGAACGTGGAATGGGCGGCGGAGATCCCTGGGCGAGGATGGTCGTCGCCCATTGTGTGCGGGCGTAGGGTGTTTCTCACCGCGGTCGCGACTGAGGGGAAGTCGAAGCCGCCGCAGATTGGGACCGAGTACAGCAACGAATACGTAGCGGAGATGATGAAGCAAGGGCTAAGCGAGCGGGAGGTGTTGGAGCGGGTGACGGCTCGCGACATCGAATTACCTAAGGAGGTGATGCTGCACTACTACCTGTACTGTCTGGATATTCGGACCGGCCAGGTGGGTTGGAAGCGGGAGTTCTATTCAGGGCAGCCACCGGGAGGACGGCATCGAAAGAACAGCTTTGCCTCGGAGACTCCAGTGACCGATGGAAAGCTGGTCTATGTCTACGTTGCGAACCTGGGCATCTATGCATATGACATGAAGGGCACGCAAGTTTGGCACACGCCGCTGGACGCGTATCCGATTTACCTGGATTTCGGGACGGGAGCATCGCCGGCGCTTTGGGGAGACACGCTGCTGATTGTCAACGACAACGAGAAGCAGCAGTTCATCGCGGCATTCCGAACGGACACGGGCAAGCTGGTCTGGCGGACAAGCCGGGACCTGGCTCCGAAAGGCGACGGGTCGTCGCGACGTTCGGGGTGGGTTACACCATTTGTCTGGAAGAACCCGCAACGGACGGAAGTTGTAACCGTCGGACCTGGAACGGCGGTGAGCTACGACGCCGCGGGCAAAGAGTTGTGGCGGCTGTCCGGCATGTCGGCGACACCGATTCCCAGTCCGTTCGCTTACGGAGGTTTGTTATATGTGAACGGCGGGAGGGGTACGCCGCTGTTTGCGATCAGGCCCGGAGCCACGGGGGATTTGACGCCGGGAAAGGATGGAAAACAGAGTGACTTTGTGGCGTGGTCGGAGCCACGCGGTGGCACTTACTTGCCGACGGACGTGGCATACGATGGGGCGCTGTATGTGCTGTCGGAAACCGGGATCTTGAGCCGCTTTGACGCGAAAACCGGGAAGCTGGCCTACCGCTCCAGGATCGACCAGGGTGGGGCATTCACCTCGTCGCCGTGGGCTTATAACGGCAAAGTGTTCTGTCTCAGCGAGGAGGGCAAGACGTTTGTGATTGCCGCGGGCGAAAAGTTCGAGCTGCTGCATGTTAATTTGCTGGACGAGATGGCGCAGGCTACTCCGGCGATCGTCGGGGATCGCCTGCTCCTCCGGACGGAGAGCCGGTTATATTCAATTCGGAACAAGAATCGATAACGGGTAGCAGGCGCTACCATTCTCCGGCAGCGGAGATTGGGAAGGCTCTTAGTTCTTCACCACGAAGAATACGATCAGGATCAACGCCAGCGCCGCTAGGACACTGAAGATCGCGACTAGCCTTATCGGAGTAAGGAATGGCTTGGGCCGAGGCGGCACTGAGCCGGTAACCGCCGGCGCTGCCGCGGCAACCTGAGGTTCGCGTGGCGGCGCTACCGCCGCACTGCCCACTATCCGGGTATACTCTCCGGGGCCGGAGGGCGGCGGCTCGGGCGCAAGGGCCGGTTTCTGCCGAGTTGCCGGAAGGACCGGAGGAGCCGGCTTCCGGGGAGACTCCGAGCCTCGAATAATGCGCGTGAAATCGCCGGGGCCCGAGGGGTCTTGCGCCGCCGGTTCCGACTGGCGTTCCCGAACCGGTACGGCCGCCTGCAATTGCACCGGACGCAGGAGTCCGCCTTCAAGTTCCGAGTTGCGAATGATCCTGCTGAACTCGCCGGTCTCCGGTGCGCTGCTGGCGGGCGGCTCCGGTTCTTGTTCGTATAACGCACCCTCGTTTGGGGTCCGAAAGAATCGGGTAAACTCGCCACTTGAGTCTCCTCCCTGGGAAGGCTCGGTGCCCGCAATGCCTGGCGAGACTGAAGCTTTCGCCTGCGGCTGCACTGGACGGAACGGCCCGTCTTCGCCTTTCTGCTGTCCGCTTTGGATGGGCGGTGCCGGCTCCCGCTCGCGGGATGACGCGCCTTCGCTTTGGGACCGGAAGAATCGGGTAAACTCGCCTGCCGGCTCCTCGGCCGGAGAGTGCTCGGCTCCCGCAATCCATGCGGGTGGTTTCGAGGCCGGCGGGTCCGCCGCCGCCGGTCGGGCAATCTCCGGCGCCGCTGGCGTAGATTCCGATTCTCCCGGCGGGTGCGCCAGAGGAACCACGCGGAACTTGTTGGGAGCGACGCGAACGATCCGGGTAGTCTCGCCGATCCCACTCAACGGCTCGCTATGGGGTTCCCCGGCATGCTCCGGATCGGCAGGCGCTTTGATCCCGCTTACCGGCGGCGGGAGACTGAAAGGCCTAGGAGTTTGCGGTGACGGAGCCGATCCCGCCTCCGCGGTAACTTGGCCGTGCGATTCCCACCACTTCGTGAATTCGCCGCGGGGTTGCTCCAACGCGGCCGGTTCAGGCGCCGGTCCGGGCATCGGCGACGCTACGATTCCTCCCGCCGGTTCCGCCGCCTGCCCGTGCGCGTTGAACCAGCGGGTGAACTCGCTGTCACCGGGCACAGACTCGGGAGTTCCGCGGCTGGCCGCGATCTCGGCCTTCAGCGCTAACGCGGCGGGATTCGTGGGGTCCAACTCCAGCAAGCGGGAAAGCTCCGCTGTGGCGGCGCTGTAATCGCCATTCGCGAACTGGATACAAGCGGTCTGAAGATGCAACCGGACGGTTGCGCCATGGTTTCCTTCTCCGGGAGCACTCATCGCAAAGCCTGCCCTGACCAAGAGTATAGCGTTTTGACGGCAGGTAAGCTATTATTCTCAATGCAGCTCAATGCAGCCCCATGCAGAGGTAATATGGTTGTTCTCGCCGGACAACAACATCTTATGGCGCGTCTTTCTCCCGTCGTGTGGTCCGAGGGGATGTATTTGGCCCCCCATCATTTTCAAGCGCAGAGCCGCTACTTCGAAGATGCCATCCATCACGCGGTCTGCTCGCTGTGGAGCGACTCGTTTGGTCTGACTTCGGGCGCGCTGGATACGGAGGCCTTGCGAAATGGCACGCTCAGCCTGCGGCATGCGGCCGGAATTTTCCCGGATGGGCTGCCGTTCGCGATTCCGGATTGCGACCCTGTTCCGGAGAAGCGCAAACTCACGGATATTTTTCCGCCGTCCGCCGCCGGCATGCAGGTTCTGTTGGCCATCCCGGGACGAAAATCCGACGGCCTGAACTGCGCCATCTCCGGCCCTGAGGCGGGGCCGGGCGTCCGCTACTCCGCGGAAAATTGCCTGGTGGAAGACGAAAATACCGGCCGCGAGCAGAAACCCGTACGGCTGGCCCGCAAGAATCTGCGCCTGATCTTGGAGAGCGAAATCACCGGCGATCTGGTCACCTTGCCTTTGGCGCGCATTGTGCGCGGCGGACCGGCGTATTTCCTGGTGGACGAGAGATTCATTCCGCCGTGCCTGGCGATCGCCGCCTCCGACCGGCTGATGACGATGCTGACCCAACTGATCGAGATTCTAGAGGACAAGAGCGCCGCCATCACCGGCGGTCGGGGCTTCAGCCCGGCCATATCCTCGACTCGCGAGATCGCCCAATTTTGGCAGCTTCATACCATTCATTCCAGCCTGGGGGCCTTACGTCATTTGTGCTTTTCCAAGCGCGGCCACCCAAAGGAACTCTACCTGGAGATGGCGCGCCTGGCCGGGGCCCTATGTACTTTTGTTCTGGATTCTCACCCGCGTAATTTACCCTCGTTCGATCACCTGAACCCGACGGCCTGCTTCGAGCAGTTGGAGCGGCATATCCAGCGCCACCTGAACATTGCCATTCCGCAGTCCTCTCTCTCCATCCCGCTGCACGCCGTCGGAGAATCTTATTACGAAGGAAAAGTGGCCGACGAACGCGCCCTGGGGCCCTGTGAGTGGATTCTCGGCATCCGCTCCCAGATCGAGCATGCCGAGCTGATCGCCAGAGCGCCGAAGCTGGTCAAGTTCTGCTCGGCGCAGTTCGTGCCACGGCTCGTTAGTAGAGCGCTGCCCGGATTGGCCCTTACGCATCTCCCCGTGCGGCCTCCGTCTGTCCCGTCGATTCCCGAGGCCCAGTATTTCAGCGTGAACCGCGTCGGTCCCTGTTGGGAACATATCGTGCAAACGCGTGCCGTAGGTATCTACGTTCCGGTGGAGATTCCCAAGCCGGATTTGAGGCTATTCGTAAGTGCCGGCTCGGGGGAGATCTGATCATGGCGGCTCTGGGCGCAACTGGTCCACCTTCCTCTCCGAGCCGGCCGCTCCGCGACAATCTCGCGCTCTGTTTCCAAGAGGTTCTCACGGTCATCGCGCGTTTGCGCGCCGAGCGCGAACCGGTGCTGGACGCCAACGTTTTTCGCGCGAATATCCTCGCGGCGTTGAAGGCCGCCGATCGGGATGCATTGCAGAAAGGCTATGCCCCGGACGACGTGAAGCTGGCTGTGTTCGCGGTTGTTGCGTTGCTCGACGAGTCGGTGCTGAATTCCAGGAATCCGGTTTTCGCGGACTGGCACAGCCAGCCTCTGGGTCTCCAATTGTTTCGCGTGCAACTTGCAGGGGTGGTCTTTTTCCAGAACCTGGACGCGTTGCTGGCGCGCGCCGATTCAGCGGAACTGGCGGACTTGCTGGAGGTGTATCAGCTCTGCATGCTGCTCGGTTTGGCAGGCCGCTACCAGACGCCGGGAGCGCCTGAACTGCGCTCTTTAGAGCGCAGCGTCGCAGCCAAAATCAATCGGACTCGGCGCGGGCCATACCCGTTGTCGCCAGCGGCGCTTCCCGAAGCACAGGCCGGAGTGAGCGGCGCGGTTCTCCGCGACCCTTGGGTCCGCCCGCTCCTGGTTGTGGCGGTGGTGTTTGTCCTGCTTTGCCTGGCGCTGTTCCTGGGATTCAAGCGTAGCCTGGACAACGGTATCGCGGATGCGCAGAATGCCGCCGCGCCAGCCGACACTGCGGCGAAGGACGTGCGATGAACGCATTGCTGGTGGCCGGCGCCGCATTGCTTGTGTTTGGCGCCCTGGCCTGGACCCTCGCGGGTCCCCTGCTCCACCTCCAGGGCGCCAGATTCTGGTTGTTGTTCGGCGGCCTGACCGCGATAGCGGCCGCTGTCGCAGCGGTCATCCTTCTATTCCGGCGGCAGCAGGAGCAGGCCAAGTCGTCGCAGCAAGCCCCTTCAGACGCCAGCTCCGGCGAGGAACTCGACCTGCTGGTGCGGGAGGCCCAAGCCAAGCTCGCGCGCTCGCCAAAGGCCCCCGGCGCAAGACTGGCGGACCTGCCGGTTGTTCTCCTCCTGGGGACTCCCGGAAGCTCCAAGACCACCCTGATGATGCATTCGGAGCTGGAACCGGAACTGCTATCCGGCCAAGCGGAGCAGGAATCCGGTATCGTCCCGACGCGCTCGATTAATGTATGGTTTGCGCGCAAATTCATTTTCCTGGAGACCGCCGCCAACGTTCTGAACGATGACGCGCTCTGGCGGAAGCTGATTCGCGCCTTGCGGCCCGCAGGGTTGGCGGCCATCGCCGGACGGGAGCCCCACGCCGGGCGGGCGGCAGTGGTTTGCGTTGACTCTGAGCGGATCGCCAACGCTTCGGGGAACGCCCTCGAAACGCTGGCCCGGGACCTGCGCGCGAGTCTGGAGGCCATGTCCGAGACTCTTGGAATCCACGTTCCGGTCTATGTGCTTTTCACGAAAATGGACCTGTTTCCGTGGTTCCCGGATTACGCGCGGAACCTCACTCCGGAGGAAGCCAGGCAGATCGCCGGTGTCACCCTCCCCCTGGCGGGACGCGATGGCGCGGGATCCTATGCGGAAGAGCAGACCCGCCTGATCGGGGGCGCCTTCGACAAGTTGTTCTATTCGCTGGCGGAGCGCCGTTGCGATCTCCTGTTCCTCGAACAGAACGCGCCGGAACTCTCCGGAATTTATGAATTTCCCAGGGAATTGCGGAAGTTCCGCGATCCGTTGGTTCGATTTCTCGTGGACCTGTGCCGTCCCAAGCAGTTAACCGTCAGCCCGTTCCTGCGCGGTTTCTATTTTTGCGGGATACGTCCGGTGGTCCGCAGCGACGTGGTAGCGGAACAATGGGCGCCCGAGCCGGCACTGGAAGAAGCGCCGGAAGTCGGCGCTACGAACATCTTCCGGCGGCCCCAAGCCGATGCCCGGCGGGTGCGTGCCATCCCCAAAGCGGCGCCCGGTTCGCGAAGAGTGCCGGAATGGGTCTTTCTGGCGCCCTTCTTCAGGCAGGTGTTGCTGCAGGACGGCGCGGGCTTGCGAACCAGCCAAACCAGCACGCGAACCGCTTTCCTGCGCAGAGTGGCGTTGCTGGCCGTGGCATCGCTGGCGCTGATCCTGTGCGGCTGCTTTTGGTATGCCTACGTTCAGAACCGCGACCTGGAGCGGCCGGTGCTCGCGGCCGCCAGGCACACGCCCACTATCGAAGCGCTAAAACAGATGGATGACTTGCGGAAGGTGACCGAGACGCTGGCGGGTTACGAAGACCAGGGGAATTCGACGGGCTTGGGTTTGCATTGGGGCATGTATCACGGCAAGGATCTGTATCCCGAGGCGCGGCGCATCTACTTCCATCGATGGTTTCGTCCGCTGTTCCTGCGTCCGGTGCAAGAACGCCTGCTGGACACGTTGCAAAAGGCTCCTTCGAATCCGCCGCCGCCGGGCACTGCCTTTCCGAGGGAGTTGTACGATGCCGTAAGAGCCTACCTGATCACGGCCGCGTATCATCAATACAGCACCAAGGCTTGGCTGTCGCCCATTCTGATGGAGTACTGGAGCCAGGGAAAGACCTTGCCTCAAGACCAGCGGGAATTGGTCCCGTACCAACTCGATTACTATAGCCAACAGCTAGCTCTCAAGAATCCGTTCACGGATATCGATATCAAAGACGACGAGGCGGTCAAGCATGCGCGCCAGTATCTCTGGGGTTTCGGCGATGCTGAATTCCGTTATCGGGGTATCATAGAAGCCGCTAACGCGGTCGCCAACCGGGTAGTCTTCAATGAAAGTTCGGTGGTCGGCCGCGCCATGGTAGAAGGCGCTTACACCAAGAGCGGCTGGGCGATCGTCGAGAAGACCATCCGGAAGGGGGGCGCCGATGTAGATGCCTGGGTGCTGGATAAGCCTTCCGGCGGACCTTCGGCTGGTGGCGGAGCGGGCGACCTGCTGGCCAGGTACAAGAACGACTACATCGAACGATGGCGGACGTTCGTGAGAAAGAGCGAAGTGGTTCCCTATAACGGTCTGAAGGACGCCGCCACGAAGCTCCATAGGACCGCGGATGGAAATCAATCCGCTCTGCTGAAGCTTTTCGCCGTTGTGTCGGAGAACACATCGGTGGATCCGGAAATTGCCGCCAAATTCCAACCGGTCGTCGCTGTAGTACCCGCGGGCAGTATGCTCACTCCCCAGAACCCGGTGAATACCGGGTACATTCAATCGCTAACGGGCCTGGCGCTCACGTTGGATCAAGCTGCCGACTCCGACGCCGATCCTAACAGTCCTGCTATCGCGCAGAGCCGGGACAAAGCCCAATTCGCACACCAGGCCGCTGCGTCGATCAGTGTGCCTAACGATCCCGACGGCAAGCTCGATGAGAATGTGAAAAAATTGCTTTCAGACCCGATCGCATTGGCCGAGCAGGCCCTGAAGGGCGCGGGCAGCGGCGATCTGAACGCCAAGGGGAAGGGATTCTGTGAGGCATTCCATGTACTAGTGAGCAAGTACCCATTCAGTCCTAAGGGTAACCCGGCGCAACCGGCGAAGCTGGAGGATCTCAACGATATATTCCGGCCCGCCACCGGGAAGGTATCCGTACTCAAGAACGCGATTACGCAGAGTAAAGCGCAGCCGACACCGGAGTTCAAACGCTTTTTCGATCTGCTGGAGACCTTCCAACAAGCCGCATATCCGAACAATGCTCAACAGCCGCAACTCCCCTTTACGCTTACTTCGCGAAACGTCGAAGGCCTGCTTAACCTGGACTTGGCGATGGATGATAAAGAGCTGGCTAACTCGGGCGGCAATGCCACTCCAGTTTCCAAGCAGTTCACGTGGCCTGTCCGGACGGTCAAGTTTTCCTTCAACGGGCAGAAGGCCGATTTTTCGGGCGATTGGGCGGTGTTCGATTTTTTTGGCAGCGCGGAGCCTGAGTGGCAGTTGGTTGGATCTTCTTACCGACTGACATGGAAGGAACACCTCGGGCGAATAAGGCAAGAAGGGGTGCCGCTGGTACTGGATCTGGACGGGCACAACGGCAAATTCTTCCAGCCCGGATATTTCCAAGCGTTACACTGCCCATCCAAGGTTGCCCAGTGAGTCGGGGCCGGACGTCTAGCCGCCCAGCGGCATCGAATCACGGACCAGGCGACGGTAAATGAACCGGCAAGCGCCGGATGACCCGGCGCGCAGCTTGGCATCGCAGAAACGCGAGTACTGCAAAATCTACTCATATCTTCAATGCGGATCGACCGCTTCGGCATCCGTTCCAAAAAAAAGCTTTGGGTAGCGGACGGCGCGCGGGGTTCGGCGTTTCCCAAACAGGCTACTTGAGGACGACACCCCGTCCCGTTCCCACATCTTGCGACACTCGATCGGCATAGCCAAGCAGTCGTGCCAGAGCCAGAATTGCAAACTTGTCTTGATGTTCGAGATTCCACGATTCTATGGAATCGGGCGTTGACGGAGACCGGGCGGGGCGAAGGCGGGGGCTCGCCAAGAACCCCGCATCCTGATCTCCGCCGCTCGGCCATGCGCCGAGACGAGCAAAGGGGGAGCGTTCCGGATGAAGCATCGCCTGAATCGCGTCGGGGTCGTCTCGAATGCCAATCCAACGGCAAATCGGGGGTAATTCGGTATCGGCGTGATTCAGGAGGTCTTCGCCGCGAACGCGCAGAAAGCGCCGGCTGGGGACCGCGGCGGTTTCGCGGAGGATGGTCTGCTGGCAGAAGCACCACAGTCGAACGGCAAATCTCTTCCGTTCTTCAGTCGAGCACGCGGATACGCCAGAAGGGGTTCCGGCGGTGAGGCTTTCAACAATCGAGTGAATGGTGTTGAGGGGATCGCGCGTCAGGTGCAGAAAGCGGGTGCCCGCGTGAAATGCAAGGGCGCGCTGGAGCGACCGAGTCGACAAACAAGTACGCGGGCTTTTCTCGACGCCAATCCTTGGCTCGACCAGGCGTAACAGGTGCCCGAGCATACGTGAAGCGCTCCAGCGCGCGCGATTCCCCAGCCACGCGAGGGATCGCACCAAAGCGTCCTCCGATTGGGTGCGGAAAAGCAACTGCGCAACCGCCCTGGTGAGGCCGGGCGTATAGCTTGCTCCTTGTCGCCCGGTGACATGGCTCATGCGATCGTCGAGTTGAAGCAACTCTCCCACGCTGCCGGTTAGAAATAGGTTTAGCTCTGGGAAGCCGTACATCTCGGGGTGCTGGCCCAGCATGGCGCACACGACCGATGAGAAAGACCGGGGCGCGCAAAGGATCAGCACAGGCGACCGCGGATCACCCAGCCAAGCATCGTTCATTGACGCATCGCCGTGTTATTCTTTAAGCCAGTTGTGGTCGTAGAGCCATACGTCCATCGCCAGGCCGTAGTTGTCGATTCGACCGATTCCCATCCCGAGGCAGCCTTGCCACTCACTCCCCTCTTGAACTTGGCGTGCTTGCGATCGGACTCCCGCGGGCCACGGTAGGCATCAAACACTTTGGCGCGCAGACCGCACTCGACGGCCCATTTCAATGCTCGATGCGCGAGCTCTAGAAACTCAGGGTTAAGCCTGTCGTCATCGAGCAAGCGATCTGGATCGTCGTCCCACAGGAAAAGATCCTCGTCCCGAGAGAGTGTCGCATGCAGCCTGGGAATCCCAAGTCCATAAGGTGGATCGGCATCGGGGCCGGCGCAGTCATTTCGCCCCAGCGGACCGGGCGTATCGCCCAAAAGGCGGAACGGGTCGGGAGAGGCGGCGTCTCCGCATCCCAGTGGGCCTGGCGTCCGAGGATCTAGCCGGAAGGGATCACGACCTGTACTGCCCGGTGCGCGCGACATATTCAACCTTCTGTCCGATTCAGTGATTGTCGAACGAAAATTCTAAGCTTGCAAGCCAAGTTTCCCCAAAATACCGCGGCATACTAACGCGTTGGCCGTGGGGTGTGCCAGATCAATCTCAGCGCCAGGGAGCGGGCAGCGGCAGCCAGACGGGATCTTTCACCTGCTCGATCGGCATCTTTCTTACCTCCGCTTCGCGTTCCGCCCACGCTTTCATTTCCGCGGCGTCGTATAGCACTTTGGAATGCAGCGCAGCCTCCCACGCGGTAACAAACCGCCAATGCCTGACAGCTGCCGTGAAGTACGTCATGGGGCTGAAATCATCTTGGTACCCAAGCCTTTCAAACAGCGCTCGGTCCCACGGCGATTGCGGCATGCGCGGAATCGGCGAGGACGGAAACATCGCCAATGCGAACCGGACGGATACGACAAAGGGCGGAGGTGTTTCCACGTCGCGCTGCCCCGATAATCCGCCGCGCGTAACGAGCAGCCGCCAGACATATGCCTGAAACGACTGCGCGTCGTCCGGCTTGAACACGCTTGCCTTCCATTGGGCCAGGTGGAGAAGAAACGCTTCGCCGTAGGTTTCAAACATCCAGGTCAGGAGCGCCTGGGGCAAAGCCGACTCTTCGCTCGTTTCGATGAAGGCTTTTCTCAGCCCTTCTTCGAACGCGACTACATTCTCCGGCAGTTGCAGACCCAACTGGTTGCGATAAGGCTTGACCAAGTCGAGGGTGAGCCCGGCGAACAGCAGCAGCCATTCGCCGGAGTTCTTCGGGTTGGGGGGAACGAGCGTGGCTGCGTCCATTTTTTTCCATCCACTTAGACTATTTTGGCGGGTATTTGTCATACGGATTGGTGCTGCTCCCGTCTTCGAGCTGTTTGGTCAGCCACTCCCAGACGTCCGGAAGGTCCGGGCCACAACCGGAGTCGTTCCACTCTTCTTCCAGATTTCTTAATCGTTGTTGTTTATCTTCGTACTGCTGCCTCTCCCCGGTGCGTGAGCGCAATCCATACCTGGGATCGGGAACGGCCGGTGCGCTTTCTGGAAGACCGCCGGGATCTTGCTGGTATTGATACCACCGGGTCCTCAGTTCGTCGATGACTTCCTCGATTTGCTCCTGCAGATCTTTGCACGGATCCTTTTCCTTTTCTTTGCACTGCTCGGTGGTCGTGGGCACCGCAGGAGCGTCGGTCTTATCCTGGGTATCGGTTTGGGATTGCGGGCTGAGGTTATCGATTGCGTCCGCCGCACTCTGGACAGCCTGTTGGGTAGCCTGCTGTCCGGCGGGCGAAACCAGGATCATGGCTGCTAGAGCCGCGCCTGCCATATACAACAGATCGGCAACTCCTATCCCGGCGGCGACGGCCATGTGCTAAGACCTGCCCTCCCCCGCCTTGCGCAACTTGGCCGAAATCACGTCGCATAGCATCCCGACCTTGACGTCCGGATCCAGCTCGGGAGCGGCGAGAAAAGCGGCGGTGCTGGCCTCGTCGTCAAAGCGGGGGTCGATAATAATTGCAAGACCGATGAACCGGCACATCCCGTCCGCAGTCTGCAAACCGTAACGACGCGCCCGTTGATGCGTTTCAGCGATCACGCTAAGCAGGGCGGTATCGTCGTACTTCCCCGCTTGTTCGGGAATGGCTTTCCGATAATGCTCGCGCAGGAGGAGATGGTACCTTGCATCCGCTGCGGATTGAAACACAGCTTCTTGCTGTTGCCGTATAATCATGGCGAGGGCGTTTTCGGTATGCTAACCAGGATTTCCAGTTGGCTTCCTGGCTTCCTGAAAGTATACATCCGGACCAATCGCCTCGAACCGCTTTATTGATATTTCTTAATTTTGGCCCGGTCCGCCTGGAACGCCACTACCGGCCAGGCAGGTGAAAACCAAGGCGCACGTTTTTTCTGGTTGGTCGCCTTTACGCTTGACTTTTGCCTCGCTTTGCCAAATAATGAACCTCGCAGTCGAAATTCGGACGGGTTGCCCAGCGGTTCGGCAGCCGAGAGCATCGATCTATGGCCACTTCAGATTCAGCACAACACAAATTAGATAGGGTACGCCCGCCACGCGTCCAAATCACGTACGATGTGGAAATCGGCGGAGCGATGGAACTAAAGGAGTTACCTTTCGTTATGGGCGTCCTGGGGGATTTCACCGGACAGCCGGCGGAACCGCTTGCCCCGCTCGCAGCGAGGTCCTTCGTAGAGGTCAATCCCGATAATTTCGATGCCGTCCTGGCAGGCATGAAGCCCCACCTTGCTTTTTCCGTGGACAACAAGCTGACGCAGGATCCGCAAGGCGGCCAACTCAAAATCGATCTCCATTTCAAGAGCTTGGAGGACTTTGAGCCGGATAAAGTCGCGCAGCAGGTGGCGCCACTGAGGAAGCTCCTGGACTTGCGGCAAAAACTGTCGGACCTGAAGGGCAGTCTGCAGGGCAACGACAAGCTGGACGAGTTGCTCCTGGAAGCGGCCAGCAATACGGACAAGCTGCAAAGACTGGCGGCGGACACCAAACCTGCGGACGCCGCCAAGCCTGGGGAGGGTGAGTCCCATGAGTGAACCGCAACAAGGGCTGACTGGCGCGCCGTCCGCGCAAACCATCGAGAAGCCGGCCGAGCCGGTGATGTGGGACCGCATCGTAGAACAAACGCGCCTCAGCCGCGAGCGTACGCGGGATCTGGTCAACGAGTTCGCCGAACAGGTGTTGCAAGGCTCCATGACCGTCTCCAAAGACGCCGAAGCCATGATCAATGCCCGCATCGCCCAGATCGACCGGTTGCTTTCCGTGCAGCTCAACGAAGTCTTGCACAAGCCGGAGTTTCAAAAGCTGGAAGCCTCCTGGCGCGGCCTGCGGTACCTGCTGGATCAGAGTGAAACCAGCACCATGCTGAAGATCAAGGTGCTCAACGTCAGCAAGAAGGACCTCCTGCGCGATCTGCAAAGAGCTCCTGAGTTCGATCAAAGCCAACTCTTCAAGAAGATCTATGAAGAAGAGTTCGGGACATTTGGCGGCGAGCCTTTCGGCGCCTTGGTCGGAGATTACGAATTTGGCCGGCATCCCGAGGACATGGAACTGCTGGACCGGGTTTCAAAGGTGGCGGCGCAGGCGCATGCACCATTTCTCACCGCCGCATCGCCGGATCTGCTGAACCTGGACAGCTTCACAAAATTGGGCAACATTCGCGATCTGGCGACGGTTACCAACACACTCGACTACGCCCAATGGAAATCCTTGCGCGCCAGCGAGGATTCGAGGTATTTGGGGCTCTGCCTGCCGCATATATTGATGCGGCTGCCGTACGGCAAAGCGACCAAGAGTGTCGAAGCCTTTCAATACGAGGAAGGCGTGGACGGCACGGACCATTCCAAGTATTTGTGGGGGAATGCGGCTTGGGCTTTGGGCGCGCGGTTGACCAACGCCTTCGCCCTGTATGGCTGGACCACGGCCATTCGCGGCGTCCAGGGCGGCGGGCTGGTGAAAGGGTTACCTACGCATACCTTCCGGACCGACGAGGGCGATGTGGCGCTCAAGTGCCCTACCGAGGTGGCCATCACGGATCGCCGCGATAAGGAATTGAGCGACCAGGGATTCATTTCCCTGGTGCACTGCAAGAATACCGACTACGCCGCGTTCTTCGCCGCCCAGTCCGTTCAAAAGCCCAAGCTCTGGAGCACGGATGCGGCCAACGCCAGCGCCCGGCTATCGGCGCAATTGCCGTACCTGCTGGCCGTCAGCAGGTTTGCCCACTATCTGAAGGCGATCATGCGCGACAGAATCGGAAGCTTCATGTCGCGCGAGGATTGTGAGCGGACCTTGAATGAGTGGATTACGCTGTACGTCACGCCCGACCCCACCGCCCTGCCCAGCGTTAAGGCCTCTCATCCCTTGCAGGAGGCGCGCGTGGAGGTCAGCGAAGTGCCTGGGAAACCTGGCGTGTATCGGGCGATCGCGCACTTGCGGCCGCACTTCCAACTGGACGAATTGAATGTTTCCTTGCGCCTCGTTGCGGAACTGCCCAAGTCCACGCGGGGATAGGAACGAGAGCAGGTTTGTTTCGGAAGGGTGAAACGATTACGCGGTACCCTTCACTATATCAAGGAGGTCAAAACGGTATGGCAGCAGTTGATTATTTCTTGAAACTCGACGGAATAGACGGTGAGAGCCAGGATTCTAAGCACAAGAACGAGATAGAGGTCCTCTCCTATAAGTTTGGGTCGGCGCAGCAAGGGGGAAGTGCCTATGGCTCCGGCGCCGGCTCGGGCAAGGTCCAGATGGAAGACTTTCATTTTACTATGAGAGTCAATAAAGCCAGCCCGAAGCTGTTCCTGTACCACGCCGGTGGCCAGCCTATCACGACGGCCGTTCTGACGTGCCGAAAGGCCGGCAAGGATCAACAAGAGTTCCTGAAGTGGACCTTCTCGAACGTCCTGGTGTCGTCATTCCATACGGGCGGCTCCGATGGCAATAGTCTGGTGCCGGTGGACGAGATCACGCTGAACTTCACCTCGGTCGTGATGGAGTACAAGGAGCAGAAGGCGGACGGCACCTTGGGTGGAGCGATCAAGACCGGGTGGGATCTGAAGCAGAACAAGGCTGCCGCCGCATAGCGGTCCGGCTGCCAGGACAGGATGAAAGCCAAAGAGCTGTTTCAGGCTGGCCGGCTCGATGAGGCTGTGCGGGCGCTGGGTGCGGAACTGCGCGACGATCCCGCGGACACTCAGCGCCGCACATTTTTGTTCGAGTTGCTTTGCTTTGCCGGCGACTTCCAGCGTGCCGAAAAGCAATTGGACGTTTTGGGCGAGACCGATCCAACCGCGGCCATGGCCGTGCTCCTTTACCGCGGAGTCCTTCGCGCCGAAAACGCACGGCAGGGCTTTTTTAGCGAGAAACAGTTTCTCGGAAGAGGCGCAACCCCCGAAACCGGAACTGCCGGCGTTTGTAACGGGAAACCATTTACCACCTTCATCGATGCGGATCCTCGCATCGGTGCGAGGTTGGAAGTATTGGCCGGCGGACGTTACCTTTGGATTCCGTTTCAGCACATCAGTTCCGTTGAAATAGAGGCGCCGCAGCGGCTTCGGGATCTGTTATGGGCCCCGGCGGTAGTCCGGACCACGCCTGCATTCAAGGAGCGCGATTTAGGTGCGGTCTTCGTTCCCGTGCTCTCTCCGGGTTCTTCGACCTACCCGGATGACGCGGTGCGCCTGGGGCGTGCCACCGCATGGCTGGAACCGGAGAACGGGAACGTGATCCCGATGGGGCAGAAAATGTTCTTGGTGGATGAAGAAGAGTTACCCTTGCTGGAGTTGCGGCATCTCGACTTCTCCCACCCCGAAGTGTCCGTGGAAACCAATGCATCTTCTTGACGATCTCCTTCTGCCTATCGCGGGCGCCAATCCCAGCGGCGCGAACCTCAGGTACGCCCAGGTTTATAAGGAGATTACCGAGGCCCGCCGGATCGACGACATTCCATTGGACGGCAGCCCTGCCAAACTTGCCGATTATGCCGCGGTGGAAAGGCTGGCTACGGAAGCCTTGGCTGGCCAGACCAAGGACTTGCAGATTGCCGCTTGGCTCACCGAGGCGCGGTTGCGCCGGAGTGGATTTGACGGCTTGCGGCAAGGGATCGATCTCATGCGCGGGTTGCTGGAGAAATTCTGGGACTCGGTCTATCCCGAAATCGACGAAGGCGATCTCGAATTTCGTGCCGCGCCGCTGAACTGGATCGGCTCCACGCTAGATTTGTCCGTGAAGAGCGTGCCTTTGACGAAATCCGGGTACAACTGGTTCAAGTACAGGGAATCCCGTGAGGTGGGATACGAGGCCGACGCACAAGACGACGACACCAAGCTCGTAGCGCGAAAAGCAGCGCTGGCAGCCAAGAAAATCAGTGCGGACCAGTTCGATGCGGCCGTCGCGAACAGTCCCGATGAATTCTACGAGGAACTAAACAGAGGCCTGCAGGGGTGCGATGATTCGCTGGCCGCCCTCGATGCCGTCTGCCAGGATAAGTTCGGGAACGCGCCGCCCGCGTTTAGCGGCCTTCGCGCGTCGTTGCAAGAAACGCACGACCTGTTGCACATACTGCTCGCAAACAGGCCTGGAGAAGGCGCGCCGGTGGCGGAGGACGTGCCTGCGGCAGAGGACGGCGACGCAAGCCGCGATTCGCCGGAACGCGCGGCCGCCCCGCCGGCGGGACGCTCCCGCGCGTTGGCTTGGGAGCCGGGGAGCCGGGAAGAGGCGATCGAGCGTCTTTTGGTTAGTGTAAAGTACCTGCGCCATGACGATCCGTCGAACCCTGTGCCGTATCTGCTTCTCCGGGCTTTGCGCTGGGGCGAGTTGCGCGCGCCTGGCCAGGATCCCGAGGCGCTGCTGGAACCGCCGCCCAACGAGGTGCGCTTGCAATTGAAACGGCTGGCTGGTTCCAGCGATTGGGAGGAGCTGTTGGAGGCCGCTGAACAAGCCATGAGCCAGCCCTATGGGCGGGGTTGGCTCGATCTGCAAAGGCTTGCCGTGCAGGCATGCGCCGGACTCGGCGATTCCTATAACGCCGTGGCGGCAGCCATCCGGGCGGAGTTGCAGGCGGTCGTGGCGGGCATCCCGGATCTGCCTCGCTGGAACCTGTTGGACGATACGCCGGCGGCCAATCCGGAGACGCGGCGCTGGCTGCGGGACCTGACCGAATCTTCAAATGGATCGCAGCCGGTCGCGGGCGCGTTCCGCGCGAATGAACCTAGTGAAAATGTAGATGGCGCCGCGCCTGAAGCGCAGCCTCCGGACAGCTTCGATCTCGCCCTGAAAGCGGCCTGCGCCGGCCGCGAAGAGGAGGCGCTCCGCATGCTTGCGCGCGAAATGTCCCAGGAGCGCTGTGGCCGCGCACGCTTCCATCGCAGGGTCCAAATCGCCCAGATTTGCCTGGCGGCCGGTCACGCCGCCATTGCCTGTGCAATCCTCGTGGAATTGGCCGCCGAAATTGAAGAGCGCCGGCTGGAACAATGGGAGGACCCCGAGACCCTGGCGCATCCGCTGGTGCTGCTGTTCCGCTGCCTCGGCAAGTTGAAGCGGGACCGTGAGGAAAAAGATCGGGTGTACGCCCGCATTTGCCGCCTCGATCCGGTCCAGGCGTTGGAGCTTTCCAGTTAGGTTATGGCCAGGGAAAGTCCGAACATTGTCGCTAGCCTGTCGTTCCTGGACCGTCTCATTGAGGAGCCCGAGCCGGACGCGGAAGCGTTGGCTGACGCCTTCGAGTCTCTCCTGCGCCGCGAGGGGATTCCCGGAGCGCGCGAAAAACTGAAAGCCTTCCGGGGCCGGAGCCAAGTTAACCGGCAGGACGTGGAGGATTTTGTTTACGGTTTGGAAGCACCGGAATCGGTAAAGGCGGAGATCCTGAAGCTGCTGCCCGCCGTGCGCATGTCGGGATCGCTCGAACATCTTAAAAAAGCTTTGAAGCGCGATTTAGAGGCGTTGCTCAACACGCGCCGGAATCCGGATCCCCTGCCGGATGGCTGCCCGGAAGTGCAGCGTTCCATGTATTATTACGGATTGCCGGATATCACCTCCATCGCCTTGCAGTCGGACCCGGACCGCAAGCGCCTGCAGCGCACGCTGGAAGAAACCATTTCGGCCATGGAGCCCCGTTTGCACGAGGTGCGGGTTTCCTTCGAGACTCCCGCTCCGGGCGAGATCCGAACTTTGCACTTCCGGATCGATGCGCTGCTGCGGGTAGAACCGGCTCCGGAGCGGATTTCGTTCGACACCATATTGCAGCTTTCGAGCGGCGAGTACCGTGTGCGAGGAGAACGCCGTGCGGGATGAGCTGCTGCAGCACTATCAGGATGAGCTGGTTTATCTGCACCGCATGGGTGCCGAATTTGCCGAGAAATATCCCAGCGTCGCCGATCGCCTGCTGCTTAAGGAAAACGAGTGCGAGGATCCGCACGTCAAGAGGCTGATCGAGGGATTCGCCTTTCTGGCGGCGCGCATTCACCTCAAACTCCACGACGAGTTCCCGGAAATGACCGAATCGCTTCTGGGCATTCTCTATCCGCATTATGTGCGGCCCATCCCCGCCATGACCATCGTGGAGTTTCAACTGGACCCCGAGCAAGGCTCCGCCTCCCGCCTTTCGATCCCGCCGGACACTCTCTTGTATACCGACATGGTCGACGGGCAGGCCTGTAAGTTTCGCACCTGTTACGACACGGCGCTCTGGCCGGTTTCGGTGGCCCAGGCGCAGTGGACCACTCCGGATCGCCTGCGGCTGGGGTTCCCCACGCCGGATGCGCCGGCCGCTCTGCGGATCGAGTTGAATTGTCTCCCCGATTTCACTTTCGATAAGCTCGCCACGGCCGCCAAGCTCCCCCTGGACGCTCTGCGCTTCTATCTGTCCGGCGACGACAGGTTGGTGCATGCCCTCTATGAGCTGCTTTGCAATAATTGCGCGCAAGTCTATGTGCGCGATCCTACTCCCAAATCCAAGTTCAAGCCGGTGCTGCTGGATCCCGATTCCCTGCGTCCGGTGGGCTTCGCCGAAGACCAGGGAATATTGCCTTATTCGCGGCGCTCGTTTATCGGCTATCGGCTGCTGCAGGAGTACTTTGCGTTTCCGGAAAAATTCCTCTTCTTGGAACTCTCCGGATTGCAGCCGGCCTTCGCCGCCGGTTTGAAGAACCGGGCGGAATTGATTTTTCTGATTTCCCGTTTCGAGCGGCGGGAACGGCAGCAGACCCTGGAAATGGGGGTCTCAGAGAGAACCTTCCGCCTGGGCTGCGCGCCCATCGTTAATTTGTTCGAACATGAGGCGGAGCCCGTTCTGGTAAACCAAACCCGCCATGAATACCCCATAATCCCGGACGCGTGGCACCCCAGGGCCATTGAGATTTTCTCCATCGAGAAGGTCCGCAGTTCCAGCCCGCAATCCTCGGAGGTGATAGACTACGAGCCGTTTTACTCGTACCGTCACGGCACGGTGCGCGAGAAGAAGCAGACTTTTTGGCACGCCACCCGCCGTCCGTCCCCGAAGCGCGACGATGCCGGAACGGATCTTTATCTCTCGCTGGTGGATCTTTCAGGCCGGCCGGCGCGGCCGGACCTGGATACCATCAGCGTACGCTGCCTCTGTACCAACCGGGACCTGATCTCGCGCTTGCCCTTCGGCAGTGAAGACGGCGACTTCGAGATGGAAGGCTTCCCAGCCGTCAAGCGAGTGATGGCCTTGCATACGCCCACCTCCACTCAACGGCCGCCCCTGGGCCAGGGTCTTTTCTGGCGATTGATCTCGCATCTTTCGCTGAATTACCTGTCGCTGGTCGCGGAAGGCAAGGAGGCTCTGCAGGAGATCCTCAAGTTGTACAATTTCTCCGGCGATCCGGCCTTGCAAAAGCAGATATCCGGTATCCTATCGCTGGGGAGCCGGCCGCATTTCGCGCGGGTGATCTCCGATAACGACATATCGTTCTTGCGCGGTACGCGGGTCGAGATGGAGTTCGACGAAGGGCAATTCGTCGGTGGAAGCGTTTACCTGTTCGCCAGCGTGTTGGAGCACTTTCTGGGCCTGTGGGCCTCCCTGAACAGCTTCAGCCAGTTGGTCGTGCGTACGCCCCAGAGGAAGGAGGTACTGCGAGAGTGGCCACCACGAGCCGGCCGGCAGATTCTACTGTAGCGGAATCGCCTCTCAAACCGCTGCTGGCCAGCGAGCCTTACTGCTTTGGCTTCTTTCAGGCCGTGCGCCTGCTCGAGCGGCTGGGG
>DATNMW010000400.1:0-15600 GCA_035602155.1 Bryobacteraceae bacterium | reverse complement strand
TTGCGCGCGTCGATTTCCGCCAAGGCGCTCAAGAGCGCGCTGAGGTAGATCTCGGTGCCGCCGACGCCGCCCGGAATCAGGTACAGCGCGTTGACCCCTATGCGCAGCGGCCGCATGTCATTGCCGGGAATTCAATTGCCGCTCGACGATCCCCAGCATATGGCGGGCATGGTCGTTCAATGGATTAACCGCCAGCGCGCGCCGATAGTCGGCGGCCGCTCCGGAAAGATCGTTGGTCTTGGCGCGGATGCCGCCGCGGGTGTCGTAGATCATGTCGTAGTTGGGGTCCAGTTTGCCGGCTTGGTCCAGGGCTGCCAAGGCGTCCTGCCAGCGCGATTGCTTGGCGTAGACCATGGCAATTTGCGAATAAGCATGCGCGGTCGGGTTAAGTTCGGCGGCCTGGCGCAGCTTGGCCACCGCCGCATCGGGCTGGTCCGCGCAATCGTAGGCAAGACCCCAATCGATCAGCAGGCCGTAGTCCGGCGGGGCCACCCGCGCGGCTTCCGTATACTGGGCGATCGCGTCAAGGCAACGGTGGTTGGTGAAATACGTATGCGCCAATTGAGAGAGCACGCGCTGCCTGCCGGGCGTCTTGCGCGCGGCGTCTTCCCACAGGGCGGTTTCGCTGGCCCAAAGCTGGTTGCGCTGGTAGGTCAAGATACCCAATACGGCGACGATGGCGCAAAGCGCGGCGGCGAGCTTGCGGCGATCCACGCGAATGCGGGCCAGCGCCGCGATAGCCACCAGCAGCATGCCGATCATCGGCAGATATAGGCGCCGCTCGGCGACCGGGTCCTTAATCGGCACAAACGAGGATGTGGGCGCCATCAGCAGCACGTAGACCAAGAAGCCGTAAGACGCCAGGGGATAGCGCCGCCGGAAGTAGATGGCGGCGGCCACCAGCGCCAGGATGGCGGCCAGTCCGAACACGGCGCCACGATCCGTAATATTCCGGGAGATTTGATAATCCCAGTCCGGAGTCTGGCCGGCCGGGAACACCAGCAGCCGCAGGTAGACGAAGAACGCGCGGCACTCGGTGAAAAAGTATTGGTACCAAGTGAAGTCTTTGAGGCCGAATCCCGCAGTCCCATTGCGGGCGAGAATTCTCGCCACCAGTACCAGGCCACCCGCCGCAAACAGCGCGATGGGAACGTAGAGCCGCCAGTTTCGCCGGATGCCGCTGAACGCGAAGCCGGGATTCCAGTAGTAATCCGTCAGCAGCAGCAGGGCGGGCAGCACCAGCGTATGTTCCTTGGTAGCGGCGGCGGCGCCGAACAAGACAAGCACCAAGGCGGCAACTTTCCAGGAGACCGCGGATGTCCGCCGGTACAAGAAGACCGCGAAAGCAGCCAGAAAGAACAGCACGCTAAGGGATTCCGACCGGCCGGCGATGTAGGACACCGCTTCGGTCTGGATGGGGTGAAATAGAAAAACCGCCGCCGCGAAGGCCGGCAGCAGCCAATCGGACGACTCCGGCCGCAACAACTTCCGGGCGATTAAGAATATCAGGACACTGTTGAGTAAGTGGCACAGGAAGTTTACGACGTGAAAGCCGGACGGATCCAGAGAGGACCGGTAATTGAGCCAGTAACTGAACATGAGCAGCGGCCGGACGCCGCCGATCCAGAAGCGCAACGCGCCGGGAAAACCCGGCGTGCCATAGGGCAAGGAGATGTCGTCGAAGACAAAGGGTCCGCCAAAGGCGGGCGCGTACACCAGCCAGGCGGCGCACAGCGCCACGGCTACGGCACAGTAGATCCACCAACGCGTAGCGGGTTTCGGCGGCGCCGAGGCCGCTTTCTCCGTTGCGCGCAGCTTCCTTTTGGCGCTCTTGGCGCGGCGCGCTTCAGACATGCGGCTGGCCGTCCCGCAAGGTTTGCAAGTGATACTCGAGGATCGCAAGGCGCTGCGCCAGGGCGATGTTATCGTCCCGCAGCTTGGAGATAATTACGGAAAACCGGTAGAACATGAGCAGAAACACGCAGCCGACCACCAGCAGCAGCGCCAGGGGCGGATCCGCAAGTCCCAGTTTGTGCGCCGCCGCTTCCAGCAGGCCGCGGGAGCGCGAGAGAATCACCAGAGCGGCCGCGGCCAGTAACCAGCTTACCGAATATTCCACGCGGATGTGCGCGCGCCGCACCGACACGAGCACGAACAGCAGCAGCAGGCCGCTCAATACAGTGAAGACATTCAAAAGGCGGTCCATGGATCTCCTTCGTCGCTACTTAACGGGTTTCGCGGGCCGCCGCCCGCGCTGGTCGAACTTGAGCACGTTCACGAAGACTCCGAGCAGCACGTGTACGATGTAGTAGATCGATCGTACCGCCGTAATCGACGAGCGGCCGGTGGTGCGCGGGTGCATGCGGCACGGAATTTCCAGGAAGCGGAATTGTTTGCGTTGCAGTACGACCAGCGCTTCGATCTCCGGGTATTCCAGCGGAAAGCTCTTGCTAAAGACCTGCAGGGCGTTGCGGTTGACCCCCACAAAGCCGGAAGTCGGATCGTGGACCCGCTGTCCCAGGATGGGGCGCAGCACCATGCGGAAGAAGCGTATGCCCAGTCCGCGGACGGCGCCGGGACGCCCGCCGTTTCCGCTCACGAAGCGCGAACCGATGACCATCTCGCAGCCCGACGAGCGCAGGGCCTCATAAACGCGCGGAATATCGCGCGCATCGTGTTGCCCATCGCCATCCACCCGGATCACGTATCCGTATCCCAATTCGAAGGCCAGCTTGTAGCCGGCTTGCACGCAGCCGCCCAGCCCCAAATGGTGGGGCAGGGCCAGCACGCGCGCGCCGGCTTCGCGGGCGGCGGCCTGGGTGGCGTCCAAGGAGCAATCGTCGATGACCAGCACAGGTGTTCCGGGCATGGCTTCGTGGATGGCGCGCACCACGCTGCCCACGGCAGCTTCTTCGTTGTATGCGGGCACGATGACGATCAGTGTGTCCGGCGATGAGGCTGTGGGCACGGCCAGCATGGTCAAAGCTCCGCCACGCGCCGCGCGGAAATGGAATGCGAGCGCAGCAGCCGCCCGTAGATATGCGGCGTAAGGCGCGCAGTGCGGCGGATCTGGCGGCGCTTGCGAAACAGGACCGGCGCATTGAGCAGCAGCGCGCCATGCGCGCGCAGCACATACCAGGGCATACGCCAGGCCGAAGCGCCTTCCAGCCGAAACCGCGCGGCGGCGCCGCGTCCGCGCAGCATAAATCCCAAATGCCACCAGTATCGCGCCAGCGACACAAATGGCGCGGCGGCCAGCATGCGTGCCGGAAAATTCTTGGCCAGCACGAACAGGCGGTTGCGTTCCACGTAATAAGCTTTCAACCGCGAGGCGCGCCCCGCCGAATGCGAATAATGGTGCTCCACCACCGCCTCGGGCACGTACAGACAGCGCCACCCGGCCCAACGTGCGCGCAGCCCCAGGTCGGTATCTTCGCAGTACAGGAAGAAATCCTCGTCGAACCCGCCGATCTGCTGCAGCATGGTCCGCCGGTAGAGCGCCGCCGAGCCGCTGGGAAACAGGACTTCCTCGGTCACCGGAAAAAACTTCGGCGGACGCCCATGGCCGCGCTGCTTGCTGCTGCCATCGCCGGAGATCAGCATGCCAGCCGAATCCAGGAGGTCTTCGCCGAAGAGCCGAACCTGCGAGGCGCACATTCCGGCATCCGTCTGCCCTTCCATGGCCGATACCAGGGCCGCCAGCCAGTCCGGATGCGGCGCCGCGTCGTCGTTGAGCGTGGCCACATACAGGCTGTGCGATTGACGGCAAGCTTCGTTGATGGCCGCGCCGAATCCCACGTTGCGCGGTTCCTCGATCACCCGCACGCCCGGCCGCGCCGCTCCATTGCGCCGCACCGCGCCGGAGCCGCTGTTGTCGACGATAATCACCTCAAAATCCGGTTGCGTCTGCTTCGCGAGGGCGGCGACGCATTCCTGAAGCCTCGCATCCGCGGCCAGCGTGGGGACCACCACCGTTACCAGGAGATCGGGCAAACTAAGATTCTACGACAGCCGGGGCGCCGGGGGGTTGGGCTTAAATGTGCGTAATTGTGCGGGCTTGTGCATCGAGGGCGGCAAGACCAAAATGTGACGAGCGAAGCCAATTTTCAAGAACGGGAGACGCAACCCGAGGCATTTGTTATAGTTGCTGGATTTCGTCTGGGCTTCGCCGGGAACGTCCCAGGTTGGGAATTGGGTTCTTCTTCCGAAAATTCATGTACCGCAACTCCTTGAAAGTACAGGATTGCAGAACTGCGAAATGGGTTTCCGACTCACTTTGGCGCCATTTTCACCTCCATGGGCGGTCGGAATCCTACCAGGTTGTTTCGCTTCGTAAAATGCCGTGATGGTTGCCAGCCGCGGTCCCCGCCCGCTACAGTGCGCGATTGTCAAAGAACATGGGGAGCCCGGCGGAACACCTTGCGGCGAGTGCGGGGAGCTTCTTTCCCGGTATGAGAGTAGCACGAGGTTTTCCGGAATTCAAAAGCGACGGCGCTGCACAGCAATGTTTTCAGTCGATTAGGCGGGATCGAGCCTGCGTCACCGCTCCAGGCTGGTAGTGCGCCGGCACGAGCTTCGCGTGCGAGTTTCCCGAGTTGGCTGTGACACAAAGGGTCGGTGAAGCCGACTGACACGGTTGCTACTCATGGTGCGCCTTCCGTGTGGCGCGAAGACCTGCCAGCGAGAGGGGTTGAGGCCCGAAGACAGGCCGTGTCGGCACCGCAATAAGGCCGAACCCCGGATGAAGGCTGCGAGGGGGGTCTGGAGACCCGCCGCAGGCGTGGACGCCCGCCCCACTGAAATGGCCTACGCGGTGGCGGGCATGGCAAAAGGCTCATCCGCGCTGCCGCCATAGATATCCGGCACGCGGGCGTTCATGGCCCGCAGTTGCATGCTGAGCTGGCCACGGTGATGGACCGTGTGCTTGATCCAGAAATCCATGTACAGCACCAGGGGAAAATTGAACACGTTGAAGAAGTTCGCCGGCGCAGCCAGTTGCTCACCGGAGAGCGTGGCAATCTTATCGGGGGCCGACGGTACGTGCTGGTCGTAATGCGCCAGGATTTCCGCAGCGGTCGCGGGGGCCGGTCCATCGGATCCGTCCGCGTCGAAGTTGCCCGCAACGACCGCTTCGCCAAACCATTTCTCGCTGCGCACGATGTGCCACATCAGTTCGCGGGTGGTGCGTCCTTTCTCGCCCAGCTTGAAATCGAGCTGCGCTTCGGGAACAGCCGCCAGTACGCGCCGCGTGGTGGGAATTTCGTTACCCAGGCTTTGCAGAAAAACCATGGATAGTCCTTTGGCTTGATCGGGTGTAAACATGAATGCCTCCTTTCTAGGGCATGGCGCTATGTTACAACAAACGATGGCCAAACCGCATGGATTGACGCGCGGGTTGGGGCTGCTGGAAGCCACCGCCCTGAACATGAGCAACATGGTCGGGGTGGGACCTTTCGTGACCATCCCCCTGATGATCGGGGCCATGGGCGGGCCGCAATGCATGCTGGGCTGGGCCGTGGGCGCGGTGCTGGCGCTCTGCGACGGGCTGGTGTGGGCGGAACTGGCGGCGGCCATGCCGGGCGAAGGCGGCAGCTTTCTGTATTTGCGGGAAGCCTTCCGCCGTACGCGCCTGGGCACGTTGCTGCCATTTCTGTTTATCTGGCAATTCATTTTCAGCGGGCCGCTGGAGATCGCTTCCGGCTACATCGGCTTCGCCCAATACCTGACCTATTTCAGCAAGGGCATGGGCGTGTGGGAGATGCGCCTGGCCGTGTTGGTGGTGGGCGTATTGGTGATCGCGCTGCTTTACCGAGGCATCCGGTCGGTGGGACGACTGACGGTGGTGCTGTGGATCGGGATGCTGGCCACCGTGGCGTGGATCGTGGCGGCCGGCTTGGTGCACTTCGACGCGCGCCGCGCCTTCGATTTTCCGCCGCATGCGTTCACGATTTCGCCGGCCTTCATGTCCGGACTGGGCGGCGCCACGCTGATCGCGATGTACAACTATCTGGGCTACTACGGCGTCTGTTTCGTGGGCGGCGAGGTACGCCGGCCGGAGCGCACCATGCCGCGCTCCATCGTGCTCTCGGTGCTGGCGGTGGGCGCCATGTACGCGCTGATGACGCTCGCGATCATGGCGGTGGTGCCGTGGCGGGAAGCGGCGCAATCCAAGTTCGTGGCGGCCCGCTTCATGGAGATACTCTATGGGCCGTGGGCCGGACGCGCCGTGACCGTGCTGATCCTATGGTCGGCGGTGGCGTCCGTATTCTCGCTGCTGCTGGCGTACAGCCGCGTGCCCTACGCGGCGGCGCTGGATGGCTACTTCTGGAAGCCCTTCGCGCGCCTGCACCCCAAGGGCGAATTCCCGTACGTGTCGCTGCTGGTGATCGGCGGGCTGGCCATCGCGGGCGGAATGTTGAGCCTCGATTGGGTGGTTTCGGCGATCCTGACCGCGCGCATCCTGATTCAGTTCATGGGGCAGATTGCGGCAGTGGAGGTGCTGCGCAAATCCCGGCCGGATGTGCGGCTGCCGTTCAAGATGTGGCTGTATCCGCTGCCCAGCGTGCTGGCGCTGATCGGCTGGACGTATGTGTTCGCGACGTCGGGTTGGACGTTCGTGCTTTGCGGAGCGGGGGTGCTGGCTAGCGGGGTGGGGGCCTTTATGGTGTGGAGGCGGTGGGGCGGAATGGGGTCGGAGCCGGGAGGTGGGAGTGCCGGGCCTACCTAATTAGGACACTGATGAAGCTTGACGCTTTCCTGCAATTCAAGAATTACGTCCAGTACCTTGAGGATTTCGATATAATTTGGACGGTCCGATGGGTAGGAAATCAGAGGCCATGCGATTATGAAGCGGCGGGCGAACGACCATGGTTACGGGTTAGTTGCGGAATTGTACCGCTCAAATCTTTGAATTTGGCGACGTCTCCAACCTTCGATATGCCCAGCGACGACACCCTGATCCAGATCGTAGACGCCGCGCTGGCTGAAGCGGCGCGCCTGAGCGGGCCATGGCTGCTATGCCGTCCGGGGTGCGCGCAGTGCTGTTTGGGCGAGTTTCCCATCACGCAGCTCGACGCGGTGCGGCTGCGGCGCGGACTGGCTGAGTTGGAGATCCGTGAGCCGGAGCGGGCCGCGCGCGTGCGTCAGCGGGCGCGGGATAACGCGGCCAGCCAGGCGCCCATGGCGGACGACGATCCTTGCCCCGCGCTCGATCCGGAAACCCAAACGTGCGATTTGTATGCGGCGCGGCCCATCACCTGCCGCACGTTTGGTCCTCCGGTACGTTGCGAGTCCGGCGATCTGGGAGTTTGCGAGTTGTGCTTCGAGGGCGCGCGCGAGGCGGAGATCGCCGCTTGCGAAGTGGATTTCGATCCGCAGGGACTGGAGCCGGTGCTGCTGCGCGAGCTGGAAGCGCGCGACGGTGTGCGCGGCGAGACCACCGTGGCGCTGGCTCTATCGGCGTGCCTATCCTCGTAACGACGCGTACAGCGCCTGCTTCCAGCGTGGCACGTCGATCGTCCAGCAGATGCGGGCCTTGCGGCCAGCGTCCAACGCCAGCTTCCAAATGGCGCGATTGCGGTCGTTGCCGGCAATATCCAGGCGGTCCACCACGGTCATGCCACGGGTCAGCTCACTGGCTGTTTCGATGTCCAGATAATGCTCGCCGGCCGACGTACATATCGATGTATCGAGTGCGATCGACATAGCCACCGGGTCGGGTAGCGAAATGCCGGTTTCGCCGGTCTGCACCTTATACGCGGCCATGGCGGTGCTGTTGCATTCAATGGCGAAGCGGGCCAGCGGTGTGCCGATGCTCAGCACGTGTTCGATATCGCCGGGACCGAGGGCCGCGGCGCCCCGGCACAGATGCCAGCCCACCAGCTCGATAGGAAGCCCGGAGCGCGCCACGATGCGGGCGGCTTCCGGATCGACCCAGACGTTGTATTCGGCCGCGGGCGTCACGTTGCCTTCGCAGCAGGGCGCGCCGCCCATCACCACCGTGCGGCCGACAGTGGCGGCGATCTCGGGCGCGCGAGCCAGCGCCAGCGCGACGTTGGTCAGCGGTCCCAGGGTGACCAGTGTAATGCCCGGGTTGGCGCGAACGGTTTCGACAATAGCTTCCACCGCGTGCGTGGGTTCGGGCGCGCGGCGGGGAGCGGGATAGTTGTGGTCGCCCAAGCCGTCCTTGCCGTGGAACCATTCGGCGTGCATGTATTCGCGCAGCAGCGGATGTTCGGCGCCGGCAAAGACCGGCACATGGGAGCCGCACAGTTCAGCGGTGTAAAGCGCGTTGCGGGCGGCCTGCGCGACAGGCACGTTGCCCGCTACGATGGTGACGGCGCGCACCTCCACATCGGGCGCGCGCAGGGCCATGATTAAGGCTACGGCGTCGTCGGAGGCCGTGTCGGTATCGATCAGGAAGGCTCGCGGCACTATTCTCCCAGGCGTTCCGGCATATCCGCCAGCACGTAGCTCATCACCGCCATGGCGGCGATGCACTGCCGGAATTCGCGCGGGTCGATCTTGTCCACTGTGTCGGTGCGGGTGTGGTGCCAGTCGAAGTAGTGCTGCTCTACCGTCATCAGGCCGAGGCCGGGGACGCCATCGTGCATGAGGGGGGCGATGTCGGCGCCTCCACCGCCTTCGCGAATGGTATCCGCGCCTATCGGTTCGAGCAAACGCCCGATCTCCTTGGCGCGCGCCAACGCTGCCCCGCCGGGACTCACGCCAAAACCCACGGGCTTTTCGGCGCCTCCGTCCATTTCGATGGAGGCCACGTAATCGTGTATCTTGCCGCCCACCATTTCGCGATAGGCGCGGCCGCCAGCCCCCCCGTTTTCCTCATTGGTCCAGAAGACCACGCGCAGAGTGCGCCGCGGATGCAGCCCCAGTTTCTTGATGACGGCGGCCGCTTCGAGCGCCGCCATGATGCCGCTGCCATCGTCCTGCGCGCCCGCCCCCACGTCCCATGAATCGATATGACCGCCCATCACCACGATTTCACCGGGCTTCTCGCGCCCGGGGATCTCGCCCATCACATTGGCGGAATCGGCATCGGGTAGCATATGCGCCTCCATATACAAATGCACGGAGACGGTCTCGCCGGCATCCGTCAGGCGCTGGATGAGCGTGGCATCTTCGAACGTGATGGCGGCGGCGGGAATCCTGGGATCCGCTTCAGAATAGTTCAGTGCGCCCGTGTGTGGGGTCTGCATGGCGAGCGACCCGACCGATCTGACCAGCATCGCCACGGCACCCAGTTTGGCGGCGCGCGAAGCGCCCGACGCGCGATAGGCCACCGTCTTGCCATAACCTTCGTAAGGCACGTTGAAGAGCACAATCTTGCCGGCCACCTTCTCGCGGCCAAGCGCGCTCAGCGCATCGAAGCCGGCGACGGAAACTACCTCGGCGGTAATGCCGTCCGGCGGAGTGGCAACGCTGTCGCCGAGCCCCAGCATGGTAAGCGGATGGCGCACAGGTTTGACTATTTCGCCGTCTTCGCGGCCACGCACCCAGTGCGGCACCTTGACGGCGGGCGTGGCCACGTTCTCCAGACCATCGCGCTTCATTTGCCCGGCGGCCCACTGAATCGCGGCGTTCAGCGAGTCGGACCCGCTGATCCGGTTGCCGATACGGTCGCAGAGATACGAAAGCTTGGCGTAACCGTCCTGGTCGGCCAATGCGGCAGCGATGATGCGCGCGGAAACGTCCTTATAGGATTCCGAAAGCGGCGGCGCGGCGGTCAGCAATGCGACGGGGAGCAGCAGAACGGAGAATCGCGAGAAGCCCATTCAGACAGTCTACCCGACCGGCTACCCTTCGAGCACCCGCCGCAGTTCTTCGGGCCGGAAACAGTGCGCAAACGCGGTCTCGCGCAGGATGCGGCCGGCGCGCACCAGTTCGGCCAAGGATTGCTCCATGGTCAGCATGCCCTCGGCGCGGCCGATGCTGATCTGGCTGCGCAACTGGTGGTCGTCGCCCTTGCGGATGAGGTTGCGCACGGCGTCGGTGGCCATCATGATTTCGAGCGCCGGATAGCGGTTGACGCCATCCACCGCGGGAACCAGTTGCTGCGCGACAACCGCGAGCAAGGCGAGCGACATTTGCTGCCGCATTTGGCCCTGATGCGCCGCGGGGAACGCATCCAAGATGCGGGAGACGGACTGCGCCGCATCGTTGGTATGCAGCGTGGAGAACACCAGATGGCCGGTTTCCGCGGCGGTGAGCACGGTGGCCATGGTTTCGGGGTCGCGCATTTCGCCTACCAGGATGACGTCGGGAGTCTGCCGCAGAATGCTGCGCAGCGAGTTCACGAAGTCGGGGGTATCGTGTCCGACCTCGATTTGCTCGACGATGGAGCTGCGGTTTGCGTGCTGGTATTCGATGGGGTCTTCGATGGTGACGATGTGGGTGCGGCGGCGGGTGTTAATCAGATCGATCATGGCCGCCAGCGTGGAACTCTTGCCGCATCCGGTGGCCCCGGTGACGAGCACCAGGCCCTGGCGGCGGTCGGCGATGCGCGCGAGGGCGGCGGGCAGGTGGAGCGATTCGAGCGTCGGAATGCGCGCGGGTAGCAGGCGGATGCTGGCCGCCAGGGTACCGCGCTGGTAGTGGATGTTGGCGCGGAAGCGGCCGACGGGATCGCGCACGAAGCAGAAATCCACCGACTTTTTCTTTTGCAGATCGTCGTACTGGCGGGAATCGAGCAGGGGCAGGACGAAGTTGCGAACATCCTCTGCAGAGAGCGGCGGGCCGGCGGCTGGGGCGAACGTACCGTTGACGCGCAGGGCAACGGAGGTGCCGGCAATCAGCAGGAGGTCGGAGGCGTTTTGGCGGCCGGCGAAGACCAGCAATTGATCGAGCGAACCGGAGTTTTGAGGCGGGCGCGGCGAGGACGGCTTGTCGGCGGTGCGTGAACCTGGCGCGGCGCGGTTCAACTCTTCGACGATGCGGCTGAGATCCTGGTCGTAGCCTGCCACGGTTCAGACCTTGCTTTCAGATTTTGGTTTCGGTGGGCGGGGGCGCGGGAGGTTCAGCGGGCTGCGGCGGGACGTGCTCGACCCGTTCGACTACGATGGTGAAGTGCGCCAGATGCGCGGCGATCGCGCCGACGGCGGCCAATATGGGAGCAGCCACGGCGCCGATGGCCGCGACGGTGAGCGGGATTTCGATGAAGGTATGCCCGTGCTCGTCGCGGATGATGATGCGGCGGACATTGCCTTCGTGGATGATCTCCTGGACTTTGTCGACCAGTTCCTTGCCAAGGACTTTGAACTCTTCCAGGGTGACGCGAAAGTTTTCCATAGGGTTGAATTCAGTGTAGCAGGCGGGGTGGGGAAGGTTTCGCCGCGTCAAGCCGGTGAAAGCCGAGTGCCGCCAGAGCTTACTTGGACTGGCAATACGGACTACTGGTTATTCGAGGCTGCGGCTGGTAACAATGGCTGACCGCCAAGAGACGGACGTCGATCCAGCCCACGCCGCGACCATGCAAGTCGCGATCGCGAACGAATGCGTCCCGGTGAGGAACCATGGACGCCTGATGCATCCGCTGGTACGCGGAAAAAAGTTTTGCACTGCCTCCTGGGTGAGTTCGCTCCTCTGATTTGGCCCACTTCGATCGTCTAATTTGGCCCCCCTAGACAGCCCCGGATGAGAAGATTCCGGGATGGACGGGAGGAGCGAGGTGGAACTATTCGAAGAGATCCGGCGGGGGTAGCGGCGCGGTGGGGGAAACACATGCACACTGACTAACGGCGGCGTGGCGGCGCAGGTAACTTACCGCGGAGCGGCGCCGGGCGAGATCATTTGCCAGTTGAACTTCGTGTATCCGGCGGGCGTTGCGGCCGATGGCACGACGCGTACGGGCTATCGATTTCCTTTGCGAACGTCGCATTATGTCGCATGGCGTCGCATGGGAGTGGCCCTGTCGCTTGAGGCAAGCCGGTGGAGTTTGGCTTCCGTTTCGAGCTATTGTTGAAAAGAAAGGGCCGAATTTCGCCCGCCGTGTTTTCTTGATTTCGCGTAGCATTGCCTGCCCCCCACCGAGGCCGGACACTCTATGGCAACACCTGGAAGGATACATTGCTTGAAAGCGTGCCGCTGGGTGTGATCACCTGGACTGTTCCGGTGCTCGCTCCGGCGGGTACCGTGGTGCTGATTTCGGTAGGCGCAACCACTTCGAAAACAGCCGCAGTGCCGTTGAAAGTGACGCTGGTCGCGCCGGTCAGATCGGAGCCTAGAATCCTGATCGCCGCTCCTACCTCACCGGAGGTAGGCTTTGTTTCCACAAACGGGGCCAGACCCACGGACAGGCTGAATACGGTACCCAGATCGTTGGCTCCGCCTTGGGAGGTTGTCCCATAAAGGTCCCCGTTGGTGGCCTGGACGAGCCTGGCGTAGGTGTATTGGCCGTCCGGGCATCCGGGTTGAGCGCAAAAGCTGTGCAGCGTGGTGAACGCCCCGCTCTGGGTGATTCTGAAGAGCGTGCCGCTGGCGTCGTTCCCGCCATATAGCGTTGTCCCGTAGAAATTCCCGTCGGTTGCCTGGATCAGCGCCGACTGGGGATCGCTACCGTCCGCGCACCCGCTTTGGGAACAGAAGTTGTGTAGCGTTGTCAGCGTTCCACTCGGGGTGATTTTGAAGATCGTCCCAGCGTCGTTGGCGCCGCCATTCGCGGTGGTCCCGTAGAAGTTCCCACTGACGGCGCGGACCAGCCCCCCGTAGGGGTATTCGCCGTCCCTGCACCCGCTTTGGGAACAGAAGCTGTATAACGTCGTCAGCGTGCCATTCGGAGTGATTTTGAAGACGGTTCCCCAGCCGTTGGCCCCGCCCGCCTGAGTGGTCCCGTAGAAGTCACCATTGGGGCCTTGGACTAGCCCTGCCTCCGGGTATTCGCCGTCGGTGCACCCGCTTTGGGGGCAGAAGCTGTATAGAGTTGTGAGCGTGCCACTGGGGGTGACTTTGAAGACGGTCCCGCAGCCGCCGTCGGAAACGCAGTTAGCTCCGCCGGAGGGTGTCGTCCCGTAGAAGTCTCCATTGGTCGCCTCGACGAGACCAGCGTAGGGTTGCGCGCCGTCCGTGCATCCGGTGTGCGAGCAGAAGTTGTAAAGCGTCGTCAGAGTGCCGCCCGGGGTGATTTTGAAAACCGTGCCCCTGGTGGCCCCGCTATTGAGGGTTGTCCCGTAGAAGTCCCCGTTGGCGGCCTGGACCAGCGCCGCCTGCGGACCGCCGCCGTCGGCGCAGTCACTTTGGGAGCAGAAGCTGTAGCACGTGGTCAGTGTGCCGCCCGTACTAATTTTGAACACCGTCCCGCAGCCGAAAGGGGCACAGTTGGCCCCGCCGCCATATGTTGTCCCGTATAAGTTCCCGTCGATAGCCTGAACTAGCCCGGCGGAGGGGTATGCGCCGTCGGTGCCGAACAAGCTGCGCAGGGTGGTGAAGGTCTGCGCAGGCAAGGCTATCGCCGCAGTTGCGCAGAGGGCAAAAATAGCGCACGCACGCTTCCCCCAGTTCAGTTTGCCCGCGCTCACGGTTTGCTCCATTGAATGCTCTCCTTGTCCCACACATAATAGACCCATCGAGCGATAGAATGCGGTCCTTTTTTCTGAACGGGTACCACAGAATCCGGATGGGGTACTGTACCCAGCCGGTGAACGGCGCGGGCTCGGCAGGCGAAAACAACTGGCCGATTAACAATCGGCCTGCAGGTTGCCAACCTGCCCCACAGGCAAAGTCCAGCGATAGACGGCGGCGGAGCGGTCGGCGTGCAGGACTCCGCGCCGCTCCAGATACTCCAGGTGCGCCATTACCTCGAAGATCGCAAACCGGTAGTGGAAGGGCGAGAGGTGGCGGTTCCACAGCTTCTCGGCGATCTGGTGAGCCGTGATGGCGCCGCTCTCGATGAGAGCCACGATGCGGGCGCAACGTTCGGCATGGTGCTCCTGCGTCTTGCGCACCCACTCGCGATGGCCGGTGAAGGGCGCGCCGTGCGAGGGCAGGATCAGATCCACATCCAGCGCGGCGATGCGATCAAGCGAGGAGAGGAATTCGGCGAGGGCGTCGCGGCCGGGCTGCCAGCCGATGTTGGGGGAGATGTGCTGCAGGATGTGATCGCCGGAAATCAGCACGCGCCGCGCGCGGTCGTAGAGACAGACGTGGCCGGGCGAGTGGCCGGGCGTCCATATGACTTCGAGCGCGCCGTGCGCGGTGGGGATGGTCTCGCCGCCGGAGAGCAGGCGGTCGGGCGCGAGCCGCTCGAAACTTTGCTGGATCTCGAACATGGAGGAATGCACCAGCGCGCGCATCTCGGGCGAGACGCCGGCCGTGGTCAGGATTTCCTGTTGCCAGTCGCGATGGAGTTCGGTGTCGGTGACGTGGGCCAACAGTTCGTGATCCACCTGATGCAAGTCGAGCGGCGCGCCGGTCAGCGCCATGAGCCTGGAGGCCAGGCCCATGTGGTCCGGGTGAATGTGGGTGAGCAGGATGCGGCGAATCTCGCGCCAGCCGACGGACAGGCCTTCGAGCGCGCGGGCCAGCGCGTCGAAGCAAGCTTCAGTTTGCATGCCGGTATCGATCAGCAGCCAGCCGGATTCGAGGCGCACCAGCCAGACGTTGACGACGCCCAGGGAGAAGGGGAGCGGCAACTCCAGCATGTGTATGCCGGGCACTACTTCGCGATAATCGCCGCCAATTTCGAGATAGGGGGTCAAGCACGATACTAGCATTTTCCTAATCTGCGGCGGTGGCTGAGTTCGGCCAGTTTGGTGGGTTGCGGCCAACTGACGATTGGCAAACCGACTGACAGTAAAAGACTTGGTTGTGGCATGGGGATTGCACTCCATCCGACAGGAGCTGGCATATGAAAAAGGGATTGTTGATTCTGACGTTTGCGGTGATGACACTGGCGCCGATGGGCGCTTCGGCCGCGATCCGCGTGGGTGTGGGCGGCTATTGGGGACCTTACTGGGGGCCCTATTGGGGCCCGGCTTACTACGGCTACGGCTATCCGGCCGCTGGTCAAGTCAAGCTGGATACCAAGGTGAAGAATGCCGAGGTATTTATCAATGGCGCGTTCGCCGGTATGACGCAAGAGGCTAAGTCGATGCATTTGCGCCCCGGCAGCTATAACATCGAGATTCGGGAACTGGGTCAGACTAAGTTCGCCGAGCAGGTTTATGTTGCGCCCGGCAGGACGCTGCATCTGCACCCTCAGTTGTAAGCTTACCGTATAGTCTCCGGAGGCCCCACAGGGGGTCCCAGGTATCCGGGGGTTTCGCTGAGCTTGGGGGTGACTACGGAGTCGCCGCGGTCGAGGCCGAAATGCGCGGCCACTTCGGCTACGTTGCGCACCGGCGTGACACAGACATCCGCCGGCCGCAGGCGCTCGAACCAATCTTCCGCCGTGCGCTGGCGGAAGATGCGGGCCAATTCGGCGACGATTTCTTCGCGCCGCTGACCGTCGGCGAATTGGTCCGGGATGAAGTGTTCGCAATCGAGCGCGCGGCAGAGCGCCTGCCAGAATTTCGGCTCCAGGGCGCCGACGGCGATCCAGCGTCCATCGGCGGCTTCGTAAACGCGATAGCAGGCGTAGCGGCCGGTCAA
>DATNMW010000399.1:0-3539 GCA_035602155.1 Bryobacteraceae bacterium | reverse complement strand
TGCTGAAGCGGTCGATGTCCGAGCGCGCCAACCTGATCAACGCCATGCAGATTGCCGGGCAGCGCGGCTGGAATCTGGCCGAGCGGCACGAGGCGCGCTCCGGCCACACCGATTCGATCCGCTTGGAACTGGAAACGGATTCCGGAGTGACGGTGGTGGAGGGTGCGGTGCTCCTTGGAAATCCGAGGCTGATCCAGGTGGACGGGATCTATTGCGAGGCGCCCCTCTCAGGGCATTTGATCTTCATGAAGAATCAGGACGTGCCCGGCGTAATCGGGCATGTGGGCATGGTGCTGGGGCGCAACAACATCAACATCGCCAACTTTTCGCTGGGCCGCGGCGAGGTCCCCGCCGCGCTGGGCCAGCCGCTGGAAGCGGTGGCCGTGGTCTCGACCGATGGGGTGGTGCCGGAGCGCGTGCTGCAGCAACTGCTGGAGAATCCGGCGGTAAAGCTGGCGCGCTCCGTGGAATTTGGGTAGGGCGGCTAGTCGCCTGGTCGTTGCCAAGTCTTCGAATTTCTCCACAGGCATCACTAGGTCCATCAAGCGTCCTCTCCCGGAGGATCGGTTCATTGTTCGGCCCCGCGGATCTCCAAGCTTCATTCGTCTACTCTGCCCGATCGCGCCTATCGGCCTCCAGAGCAGCCAACGCTTGAATAGCCGCCCCGTGCGCGATTACCACGTCGGGATCGCGTTGCAACGCGTCGAAATACTGCCCCCGGAATCCCTTCCCCGATTCGACAGGCGATAGCAGGGTGCGCGCTTGCGCCAGCAGACGGGCGGCGTCCGCCGCGGTTGCCGGCTCGTCGGCGTCCAGCGTCTCGTCGATCATCACGATCAGCTCCGACAACTCGTGCAGCCAGGCGAAGAACGGATCGCGCAGCACCAGGTTCAGCAGTTGTCCGCTGGAGGTGACGCGCTCGATGTCGCGATCGTAACGCGCGCGCTCGGAATCCAGCACGGTCTTGTGATGTGTCAGCAGAACATGGCGTAGTTCGGTGAGCAGGGTGCGCGCGGCATGGGCCATGCAGCCCATGGTAGCGCGGCTCGTCTGGCGAAGCGTGTATACTGAAACAGGGCCGCCACGATGAACCAGGAAGACCTCGAACAGATCCGCGCGATTGTCAACTCCGCCGTGAGTGCGGCTATCAGCGCCAACAACCAAGTGCTCTTTGCGGCCATGCGCGCGATTGAGGAGCACGTTGATCGTAGCATCGCCGATCTGCGCGACGAAATGAACAAACGCTTGGAGCTAGTCGAGCGCCACCTCGACCGGCTGGACACTCGCTTCAGCGTTTTCGAATTTCAGATGGCTGGGATCGGAAAGGCCTCACGGCAGGCGAGAAGCTCGACGGCGAATTAATCGCTACCCAGGCGGCACAGCAACGCGCCATCGACGAACTCGCCCGCCGCGTCGCGAAAATAGAGCAACGGCTTACTCAATAGCACCCGAACCGCCCGGCAGCAGCGCCCGTATCGTCTCGATGGTATCCGCTTCGTCCGCCCTCTTATCCGTCCTCCAGCGCGCCATGCGCGGAAAACGGACCGCGATCCCCGACCGGTGCCGCCGCGACCGCTGGATGCCTTCGAACGCCAGCTCGAATACCAACTCCGGCTTCACCGCGCGCACTGGCCCGAACTTCTCGATCGTATTCGCGCGCACGAAAGCGTCCACCTGCCGAATCTCTTCGTCCGTAAGACCTGAGTAAGCTTTCGCAAACGGCACCAGCTTGCCGCCGTCCCACACGCCGAATGTGTAATCGGTGAACAGGCTGGCGCGGCGGCCGTTCCCCGGCTGCGCGTAGATCAGCACCGCGTCCACCGAGTAAGGCTGAATCTTCCACTTCCACCAGTCGCCACGCCGGCGGCCCACCCGGTAAGGCGATCCGAGCCGCTTCAGCATGAAGCCCTCGACTTTGCGCGCGCGAGCTTCCTGGCGGCGCTCCGTCAGTTCTTCCCAGGTGTCCGCCCGCACCACCGGTGAGACGATCAGCGCGGAATCCGGCGGCGCGATCTCTTCCAGGCGCGCGCGCCGGAATTCGAGTGGACGCTCGCGGATATCCTCGCCGTGCAACTCCAGTAAGTCGTAAGCCACCATGACCACGGGCACTTCACTCAGAATGCGCGGCCCAAGCACCTTTCGCCCGATGCGGCGCTGCATCTGCGCGAAGGGCAGCGGCTCGCCGTTCTTCCAGGGCAGTATCTCGCCATCCACCACCGTGCCTTCCGGCAATTGCGCGCCCAGCGTTTCCAGTTCCGGGAAGCGATCCGTCATCAGCTCCTCGCCGCGCGACCATACGAACGTGCGCCCGCCGCGCCGGATCAACTGCGCGCGAATGCCGTCCCATTTCCATTCCACCTGCCAGTCGCCCACGCCGCCAAGCTCCTCGATCGCGCCCTCCAGCGGATACGCCAGGAAGAAAGGATACGGTCGGCTCACATCCGCGTCGCCCGCATCGGTTCCCACCAATTGCGTCCAGAACGCAGCGGTGGGTTGCCAGTCTCCCATCAGCCGATGCGACACCACCGCGGCGTCCAGCCCGCTGACCGCTGCCACCGCGCGCACCACCAGGCTTTGCGAGACACCCACGCGAAACTCCCCGGTGATGATCTTGTTCCAGGCGAAACGTTGACGCTCATCCATCTCGCGCCATGCGGCAACCAACGATGCGCGCCGGGCTTCGTCATCCGCTTCGCGCAACGGCAGCAAACGAGCTTCGATCCAGTAGTGCAGCGGTAGGTCGCTCGAAGACTGCGCGGGCGGCAGCAGCAGCGCGATGGTTTCCGCGAAATCGCCGACGGCTTGGTAGCACTCCCCGAACAGCCACTCGGGGATACCGGATTCCTCAATAGCCCACTGCGCCAGCTTGCGCGATTCCAGCAGCCGCTTCGGACGACGGCCGATCAGGAAGGTGGCTGCCCAAGCGGCATCGGCCGGCGGCACGCGCGAGAAGTAGCGCGTGAGGGCTTCGACCTTCTCGTTGGTCTTGGTGGTCTCGTCGAGAGCTACGTACAACTCGGCGAACGCGTTCATGGCTCGCTCTCGGCAGGCTCTGCGCCCGTTTCGTCCTGCTCGCCTTCAAAGCGGGTCTCGATGGCTTGGGCATCCAAGCCCTGTTGCTTCAGCCACTCCACGACGGGCGCGCGATATCCGTGCGTCACCCACACGCGCGACGCGCCCGATTCACGAATCGCCGCCATCAGGCCCGGCCAATCGGCATGATCGGACAGGACAAAGCCGCGGTCCAGCGATCGCCGCCGGCGCGCCCCGCGGATGCGCATCCAACCCGAGACGAAGCCGGCCGAGAGCGGGCCGAACCGCCGCGACCCGATCAAGGGGGGCGAGCCGGTTGCCGATGGCGCCGCCAGGATCAGCGCGCCGCTCCAGTCCGTCGTGGCAGGGGCGGCGCTGACGTGCGTGGTGGGCGCGAGCGCGATGCCCGCCTCGCGATAGAGCCGGCAGAAGTTCTCGACCGCGCCGTGCGTGTAGATCGGACCCGTCGCGGCGTCGAGCCCGCTAGTACGCGCTGCGCTTTGCCC
>DATNMW010000398.1:0-28046 GCA_035602155.1 Bryobacteraceae bacterium | reverse complement strand
GGGCGACATGAGCCTGCGCACGCAAGCCAAGGTGCTGCGCGCGCTGGAAGAGCAGCGCTTCGAGCCGGTGGGCGCGGGCGCCTCCGTGCAGGTGGATGTGCGGGTGGTGGCGGCTACGAATAAGAATCTGGAAGAAGAGATTGAGCGCGGCAATTTCCGCGAAGACCTGTTCTATCGCCTGAACGTGATCCCGTTCCACGTGCCGCCTCTGCGCGACCGGCGCGAAGACATCCCGCTGCTGGCCGATTATTTCCTGCGCGAGTTCACTACCGCCTACGGCCGCAAGCCCAAGGAACTGACGCCCGAGGCCTATCGGATGCTTCACGATTATCACTGGCCCGGCAACGTGCGCGAGCTGCGCAACCTGATTGAGCGGATCGTGATTTTGAATCCGCAGGTGCGCGTGGGTGCGCGGCATATTCCGCTGAACGTAAGTCGCCGCCCGGCGGAGCGGCCCATGGACCGCTTCGGCAGTTTGGCGGAGGCTAGGGAAGCGGTGGAGCGCGAGTATATTCTGAAGAAGCTGGAAGAGACTAACGGCAATGTGACGCGTACGGCTGAGCTACTTGGGCTGGAGCGCAGTAATTTGTATCGGAAGATGAAGACGCTGGGGATTGGGCCGAAGGAATAGGATCTGGGCGGCGCGGCGACACCGGAAGGCCAATTGCGCCCTCAGACTTAATCGCAGAGGCTTCACCGCAGATATGCCCCAGGGCCCCGCGGGTAGCCGAATGCCTAGGCCGAACGACCAAACCACCATCGGCTCTTTCATCCGACACGCCAACACAAACCGCAGTTACTTGGGCTTGTCGAACTTGGCAGCCAAATCGTGAGATCCCAGGCCGGGCAGGACCTCCCGGTCTTTCATATCAGAATCTCCTATCCAACGTAAGAATGGAAATTTCATACCCAGCTTATTGATCAGCTTTTCGTCTGCCGTGATTAGATCGCACACCTCGTACACCCCTACAGCCACGTACATCATGTCGTAAACCTTGTGCTTCGCCTCCACCGCAAGTTTCGACGCCGCTTGAGTCTCCGATATCTCTCCGCGTAGCGTACTCCGGACCCAAAAGAGGTTCCCATCTCGACAACCAGAAGATCCAGCCCTATCAACTTGATCTTGTCTTCCAGGAAAGCTCTGAGTAGCCGCTCCGCGGGAATCATCGCGGGTCGCCAGAAACGCCACGCGGCGGCGTTCGCGGTCCCTCCCACAGCGTAAGCGCTTTCTGTACACAGCGTCTTCCTCGTTTTGGAAGGTCTTCACGAGCGGCGCCCGGGCGCGCATCGACTTCGCAGCTCAGCGCTTCCTCCATTCATCCCGCTTAGCTATGCGGATGAATGCCTCCAAACCATCGACGAGGCTCGCAGTGGCGCCGTTCAAAGACTGGAGAGGATGCTCTCGGAGAGCACGGGACCTGGAGCACGGATCAGACGAACATCGGGCCCAGCCACTGCTCCAGCAACTGCCGTAACTCCAGCGCCGCCCCCGCGCCTAGCATAACCGCGAGGACCAGATCGCGCGTCACAACCCGCTACCGAACGGTCCCTCCTACGGCAACGACTGCACTTGCGCGAAGATGTGGCTCAGGCCATCGACCACGTCGGGGGACAAGAAGTTACACGCGCTCGTCGGAGTTGGCGGGCTCACGCAACTGGCGGTTCCAACGGGAGGAAAACCGTTGTTGTGGCAGAAGAAGCAATTAGTGGCGCCGTGCGCCGACGTGCTGTCGCTGCCTTGTTCGTATGTCTCCATCGTGCTGTTGGTCAGAAAGCTGGTGCCGACCTGGTTGCTGTTATTGGCCGGTGGCGTGGCGCTGCTGAGCGTCGGCGGAAGCCCTCCGGCGGTCCACGTTGCCCCGGAGAAGATGTAATTGCCCCGTATGTCCCCGCTCGCCAACTGCCCGCGAACGCTGTTGTTGATGGAAATGATATCCGTGTTCGCCACGGTGGCGGTCGGCTCTGAGAGGTTGAAAGGATTCAGGTCCGTGGCCGCTCCAAAAGGTTTCCACCGCAGCGTGTCGCTGGCGCCGATGGTGAAAGGCGGCGGCGTAGTGTGCGGGGGCTGCGGAAGGGCCTGAATGTTGGCCCCCGAAGTTTGCATGTGCTCCGCGTCGAAGGGGCCAGAGGAGCCCGTTGCCGAGAACAACCACGTTCCAGCCGTACTCTGAGATACCGTCTCCACGCCGCTGCTGCCGTTGTAAGTGTAGGTCGCCAGCGGTGTATTCCCAACGTGCTCAAACGTAGACCAGATCATTTCGGGATGTCCCAGGACGCTCCCAACCACATGCATACCCACCATTGCCAAGGTCGCCGTCTTTGTCCCCGACGCAGTGCAGGTAGTGTTTGTCCCCGAGGTCAAGCACGTACCCGGCGAATAGGTGGGGATTGTCGCGCTGATGGTGATGTAATCGCTGGGGTTCGACACAGTAGAGGCATCCACCCACGAAGCCTTTACTTCGACCGCCAGCGCGGAGGGATCGGGGAATGTTTTCCCTTTTGTCAGAGCGAAATTCTGGATGCTCGTTAGATCCGCCGTCGTTGTCGGGAAGAAAGAGGGGAAAGGTGTGATTCCGCCGGTTTTGGCGCCCGTAAGATAGTATGCATAGACATCGTTTACGGCGATGGTGTAATAGACCAGCGATCCATTCTGCGACTCCAGAATGCTATCGTCCGCTTGGCCTTGTTCGACGGGGTCCAGGTTGCCGAGACCATCGATGAAGATCGGGATGCCGCCTATAATGAACCGTTGGACGATCAGAATCGATTTGGCTGGAATTTGCAGTTTGGCAGTCGCCAAAGCCCTTGGCCGGACCGATTCCAGAGCCTTCTCCTGCAGCCGTTTCTCCAGAATCGGTTTTGCGCCTCTGATCGGCCTGCCCGCTTTGTCCAGAAAAACCGCTTTACCGTTGGCCACGGTCGCGCTGGAAACCTCCACTTCCCGGCCCTCCGCATTGCGGATGAGCGGATTCCCATCCGACGCGGTCTTTGCTGGCGCGACCTCAAGCATTCGGCCCGCCGTGTCGAAAATAACCTGCAAACCGTCCGGGCCAACCTGCGCCGACCGCAAGGGCAAGGGGAAAGGCAGGATCACGCCCGTCACATGCGGGATCAGAGTGCGTTGGTTGCTCGCATTGGGGGGCGAAACGTCGTAGAAGGTCGGCGAATTAAATATCGGCCCGCCGCCTCCGTAAAATGACGGGGCCGGCGAATTCAGCCAAAGGAACATCTGTTCCGCCCACTGGTAGAAAGAGCAATTCGGGTTGGACAAGCTTGGGCTGAACGTAACGCTGCTGGCGGGATTCACCACCCCGTTCAAAGTGACCGAACCCTTCTGAAACCAACTCGCAAATAGGCTGGCCGTGACGACGCACGTTGGGTCGGCGTCGGTGGGCAGCGATTGCGCGCCGGCCAGACCACTCAGACAAACGACGCCCGCTGCCACCCAAGAAAATGTGTTCGCGACACTCCGCTTCTTAAACATGTTGCCTCCTGTTTTCGGGGATTCATTTCAGGATTGTCATCCCGAACTCTCCGTCATCTCACTAGTGACGAAAAGACCAAAATCATTACACCTGGCTTTATTTGGCATCGCGTATCCACGGAGGTGTATCATCGGGTAAGATCCATGCCCGACCTTCTCCGGCAATTCGGCCAGATCGACATCTACCTTTTCGACCAACTTCTCCGAGGCCGTATCGGGCCGGGTATGCGAGTGCTCGACGCAGGCTGCGGTTCCGGCCGCAACCTGGTCTACTTTCTCAACCAGGGGTATGACGTGTTCGGGGTCGACACAAACCCTGACGCAATCGAGTGTACGCGCCGCCTCGCCGCATCCCTCGCACCTGCTGTTCCTGCGCACAACTTTCGCCTGGAGCCTGTCGAAGAAATGACTTTTCCGGACGCCTTCGCCGACCGCGTGCTCAGTAGCGCCGTGCTCCACTTTGCAAGCGGTGACGATCACTTCGAAAGGATGCTGCGTGGCACATGGCGCGTATTGAAACCGGGGGGCGCGCTGTTCTGCCGGCTGGCGTCTTCGATCGGGATGGAAAATCAACTCCGGCGCGTGTCTGGGCGCCGCTTCCGGCTGCCTGACGGTTCGGAGCGGTATCTGGTGGACGAGGCGCTTTTGCTGCGCCTCACGGCAGAGCTGGGTGGGCAATTGGCCGACCCGCTGAAGACCACAGTCGTCCGGAATCAGCGTTGTATGACCACGTGGGTTATACAGAAGAACGCGCAAGACGCGTTCCGCCAAGGGCTGCCCGGAAAAGAAAATGGGGCGGGCTAAGCCGCTCCATGCCGTGACTGGCAGTGTGTCAGTGATTTGGAAACTTGTAAAAATGGCCGCGGCCGCGGCGTAGGTGGCATCCCCCGCCTGCGTAGCTCTAATGTTGCACCGCCCTTTGCGGCCAGCGTCGCGGTGTTGCCGGACACGCTACAGGTGGATGCAGTAGTCGACGTAGACATATCCCAAATGGTCGCCGGGCTTCCCGGATCGATATCCACCAGTTGCCAAATCCGTATCATCGCTTTCGTTCGACGGGCCGCCATCGATGGCCTTCCAAGGTATGCCTGTCTGGAAACGCCGAAGTTCTAGTACACGACGGTGCCCTGGGTGACGTTCAACCCGCCGCCGCGTCCAGCCGCGCCTGCGCCCGCGCCGCCGCGTTCAGCGCAGCGGCCGGGTCCACGCCCAGCGACGGATTCAGCATCTGTTCCTGCGCCCGCTTCATGGCCGTCTTCGCCCGCTCCACGTCGATCTCCTCGGCGCGCTCGGCGCCCGTAGCCAGCACGCGCACGCGGTTCGCAAGGATTTCGAGGTATCCACCGTGCACCGCCATAAATGAGCGCTTGCCTCCGGCTTCGTAATTCAGGAAGCCGATGCCCAACTCCGCCAGTAGCGGCGCGTGGCCCGGCAGGATGCCTAGATAGCCGTTGGCGGCGGGGGCCTGCACGGCGGTAACATCCGTGCGCACCAGCAGGCGCTCCGGCGTCACGATTTCGAGTGCCAGCACGTCAGCCATGCGTTATCCTGCAAGCGCCTTGCCGCGCTCCACCACGTCTTCGATGGTCCCCTGCATGTAGAACGCTTGCTCGGGGATGCCATCGTGCTTGCCATCCACGATTTCTTTGAAGCCGCGGATGGTGTCGGCCAGCTTGACGTATTTGCCCGGCACGCCAGTGAATTGTTCGGCCACGTGGAAAGGTTGCGAAAGGAAGCGCTGGATCTTGCGCGCTCGCGAAACGGTGAGCTTGTCCTCATCCGACAGCTCGTCAATGCCCAGGATGGCGATGATATCCTGCAGGTCTTTATAACGCTGCAGCACGCCCTTCACCTGCTGGGCGCAATCGTAATGCTCCTGGCCGATGATGCGCGCATCCAGGATGCGCGAGGTGGAAGCCAGCGGGTCGACGGCCGGATAAATACCCAGTTCGGAGATGGCGCGCGAAAGATTCGTAGTGGCGTCCAGGTGCGCGAAGGCCGTGGCCGGGGCGGGGTCGGTGTAGTCGTCGGCGGGCACGTAAATGGCCTGCACGGAAGTGATCGAACCGGTCTTGGTGGAAGTGATGCGTTCCTGCAGCTCGCCCATTTCGCTGGCCAGGTTGGGCTGATAACCCACGGCTGAGGGCATGCGTCCCAGCAGCGCCGAAACCTCGGAACCGGCTTGCGTGAAGCGGAATATATTGTCGATGAACAACAGCACGTCCTGATTCTGTTCGTCGCGGAAATACTCGGCGACAGTAAGACCGGTCAGGCCCACGCGCAGGCGTGCGCCAGGCGGCTCGGTCATCTGGCCGTACACTAGCGCCACTTTGGATTTCGTGTAATCGTGCGGGTCCACGATGCCGGATTCCTGCATCTCAAGCCACAGGTCGTTGCCTTCGCGCGTCCGCTCGCCCACGCCGGAGAAAACTGAAACGCCGCCGTGCTTCATGGCGATGTTGTGAATCAGTTCCTGGATGATAACGGTCTTGCCCACCCCGGCGCCGCCGAACAGGCCGATCTTGCCGCCGCGCAGGTAAGGCTCGATCAGGTCGATGACCTTGATGCCGGTCTCGAACATCTCCTGGCGCGTGGACTGGTCGTCGAAGGAGGGCGCGGGGCGATGGATAGGATAAAACTTCTTGGCATTGATGGGTCCCATCTTATCGACGGGCTCGCCGATCACGTTCATCACGCGGCCCAAGGTCTCGTTGCCGACGGGCACTTCGACCGGGTGGCCGAGGCTCAGCGCGTGCATCCCGCGGACCAGGCCCTCGGTGGGTTGCAGCGCGATGGTGCGCACGCGGCCCTCTCCGATGTGCTGCTCCACCTCGCAGATAATATCGATAGGCGCGGGTACGTCGAAGCCCTCGCTGGTGATACGGATAGCGGTATAGACCAGGGGAATCTGGCCTTCGGGAAACTGGCAGTCCACTGCGGGGCCAGCCACCTGGACGACTTTGCCGATCGGGTTACCGTTATTCATGTCAAACCTCTAAGACGGAACCACAGATGAACACAGATACACACAGATAAGACAAAACCGGCACAACCGGTTTTTATGTGTGTTTATCTGTGTCCATCTGTGGTTCCAAGTTCTTGTTACTCCGCGGCGGCGGCGCCGCTGACTACTTCGATAATCTCTTTAGTGATGCTGGCTTGGCGCACGCGGTTCATATACAGCGTCAAAGTTTCGATCATGTCCGAAGCATTGGAGGTGGCTGCATCCATGGCGGTCATGCGCGCCGCGTGCTCGGCGGCGGCGGATTCCAGCAGCGCACGGTACAATTCGCTTTCCACGTAACGCGGCAACAGGCTCGCCAGCATCTCCAGCCGCGGCGTTTCGAAAATAAAATCCACCGGTTCGGCTTGCTTGGGCAACTCCATCGGCAGCACCTGCGCGAGAGTCGTCTTTTGGGCCATCACCGACTTGAATTCGTTGTACAGCACGTAGACCGCATCGATCTCTTTGTTGCGGAATCGTTCTATCAGCTTCTGTCCGATTGCCACGGCGTCTTCATACTGCACCTTGGCCATGCCCAGGTGCTCGCCGGTAATGGGTACGCCGCGCTTGCGGAAGAAATCGCGGCCCTTGCGTCCGATCAGCAGGAAGTCTGTAGTGGCCGGCTTGTGTTCGTCGGCGAAGCGTTGCGCGGATTTGATCAGGTTGGAATTGAATGCCCCGGCGAGCCCCTTGTCGGAGGTGATCAGCACCAGTTGCACGCGCTGCTCGGGACGGCGCGCCAGCAGCGGCTGCCCCGCGACGCGTTCATCCGCCGCGGCTGCCCCAGCCACATCGGCGAGCAATCCGCGCAGCGCTGCGCCATAAGGGCGGGAGGCGATTACGCGATCCTGCGCGCGGCGCAGTTTAGCCGCCGAGACCATCTTCATGGCCTTGGTGATCTGCTGCGTGTTGCGCACCGAGCGGATGCGCCGGCGAATATCGATCAGGCTAGGCATGCGCGGTGGCCGCAGGCTGCTCGGCGACGAAACGTTCCTTGAATTCCTTGATCACCGCCGCGATTTCCGCTTTGAGGGCATCGTCAAGCGCTTTCTTCTCCACGATCTTGGCCAACAGCGCGCGATGCGCGTTGTCCACGAAGCGGTAAAGCTCCGCCTCGAATTTGCGCACCTGCTCCACGGGGAGGTCGTCCAGGTAGCCTTGCGTGCCGGCGAAGACGATCAAGATCTGCTTCTCCACGGGCAGCGGCTCGAACTGGCCCTGCTTGAGTACTTCGATCAAGTGCTTGCCGCGATTGAGCTGCGCGAGAGAAGCCTTGTCGAGGTCGGAACCGAACTGCGCAAACGCCGCCAAGTCGCGAAACTGGGCCATGTCCAGGCGTAGCGTGCCAGCCACCTGCCGCATGGCCTTGATCTGCGCGCTTCCTCCCACGCGGCTCACGGAAATGCCTACGTCGATGGCCGGCCGGATGTTGGAATTGAACAGGTCGGCGATCAGGTAGATCTGGCCATCGGTGATCGAGATGACGTTGGTGGGGATGTAAGCCGATACATCGCCGGCCTGGGTTTCGATGAACGGCAGCGCGGTCAACGAGCCGTCGCCGTTCTCCTCGTTCAGCTTGGCGGCGCGCTCCAGCAGGCGGCTGTGCAGGTAGAAAACATCGCCCGGATACGCTTCCCGGCCTGGCGGGCGGCGCAGCAGCAGCGAAATTTCGCGATAGGCCGCGGCGTGTTTGGAAAGATCGTCGTAAATGCACAGGGCGTGGCGTTTGGTATCGCGGAAGTACTCGCCAATGGCGCAGCCGGCGTAAGGCGCGATATACTGCATTGGCGCCGGATCGGAAGCGGAGGCCAGCACCACAATGGTATATTCCATGGCGCCGGCGTCGGTGAGGGTCTTGACCACCTGCGCCACTGTGGAACGCTTCTGGCCGATCGCCACATAAATACAGATGACGTCGCCGCCCTTCTGATTAATGATGGTGTCGAGCGCGATGGCGGTCTTGCCGGTCTGGCGGTCGCCGATGATCAGTTCGCGCTGGCCGCGGCCAATGGGGATCATGGCATCGATGGCTTTGATACCGGTCTGCAGCGGCTCTTTCACGGGCCGCCGGTCGACCACGCCGGGCGCCAGCCGCTCGATGGGATTGAATTGCGTGCTATGGATGGGTCCCTTGTCGTCAATGGGCTTGCCCAAGGCGTCGACCACCCGTCCGATCAGCGCTTCGCCCACGGGCACGGACATAATGCGGCCGGTGCGCCGCACCTCGTCGCCTTCCTTGATCAAGGTGGCTTCGCCCAACAACACGGCGCCGACCTGGTCTTCTTCCAGGTTCATAGCGATGCCCGCTACGTCGTGCGGGAACTCGATCAATTCCCCGGCCATTACTTTTTCAAGGCCGTGTATACGGGCGATACCATCGCCCACCGAGATCACCGATCCGGTTTCGGATACGTCGATCGCGCCCTCATAGTTTTCAATCTCTTGACGGAGGAGAGTTGTAATTTCGTCTGCTCGAATCTGAGCCATTCAAACCTCTAACTTGGAACCACAGATGAACACAGATGCACACGGATAAAACCAAAGAAACCGCAGTTTTGCTTCTTATTGGCGTGCATCTGCGTGCATCGGCGGTTCGATTTTGTCTGGTTCTTATCCGTGTGCATCTGTGTCTATCTGTGGTTCCTAAATTCTGTCACTCCGCAGCCAGGCGCCTGCCCAGGGCCTGCAGTTGGCCCCGTACGGAGCCATCGTAAACGGTGGAGCCGATACGGGCCACCAGCCCGCCGAGCAACTCGCGATTCACCGCGTAGCGCATACGCATTTTCTTTCCCGTGAGCCGCTCGAATTCGTCCGATACGGAATCGCGCTGCGGTTGCGTCAACTCCCGGGCCGAGCTGATTTCGGCGCGCTGGAAGCCCAGACGCTCGTCCAAAGCCAGATCGTACGCTTCCAGAACTTCTGTGAGCATGGCGATGCGGCGATGATCCGTGAGCACAAACAAGAAATTGCGCGCCACGCGCGAGACGCCTAGCTTCGCGCCGATAGCCCCCACTACAGCGCGCTTGCGGGCGGGCGGCACGGCAGGCGAAGCGAGAGCACTGCGCAGTTCCGCCGACCCCGCGAGCACTTCCTCGAAACCGCGCAGCTCGGTCAGCAAGACGTGCGGGTCCATTCCCGACTTGGGGCCGGTGGCTACGTCCACCAGTGCGCTGGCGTATCGGGAGGCGAGGGCGGAGTGCGTCATATTTGTCTAATCGCCGGCGGTGTGCGCCATCGCCGCCACGAAGCTTCCAACCAGGCGATCCTGGGTTTCCGGCGACATGCGCGCAGCGATTTTCCGCGCGGCAAGGGCCAAGGCCAGATCGCCGGAATAGCGGCGAAGTTCCAGAGTCGCCGACTTGCCGGCCGAGGCGATCTCTTCGGCGGCGTGCGCTTGAATCTTGGCCAACTCGGCGGCAGCTTCGCGCCGGACGCGTTGCGCGTCGGCCTCGGCTTCCTGTTGCGCGCTACGGCGCAACGAATCGATTTCGGTCTGTAGATTGGCGAGGCGGCGACCCACCTCCGCGACTTTCGCGTCGGAAGCGGCGCGCGCGGTTTCGGCATCGGCTATGCCTTTGCGGATTTCGAGCGACCGCTGGGCAAAGTAGGGGCCGCCGTGCTTCTTGATCAGATAACCCAAACCGCCCGCCAGCAGTATAAAGTTGAGCCAACCCCAAAAGACATTGGGACCGCGCTCGGTCACGCCACTCGATTCCGCAACTCTTTGCGCCTCACTTTCGTGCGGCTGTGCCGGAGCCGGCGATTTCAAGAAAAGCAACAGAACCAGCGCGGCGACGCTACCACCTGCCAGGCGCTTCATGCCACAGCACCTCGATTGAGGATGGCATCGGCAATCTGGCCGGCCAGCGCTTCGCTGTCGGCCGCCAGGTCGGTCTTGGCCTGCGCGATTTCAGCGGCGAGCTGCGCCTTCGCGTCGCGCACCGCGGCCTCCGCCTGGTCACGGGCGGCATGCACCTGGGTGGTCTGCTCTTCCTGCAAGCGGCGATGCAACTGCTCCTGCGTCTTGTATACTTCGGAGCGCGCGGCGCGCAGGGCCGCTTCGTACTCGGCGGTCTTGGCATCGGCGCGTTTCAGGCTCTCGGCGGCGCGCAGACGGGCGCCCTCGGTCGCCTCGTAACGGGCGTGCAGCACCTTGTCGAGGGGCTTGAAAAACATGTACTTCAAATAGAAGTGCAGGAAGATCACAAGCAGAAAAGTAGGGATCGCCCGCAGTAAAATCCCACTCAACGCGTGCAAGGTTGCTTCCATATTTGGATTGACAGGAGAGGCCTGAAAAAGCGTGCAGCTTTAAGACGGTTAGCTTAGCACTCGCCGCAAGGCTGCGTCAACCGCGTTCGAAGCCTGCGAACGCATCGGAGACCACGCCCTCAATCAAAGTCACTTCTCCATCGTGCAGTTTCTTGAACTCGCCCTTGCGGCGTTTCCGGGACAGGGCGCCATCGTTCTGCCGGATGAACATTACCAGGCTCTCAGCCACCCGGTCGGGCATCTCGACTGCATGCATGATGCGGCGGATCGCTTCGTCTTGGCGGCGCAGATAATCGATCTCGCGCGGTAAATCCTGCTCCACAGTGCGCCGGACGCAGGCATACAGAAACTCCGCCTCCGCGGTGCAGTCGAAAAAGGGGTAGAGATCGGCAGTCTCGTTGAGTACTTCGAGATTGCGGTCGGATGTCGGCCGCCAATCGATGCACGGCATTAGCGGGCCGGAATGGGCCTGCAAGGTCGCGCGGTAATCGTCAATGCCGTCGAGCATCACGGACGAGACCGGGAAGACCATCCCCGGCGGCGTGAACTTCCGTTCAGCGAGGACATGATGGATGAGGCAACGGTGCATCCGGCCATTCCCATCCTGAAACGGGTGGACATAGACAAGACCGAAAGCGGTCGCCGCCGCCTTCAGCACCGGATCGACGCCATCGTCGCGCATGCGGTCGTTGGCCTCCATCAGGCCTCCTATAGGTCCGCGAGATGGTCGGGGCGCGCTCCGATAAATTCCGGGAGCGGATCGCCCTGCTGGTCTCGTTCGCCTAAGAAGACGCTGTCCGGACGCAGGCCCGCGCGCACGAATCGGGTGTCCTCGATGAGGACGCGCTGCAGGCGAATAACTTCATCGAGGTGAGCCGGTTCTTACCGGCCTGCAAAACCGCGCGGCCCATCTCTCCAGCCGGTTGCCGGGCGGGCGCTCTCCCTCGATCTCGAAGCTGGCGCGGCTGTCGGCCAGCAACATGAAGCTGGCGGCGCGCGCAGTCAAATGGCCCCCTGTGCGCCCCACAGTTTCGCGCGCTTTTGCGCACGGTCGAGCGCCAGGAAGTCCGTGAGCGCCTTAGTGCGCCGGATGACTGGGCAGAACCGGCCGGTACCCAAGAGATTGTCGCGCACGCGGTGACGTTTTGAAAGGCGCGGCTTGCCACGCGCGGCGCGCCGGGACGCCCGTGGGCGCGGCCCGCACCATGGCCTCGATCTGGGCCCGGGGCACGGCCTCAAAGACCCGCTTCAGAACCAAGAGATCCAGGTCTTCGTGGCGGAGTGCAAATGTCAGGTGATCGCCAAAGGTATCGCCCGGCCAGTAGCGGCGATCTAAAGCTGTCCAAACGCCTTCCTCCCGTTGGCTGCCGCCCACATGCAGCTTCTAGACGCAACTCAGCCGCCGGACACGCGCCCGCAGTGCGAACACTTGAGCCAGCGCCGCCCAGCCGGCCACTCTGGCTCCCTCGGGGATGGTCGTCTCCTGGAAGATGCGGTTTAGAGCCAACACACGCTGTCTACGTCGAAAATCACTTTTTCTCGTCGAAAATGGCGCCTAAAACGCTCCCGTCGTCGAAAACCACCCCTTATTTTAGCTTGGCGTCGAAATTCACTTCACCAAGCATCCACCGGCGCGTGGACGCGGCACCTTGAAAACGCGCGCTACAAGGGTAGAATCGTACTGATGGAGCGCCGCGACCTTTCCTTCGCCGAGACCGTGGCAGAGCCCTCCAGTTCCTCTGTCTCGCACATCTCATCGTCCTCCGATGTCGACGAAGGCCGTTTCCTTCCCGGCACTCTACTGGGCGGACGCTATCGCATCATCGGCCTGTTGGGCCGCGGCGGGATGGGCGAAGTCTACCGCGCAACCGATCTCGCGCTAGGACAGTCCGTGGCGCTCAAGTTCCTACCCGAGGAAGCCGCCCAAGACCAGCGCCTGCTGGAGCGGTTTCATGCCGAAGTCCGCATCGCGCGCCAGGTCTCGCATCCCAATGTTTGCCGCGTCTACGATATCGGACAAGCCGAAGGCATGCCGTTCATCTCCATGGAGTATGTGGACGGCGAGGACCTGTCATCCCTGCTGCTGCGCATCGGGCGCCTCCCCGCCGATAAGGCCCTCGAAACGGCGCGCAAACTGTGCGCCGGGCTGGCGGCCGCCCACGACCGCGGCATCATCCATCGCGACTTGAAGCCGCAAAACATCATGATGAACAAGCGCGGCGACGTGGTCATCATGGACTTCGGACTGGCCGCCATCGCCGATCAGCTTTCCGGCGCCGAGGTGCGCAACGGCACGCCTGCCTATATGGCGCCCGAGCAACTCAGGGGCGCCGAGGTCACCGCCAAGAGCGACATCTACGCGTTGGGTCTGGTGCTCTATGAACTCTTCACCGGCAAGCGGCCCTTCGACGCGGGCAACGTACAGGCGATGCTGCGCCAGCAGGAATCGGCGCAATTGACCAGCATGACTTCGATCGCGGCCGATATCGATCCGGGAGTCGAGAAAGCCATCCGGCGCTGCCTGGATCCCGATCCTGCCCGGCGTCCCGCGAATGTTTTATCGGTCGCGGCGGCGCTACCGGGCGGAGATCCACTCGCGGCAGCCTTGGCCGCCGGGGAGCTGCCCTCGCCGGAAATGGTCGCCTCGGCGGGTAAGCTGGCAGGTCTCGCCCCCAGATATTCGATTCCTTGTCTGATCGCGGTCATAGTCTGCCTGTGCGCGGCTGTGGCGTTGCGCGCGCGATATGCAGCGGTGATGCACACACCGCTGGATAATCCGCCGGAGGTGCTGGCGCACCAAGCGCGCCAAATGGCCGCGTCGTTCGGATATCCCAAGAGACCGGCAGATTCCGCGCTGTCGCTCGAAAACCGCGACGACCTGCTGGATCGCCTGAAGCAACTTCCCCAGCCGCACCGGTGGGACGAATGGCTGGCAGCGGAGGCTCCGATCTTTGCCGACTACCGCGAAAGCCTTTCCCCGTTGATTGCCGATCCCTATGGCGAAGTGACGCCCGATAATCCGGCTCCCACGCAACCGGGGATGGCGCGCGTGACGCTGGATGGAGCCGGCCGGCTGCGCGAGTTTCAGGCCAACCCTTATAAGGATGCGCCGGCCCTGACTCCGGCGATCGCGCCCGAAGCCGTTTTTCGCGCCGCAGGCCTTGACATGGCGTCGTTCGCGGAGATCCCCGCAACGTTCGTGCCCGCCGGCGCCTCCAGCGAGGCGCATTCCTGGAAAGGGCCGCATCCCCGCATTCCGGGTCTAAGCCTGACGGTCGATCTGGCCTTGTGGAAAGGGCGCGTCACTCAGTTGGCAATCCGTTTCGACTGGCCGAAGGCGGCCGCCGCAACCGAGACGTCCGGTTCCCTGGCTTCCCGCATCCGCGGAATAGTGCTGTTGTCCCTTTCGGCGCTGGGTCTGCTTTCCGTGGTGTTGTTGGCACGGCGTAATTGGAAATTAGGCCACATCGACCGCAAGGGCGCGCTGCGCATCGGCATCGCGCGCTGCCTCTTAGGACTCGTCACGTGGATCGGCACGGTGCACCCGGTGCCCGATGAGTCGATGATTCCTTTCTTCTTCGCGAACTGCGCGGCGTGGCTGACGTGGGGCGCCGTGCTGGCGCTGCTCTATGTGGCTTTGGAACCGTTGGTGCGCGCCCGCTGGCCGCACTCCATCGTCACCTGGAACCGCTTGCTGGCGGGCCGCTGGCTGGATGCACAAGTCGGCTCGCACATTCTGATAGGCGCCACGGTGGGCGCAGTGGTCTGGGTTGCGGCAGAAGGGATCGGCGATTGGCAATCCGGCGCTTTGGGTACCTTGGCCGGAATCTCTTCCGCCCTGGGAACCCGCCAATGGCTGGCGGCGCTTGCCAGCCTCATGCAGGGATCTCTTCTTTTCGGACTGCTGGTTTTCTTTTCGATTTGCGGCCTGCGCCGGCTGGTCAAAAAGGATGTGGCGGCCGCCATTCTGGCGGCCCTGCTGCTATTGTTTGCCAATGGCGGTTCGTTCTCCTCGCCCGACTGGAAGATCACCGCCGCTATCTATATCGGCATTTACTCGGTGCTTCTTTTTGTCTTGCTGCGGCTTGGACTGGTAGCCACCATGGCCGCCACCTTCTTCATCGACAGCTTCAACCTGATCACGCTTGGCTGGGACTGGAAGACCTGGTATGCCCCGTCCGGACTGGCCACGTTCTTACTTCTGCTGGGTATAGCGATCTTTGCCTTCTGGCGTTCGCTCGGTTCGCACGAATTGTTTAGCGCCGCGCCGAATCCGTGAAGCAGAGCGCCAAAAAGAAAAACCGCATCGGAGCTGCTCTGAGGACCGGCTAGAGCCTCTGCCGATGCGGCTCGCCCAGGTCGGGCTGGGATCCGGCGGCGGACCATCTGGATGGACCGGCACTCCTGGTAAGGTCCGCGTCCAAACTTTCCTCGCCACGAGTGCCAGATGACTACCGCAACCTCAGACCCCCGGGGAGATCGTATGAATCCCGTTCGACAAAAAAACCCCTCTGTTGCAACCAACAAGGGAAGCCTGGCGAGCCCAAGTGCTATTACCGGCAACGGCTCCCGCAAGCGCGTTGTCTTGTTGTGCCCGTTTCTCTTCCGCCTGCCTGTTGCAGCAGAGGGCAGGTTAAAAGTTACTTCGCCAATTTCATCACCGAAAATAGCAACCGGATGGCCAACTGTCAATCATTTGTATCCTGCTGAATTCGCGCAACGTCCGGTGGTGCACGTTTCCGCGGTTTGTGGTCCCGTCGGCGGGTGGTGTGTCGCTATGACACAATCGGTGTGAATGCACTTTCGCCGGATATCCGCTATCGCGCTGGCAGGGGCCGCTCTGGCCGGCACGGCGCCCGGCATCGCCCTCTGCCAGGAGGAGAACCATGCCGAAAGCCTGCGCGCCGACGCCCCGCATCCCCGTATTTTCCTCGGCGCCCGGCATCTGCGGCTGCTGCGCCGCGAGCGCGAGCGCCAGTCGTTGCGCTGGAACCAGTTTCACTTGCTGATGGCCGGCAAAGCTCCCATGCCGGAGCCGGGTTTTGCACAGGCTTTGTATTATCAGGTGTCGGGCAGCGCCGAAGCCGGCCCGCAGGCAGTCGCGTGGGCCCTGGGCGCCGGCGCCGACTTGCGCCAACTGGCGTTGGTGTTCGACTGGTGCCAGGATATTCTGACCGAGGCGCAAGCGAAGACCCTGAGCGCCAAGATCGCCCGCGGCATACAGCAAAGCCGCCGCGACACGTCGGTTTCCGCGGTGCGCTCCCGCCTGCTGGCCGCGGTAGCCCTATCCGGGCATCTTCCCGACCTCCCGGAACGGGAGATCGCACAGGTGGTGCATCAGTGGTGGGAAGGCGGGATACTCCCCGCTATCAATGGCGGCCGCGAGGCGGTGGCGCGCGACGACACTTACGCGCTGATGGAAATTCTCCACGTGGTCCGCGACAACTTCAAGCTGGATCTTCGCGAGGGCGCGCCCCAGTTCTTCACCGATCTGCCCATGGTGCATCTTCTGAGCTACTATCCCGCCACTTTTCCGGCCGGCGAAAACGACTACCGCATCTCCGCCGCGCCGCGCACCGGCGCTCCAGCCCAGAGTTTTGAGCAGCCGGACTTGCGCCGCGCCGCGCTTTCCCGGGCCGCCGAATTGAGCATGGTGGCATACGATAGCAACGGGCCCGGCAGCCAGATCCTGCAAGGCTGGCTCATGAACGACCACTTCCTGCTGCGCGGCACTTTCGGCGCGCCGTATGAATTCCTGTGGGCCAATCCCTACCAGCCCGGCCTCAGCTATTTCCAGGCGCCGCTGGTGGTACACGACAGCCTCCTCGGACGATTGTTCGTGCGGTCCGGTTGGGACGAATCCGCCGCGTGGCTGGGATTCTTCTCGGGCGAACTGCAAATGTTTCAGGAGGGCGGCGTCACCGTGCTCGATCCGAACGCCGCCGCGGAGCCGCTGGATCTGGGACGGGCCGTGATTCTCTTCGGCGCGCACACTCGGAAATTCAAGGTCGCCGCAGCCGGGAAAGAACCGGTGTTCGTGGTGGGACTGAAGCCGCGCCAGCATTACCTGATCGAGGTCGACGACGAGGAATTGTCAGAGGAGCAGAGCGACCCGGGAGGAATCCTGGACCTGGATGTGCCGCACGATAGGGAAGTCGGGGTCCGCTTACGTGCGACCTCCCCCTAGACCGGCACATCTCGGGAGGAGGGCATCGAACCGGAAGCGAAGGCAAACGGCAATGCGCCTAGACTGCGCCTCGCGCCGAGTTCAAACGCCGTCCCCGCTGTCGGGAGCAACGCCCGCGGGCGTGCGGTCCTTTCCCGCATGAAGATCGTCAATCGGCTTGGGGCACGCAAATGCTCTGCAAGACAATTGGCTCAGTGCACTCTCACCCAACGCTAGTAGCGCCGTCACCGTAACAGGAGCCAAGCCAGAAGACATGTTATTCGGAGCAAGGTTGAACCGTTGCTCCCGGGACAAACGACGGCCCAACGCAGCCCGTCCTATGTGCTATCGCATACTAACACTGCTATAGCTGAGGCTCTCGGGATCTCGGATACCACTTTGCACAAGTATTTGCGCGACGAGGCACTGACTCTTGCGCGGCGGGTTATCGAGACGGGCTGCGATTACCTCGGGTGTCGGAATCGAGATCTTCGAACTCGTCCCGTGCGACTTTTTCCCGCCCGACAAACTGTCCTTTAGGGACTTCGGGGCCATATTAGTCGCGGACCACGAAGCGACGCAGGTTGATGTTCCGCCGTCCCGCCTGAGAACGTATTGGGTCAGCGGCTTCAGCGGTGTCGGCCACCCAGGCGGCAACTCTGATGTTGGAATCCGGTTTCCGCAGCTTCAGCATTGAATCGGGCGAATCCGTACTTGCTATCATGCGGCGCGCCGCCGTGAACGTCGGTCAACGCCGCTTCAGGGCCTCCAACTCTTCCAACGTCCTGGGCCAGTCCTTGCCCAGCAGCCGTGAAAGTCCCCGGTCCGCCAGCACCTTGCCACTCGTCTGGCAGCGCGCACAGTAGTTCGTCTCATTCCCGGCGTAGCGAATTCGAAGCACCTTTTCACCGCAGCGCGGACACGGATGCCCGTAGCGGCCATGCACGGCCATCCCATCGCGGAACGCAGTCACCTTCTCCGGGAATTTCTCGCGGGCCTCGGCACGCAGCCGGTCCAGCCATATCGACAGCGTCTCGCGCGTCGCGGCGTACAGCCGCGCAATCTCTTCCCCGCTAAGCTTGCGTGTCTGCGCAATGGGCGACAGGCGCGCGGCATGCAGGATCTCGTCCGAATAGGCGTTGCCGATGCCGCTGAACGTGCGCGGATCGGTAAGCGCCCGCTTCAACGTGTGATTCTCGACGGTGAGCGCATCGCGGAACGCCCCTAGATCCGTCGCGAAAACATCGATGCCGCCGGGATCGAGAGAGCGGAGCCCGTCCTCGCCCCGCACCACATGCAACGACGCCCGGCGCTGGCTGCCGGCCTCGGTGAGCGTAAGAGAGCCGTGCGCGAAATCGAATGCGGCCAGATTCTGGCGGCCTCCCAGCTTCGGATGCGGCGGACGCCAGTGCAGCCGGCCCGCAATCATCAGGTGCAGCACCAACCACACATCGCCTTCCACGCCGATCGCGATGCGCTTGCCGACACGGCGCACCCCGCTAACAACACGGCCTTCAGCGCTCGCCAGCGGCGGTTCCAGCGTGCGTAACAAAAAGGGATTGCCCAACCGGACGCGCTCCAACGTCCGGCCCATCACCCGCGGCTCCAGCGCCTCAATATAAGCGGCGATGTCCGGCAGTTCGGGCACTTATTCCTTCCCCAGCCACCGCAGGCGCGCCTCATAATGCCGTCCTTCGCTGCCGTAGAACGTCAGAAAGTTAGGCGACTCCAGCGTGTTGTTGACTACCGTCGGGTTCCTGTGATTGGTGAGGTTATCGATGCCTCCCCGGATGCCAAAGCGATACTTACGCAGCCGGAAACGCCATTCCAAGTCCAAGTTCAGATTCAAATAGTCCGGATAGCGGTAAGTATCCGGCGCGCCGATTAGTTGACCATTGTCGTGCTGGATGGAAAAGGGAAATCCGGTGCGCTCCTCGAATAAGTACGCCACCGCCCAGTTCTTCCACCACGTAGGAAGATATCCCCAGCTTAGAAACCGGTTGGGCGCGTCCCAAGGCAGCGGCCCCGCGTTATCCGGCCCCAGCAGCAGCGTCTGTTCGAGCGACGGGTCCAGCACCTCGTTCGAGTGTGTCCGCGAACGGGTGTAGCTGGCCATCCACTCGTAGCGTCCCTTGAGCGCCTGGTGCACGATAACCTGCGCGGCGTCATATTGATCGTGCCGCGCATTGGTGAGGGTGAATTGCTGCTCCACATAGGATGCGTGGTATAGCTCGGCGATCTGCGGCGGCGCCACAACCGGCGCTGCCAGCATATTCACGTAGGCGAATCCATCGCCGCCCCGTTTCCGGTGCAGACTCACTCCAGCGCGAATGCGCCAGGGAAACTGATGGTCCACACCTAGGCTCCAGTTCCGATAGAGCGGCGCCTTCAGACGCTCGGTTGGAAGCGTATAATACGACAGCGCGTTAGGCAGCAGCAGCGCTCCGTTGGAGGCATAAGTGTCGGTGAGCGTGTATTGGTCGTACGGCCGGGTGAAAAGTTGAACGATAGTGGGATCGTAGAGCACCGCAAAGCCGCCCGATACGCGCGTGTTGCCATCGCTGAACGGCGAACACGAAAACGCGGCGCGCGGCGAGAACGACCAGCGCCGCAGGATTTCATCCCAATCCTCCCGTACACCCAGTTCGAAAAACAGATTTCTTCGCGCTTGCCAGTGGTCGGTAATATAGGACGACAGCGTAAGATTGGGACGGCTAAGGTATCCGTCTCCTTCGAACGCGACCGAACGAAGCAAATTCGAGTTCACGCCGTAAAGATCGTAACCGGTACGGCTGACGCCTTGCGCGTAGTCGATGCGGTCCACGTCGGCGCCCATTTTCAGATTGTGCGTGCCCGCCAGATGCCAGGGAGGCAGGAACAGATTCGTCAAGAACTGGCCGCGCCGCGAATGTTGTGTGGAATTGATGAAGTTATTACCCTGGTCGCCATCGGGGGTAATAATGTAGACACCCGTGCCAAAGGGAATCAGCCGCGCCAGCGTGAACATCTCGGCGAAACCCAGTTCCAGCAGCGTTCCCCGTGCCACATAGATCTGATCCTTCAGACCCAGGAACCAGGTGCGGCCGCGTTCGTCGAGCGTGGTGGAAGGCGGTGTCAGCGCGCCCAGGCCATACTCGGAAGCGCGCTGATAGTTGAACAGGAAATCCGTGTAGAGGATGTTCGCCGGCGTCACATTCACCTGTGTGTGCAGCATGTTGCTGGCCTGCAGGGTGCTGGTGGTGTTTTCGTCGCGGGGCAGGCCGGGGATCACGTTGATGTTGTAATCCGCATCCAGGTTGTCCGCGAACCAGGCGCGGCCCTTGACGATCGGTCCGGAGAAATTGAAGCGTGGCGTCCAGTCGCCCAGGTGCAAGCCCTCAAAGGTGCTTACGCCCGGAATAAAGTTCGTCGCCGAGTAGCGGAATTGGTCGTCGCCGGTCTGTGTTTTGATCTGCAGCGTGCCCGCCGACCCCTGACCGTACTCCGGCGAGTAGCGGCCGCTTAGATAATCGAGCGAACTGACGGCTTCCACGCTTACGGTGGCGCCCAGGGTTCCTGTGAGCGGGTCGCTTATGTTGAAACCGTCAAGCAGATAATTCGTCTGATTCTCGCGCCCGCCGTCGAAATGCAGTCCGCCGGTGGAGTCCTCCACCTGGCCCGGGATCAGCGCCATGGCCTCGCGCAGGCTGTGCGTGGATGGATAGGGTATGTCCATGATCTGAATGCCGCTGAGCACGCGTTCCGACTGCGTTTGCTCCACATCCACCGCCTCCGGCGACGCGTTCACGTCCACGGACTGCAAAACTTCCTTGGCATGGTTCAGGATCGCAGTAACCTCGCCCATACCTGCGCGCACATCTAAAGCCAGATTCTTCACGGGAAGATATCCGGCTTGCGTGGCGGCGAAGAGATACGCGCCTTCCGAGGGAACGGTGAGCTTGAATCCGCCGGTGGGGTCCGTGGTGGCGCGCCATTGCTCACCGGCCTGATTGCGGATGGTCACTTCGACTCCGGAAACGCCCGCCTCGTTTTCATCAATGGCGCGGCCGGACACGACGGTTTCGGCGGCCTGCAAGGGAAGCAGGGCGAGCCAGGCAAGCAACGCGAGCCGAAAAATCCTCAAGGCTGGTCCTCGGGCATAATGTTAGTTGCAAGGCCCACGTACCAAGGTTAGCGGAAATGGCGGAGCCTGACGCAGCGGTCGCCATCGTGCACGCGCGCGCGGCGGCGGATTCGGTGCTGCTGATACGGCGCGCGGAGCGGCAAGCCGACGCCTGGTCGGGGCATTGGTCTTTTCCCGGCGGCCGCCGGGAGCCGGAAGATTGCGACCTGTTGCACACGGCTCTGCGCGAACTCGAGGAAGAATGCGGTATCGGTTTGGAGCGTGCGCGGTTGGAGGCGGCGCTGCCTCTCACAGTGGCGCGGCGCAAAGTGGGACGATTCCTGCTCGTCGCGCCATTTGTGTTCAACGTGGATGGCGAGCAGCCGGCGGCGCTCGATCCGCAAGAAGCCGTAGAAGCTGTATGGGCGCCACTGAGCCTGCTGCGCGACGCGGCCAGGCACGCGCTGCGGCCCGTCCCGGGCCTGCCGCCGGAAGTGCTGTTTCCTGCGATTGAACTGAATGGCGTCCCGCTGTGGGGATTCACTCATCGCCTGATTACCGACTGGCTGGATCTGAATCCGAAAGAGCACCCCATTGAGGAGGCGGGTTTCCAAACCGCGCGCGCATTGTTGGATGGCCTTATCGCGCATGGCTGCACGCTCGATCATGGATGGATGGATCGGGACGGCGCAAAGGTTGCGGCGGTACATGGTCCGATTCCCGTGGATCTGGTTCTGGCGCAGATGTCGGTGTGCCCTTTGGGCCGGGCGGCCCATATCCCGCGGATCAACATGCTAGAGGTCCGTCCGGACTGCGTTCGGCTGGTGGGCCTCGCATTTGAGGACTACCTGATCCGCGCAACCGCATAGCCTGGTTATGCGCTGCGCGATCCGGCGCCGACCAAGCCTGTGAGGCGGCCGACAATGCCTCGCACGGCTTCCGATTGCGCACTCAATTGCTCGCTAGCGGATGCTCCCTGTTCCGCACTGGCGGCGGTTGACTGCGTTACCTTTTCCATCTGAACGATGGCCTGCGCCACTTGCTGTATCCCGCGCGCCTGCTCGATGCTCCCGGAGCTCACTTCCTCGACCGGATTTTTCACCTTGGCGGCGCTCTCGGTGATCGAGCCGATAGCGGCCACCACCAGGTCCAGCTTGCTTTTGCCGTCATTCGATTTTGCGATGGAGTCCTCAATCAGGCCCGCGGTATCCCGGGCCGCTTGTGCACAGCGCTGCGCCAGGTTGCATACCTCGTCGGCCACCACCGCGAATCCCATTCCGGCTTCGCCCGCGCGCGCCGCTTCCACAGCCGCGTTAAGCGCCAGAATGTTGGTTTGGAAAGCAATCTCGTCGATGACTTTGATGATCTTGGAGATTCTGTCGCTGGAAGCGTTGATCTCGTTCATGGATGTGGTCATCAGACGCAGATGGCGGTTGGCATCCTCGATCCGCTGCGAGGCCACCAGCATGTTCTCAGCGGCAACCTTGGAACTCCCGGCGTTCCTTCTCGTCATGGAACTGATCTCCTCGCTGGACGCCGAAGTCTCCTCCAGGGATGCCGCCTGTTCGGAGGATCCTTGCGCCAGCGATTGGCTGGAACCGGCGACTTGCGCGGCGGCGTCCGAAATCTGTGTCGCGCCTTAGGCCAGTTCCGAGGTAATCGATCGCAGCTCACGGGTGCTCCCGACGATGGTCAATGCGGCGAATCCGCTCATCCCCAGGCTAAGCAGGATGAGCACGCCGACCACCAGGTGGCTGTTGCGGGCCACTTCCCCGGTGCGAGTTACGGCTTGCGCATTGAAATCCCGCTGCCGGGCCAACAACTTATCGATGGCGCCCACCGTGGCAGTGCCCAACGGCACCAGACGGTCGGCATCTTCTTTCATGGCCTCTTGCACTTTCCCGCTTGCGCATAGCCGCGGGATATCGGCTTGGATGCGCGCATATTCCAAGACGCCCGCCTCCACGGCGTCGGTCAATTGCCGCCCGGTGCCAGTCGTAATCAGAGGCCGCAGCTCGTGGATCTCTTCACTTATCCCGGCGACCGTCTTCGCAAACAGGTCAATATTCAATTGCACTTTCCCGGGGATCTTGGCGGCGGAAAAGAGCAGAATCCCGCGCTCCGCGAGCCGGAACGTCAAAACTGAACTCTTGATCTCCGAAACAATTTCTACCTTCTTCGCGGTACTGTTTACGGATTGGTCGATCTCATTCTGCAGGCTGGTCACGCCAAGCCAGGCGCTTATCCCCATTACGATAATGAGCGCACAGGTGGCGCCAAAACATGCCGCGAGCTTCTTGCCAATTGTCACTTGACCTGTCATCGCCATTATTGACCACCTTTTTGGGGCCTAGTATCTCCCCAACAAGTGATTGGAAGGAAAGCACCGAACCATTAGGGGCAGACAACTGCCCCAGTTCGAATCGGTCAGACCGCCGACACAGCCCGGTTCAGCCGCACGACATTTTTCATTAGCATTAGCTGCAATCCGCCGCCTTCGGAAGTCGGGATCAGGTGCGGCGCGATCTAGGCGATCGCCTCCGCGAAAACCCGGCGCGGAGTGTGACTACCGCGGCGCCGGCCTGCCGCGCAGTTCGTCAGCGTTTGAATGAAGCAATCGTCGGGCTCCTCGACAGGTGCCGTCGCGGCAACTTAACGCGCGCCCAACGTGCGGAAGAAGCCTGTGGCTTTCAGATGGCACTCGCGATCTTCCGCTTCCGGCGATGAATCGTAGGGCCGAACCGGGTTCGCCTCGCTTTTGAGGAGTACGTCCCCCATGTGGCGAAACCCTCCCCTTGAGTTAGCCGCCCCTCAGGAGGCCGGTCCGGGTGCCTTGAATGCAAAGGCGAAGAACGCGGCCAGGCCAAGAAAAATGAACGCCACAAGATAATTCCAAGCCAGTTTCTCCTTCAGGAACGTCAGCGCGAATCCGGTGAAGACGACCAGCGTGACAACCTCCTGAATAATCTTGAGCTGGAATCCCGAGAACTGGCCATAGCCGAGGCGATTTGCCGGCACCGCCAGGCAGTATTCGAGCAGGGCGATCGCCCACGAGACCAGGATCGCTTTCCAAAGCGGCCAGGTGTGACCGTATTTCAGGTGACCATACCAAGCGAAGGTCATAAAGCAATTCGACAAAAACAGCAGCAGGACTGTGCTCATAAGGTTGGACCCAGGAATCGATTATCGCGTGTCTCCGGCATGCGGAAGTAAAGGATACCGAATGCGGCAGCCGCGACCGCGGCCAGGAAGAGAAAGCCTGCGTTGGAACCGAAGCGATGTACGATACCGCGCAGCGTTCGGGCGGAGGGCGTCACTTACGCCCGCACACCCGCCGTCACTGCCCGGTTCAGCCGCACCACATTCTTCATTAGCTGCAATCCGCAGTCTCCTTCGGAAGTCAGGATCGACTCCGGATGAAATTGCACCGCTTCCACCGGCAGCTCGCGATGCCGCAGCCCCATGATGACGCCGTCATCCGACTCGGCGGTAACTTCGAGACACGCGGGGAAAACTTCGCGCACCGCGAACAGCGAATGATAGCGGCCCACTTGAAAACGCTCCGGCAGTCCCTCAAACACACCCGCCCCGGAGTGCCTCACCCACGACGGCTTGCCGTGCATGGGATAGCCCAGCACACCCAGCGCGCCGCCGAAGGCCTCTACCACGCCCTGCAATCCGAGGCACACGCCAAACACTGGAACACCGCGCCGCACCGCCTCTTTCACCAGAGCGGGCACCCCGAAGTCGGCTGGGCGTCCGGGGCCCGGCGAGATCAGGATCAAGTGTGGCGAGATCTTCGCGATCAGCTCCGGCGGAAATCCGGCGCGATAAGTGACTACCTCGGCGCCGGTCTGCCGCGCGTAGTTCGCCAGCGTTTGAATGAAGCAATCGTCGTTATCCACCAGCAGCAGCCGCGCGCCCGCTCCCACCGGCTCCTCGACAGACACCGCTCCGACAGCCTGGCCCGCGCCCAGCGTGCGGAAGAAACCGGTGGCTTTCAGATGGCACTCGCGATCTTCCGCTTCCGGCGACGAATCGTAGAGCAGCGTGGCGCCCGCCGGATACCGCGCAATGCCGTCGCGTAAATACGTGGTGCGAATCAGGATGCCGGTATTCATATCGCCGTTCAGCGATATCATCCCGACCGCGCCGCCGTACCAGCCGCGTGCATCCTTCTCCAGGCTCTCGATGGCCTGCGCGGCAGCCTTCTTCGGCGCGCCCACCAGCGTCACCGCCCACATGTGGCTGAGGAAGGCATCCAGCGAATCGAATCCCTCCTTCAGAAAACCTTCCACATGATCCACCGTGTGGAACAAGCCGGCATACGATTCGATCAGGCGGCGGCCGATCACCTTCACCGATCCCGGCTCGCACACGCGCGATTTGTCGTTGCGGTCCACGTCCGTACACATGGTCAACTCGGATTCTTCCTTGGCGGAGGTCAGCAGCTCGCGAATATTTTCCGCGTCGCGCATGGGATCGCCCGTGCGCCGCGCGGTGCCCGCGATGGGACACGTTTCCACGCGCTGGCCTTCCACGCGCACGAACATCTCCGGCGACGCACCGATCAGTTGTTCCTCGCCCAACTGCAGCAGAAACTCGTACGGGCTAGGGCTGGCGCGCTGCACGCGCTCGAAAAGCTCCGAGGCTTTGCCCGAGTACGGCGTGCTGAACGTCTGCCGCAGCACCACCTCGTAATAGTCGCCGCAACGCATGCCCTCGCGCACCCGCTCCACGCCGGCCATATACTCTTCGGGTGTGTGGTCCGAGACGATGGAGCCGGGCGCGCGCGCGGGCGGCGGCGGAATCGGTTCGGCTGTGCGCTCCAAGCCCAGCGTAGAAAGGCCTTCGCGCTCGAAATCGTATCGATAGCGCTCGATCTGTTCCTTCTTGCGATCCATCAGGTAGATGTCGTCGCACAGAAACAGGTGCAGGTCCTTGTGGCCGTTGCGCGGCAGCTTCTTTTCAATTGGGTCGAACTGGAATAACAGGTCGTAGCCGAAGGCCCCGGCCAGCGCCAGCCGACAGTTCTCTTCGTTGCGGAACTCTTCGATCAAAGCGCGCAGGATGGAAAACGTGGAGGGTTGCTTGCTGCGCTCTTCTTCCGGAAACAGCGCCGGCAGCGGCTTCAGGCGGCCCGTCAGCGCGCCGTCCACGCACGTGAACGATTCCCAGTGCGGGTGGCTCTCCAGCACAGGCAGCAGAATCCGATTCAGGATTTCGCCGCGAATGCTGAGCGGACGGAATTCCACTTTCCGGTCGTACGACACGATTTCCAGCGGCGGGCGTGTCGAGGCGATGTCCCAACGCGAGTAACGTCCCGGATATTCGTATCCGGAAGAAAGGTAAATGCCGCGATGACCATCGAGATCGTGCAACAGATGCCGCAGTCCTTTGCGGTATCCGCCTTTGGTAACTGTGCGAGTAACTGCGATGCCGTGCGGAGTGGTGAAGCTGTATTCGCGCATTTCGTCACCCAATGCGAGACTATTGGCCCAGAATAGCATGGGACGACCGCTCCTTGACGATCGGCCGAGTACGACTCTGCCTGCCCGTAATTGGTAACGTGCGACCTGGTTTTGAAGGCAGGGAATAATTCCCGGGCCGTGCGTTGTCCCGATGTGAACGCCAGGGACGGTGGTTTTCGGGGGCGCCCCACAGTCTATCAGTGGGCGCGGCGCAGTTCCAGGATGAGGCCCATGACGCGGGCCTCGATGTCGTCGCGGATCTTGCAGTGGGTTTCGTAATCTTCGGCGATCGGGTCGGGGACGTCCCAGTCGCGCACTGGGATGTCTATCCCGGGTGGCAGAGCGAAGCCGCTTATATTCACAAAGAGGTCGAACTGGGCGCGGCCGAGCTGCTTCAGGCTCTTGGGGAACTGGTCGCGGACGTCGATGTTTTTTTCGTCCATGGCGCGGACTGTGTCGGGGGCCACCATGAAGGCGGGCGCCAAGCCGGCGCTGGCAGGGATCATTACGTCAGTGCCGTATGTGCGCGCGAAGCCTTCGGCCATCTGGCTGCGGCAGGAGTTGCCGATGCAGACGAACAGGACACGGGTTTTAGGGGATGGGGTCACAGTTTAGAGAGGAAGAGTTCGTGCACGCGGGAATCGGCCGTCAGCTCAGGGTGAAACGTGGCGACCAGGTGCTTGCCCTGCTCGACCAGGACGGGATCGCCCTGGTAGCGGGCGAGGATGCGCGCCTGCGGTCCGACGCGGCGGATCACGGGGGCGCGGATGAAGACGGCTTCCATTTCGCCCGGGTGCGTGCGGGCGGCGAATTCGGATTCCGGGGTCAAATGGGCTACCCGGCTGTCGATCTGGCGGCCATAGGCATTGCGTTCGATGTCGATATCCATCAGAGCGAGGCCTTCCTGGCCGGGATGGGATACTCTGGCAGCCAGCAGGATAGCTCCCGCGCAGGTGCCGAAGATCGGGCGGCGGCGTCCGAAGGCTGCCAATGGGGCAAGCAGGCTTTCGACGTGCAGCAGTTTGAGGATGGTGGTGCTTTCACCGCCGGGGATCACCAAAGCATCGACAGTCTCGAGATCGGCGGTAGTGCGCACGAAGATGGGATCCGCGCCCAGTCGGGTGAGGGTGCGTGCGTGGGCCTCGAAATCGCCTTGGAGCGCCAGGATGCCTATCTTCTTCATGGCTGTCGAGAGCGTGGCTACCAGCCTCGGGTTTGCATTAGTTCGCCTTCGGGAATCTTGGAGATGTCCAGACCGGGCATACCCATGCCCAATTCCTCGCTGGCTTCCAGCAGTTTCGCTGGGTCCTTATAGTATGTTGTCGCCTTAACGATGGCACGGGCTCGCGCCTCGGGATCGGAAGACTTGAAGATACCCGATCCGACGAAGACGGCTTCCGCGCCCAACTGCATGACCAAGGCGGCGTCGGCGGGCGTGGCGATGCCGCCGGCGGAGAAGTTCGGCACCGGCAGCTTGCCATGTTCCGCGACCCATTCGACCAACTCCAGTGGCGCCTGCAATTCCTTGGAGGCATGCACCAGTTCTTCCT
>DATNMW010000397.1:0-2815 GCA_035602155.1 Bryobacteraceae bacterium | reverse complement strand
GCAACCTGGAATTCAAGAACCTGGCCCAGCCGTTGCACTTCGAATCGCCCAACACGGATCTGCGCCTGGCCGCGCTGCCCGGCCAGATCAGCATGGACCTGGGAGAACTCACCGGCAATAACCTGGTGGGTCCCGTGCATCTGGTGACCAAGTCCAAGGACGTAAAGATCGAGGATTTCACCAACTCGCTGGAGCTCGAAACCGAGCGTGGCGATATCGAACTGCAGCCCAAGCACCTGCCTCTGGCCAAAATCGACGCGCGCTCCCGCAGCGGGCAGATCAACTTGGTGCTGCCGGATAAAGCCGGCTTCCAGTTGGTGGCTACCACGGACCACGGCGAGGCTGTGAACGACTTCGGTTCGCCCATTCAGAAGGAGACCGATGGACGCTCGGCCTCATTGAAGGGGACCATCGGGCAAGGCGCCGCCATCCACGTGGTCACCGAGCGCGGCACCGTTACGGTACGCAAGGCCGGCTCCGAGACCGAGGACACCGAGAAACCCGAAAAGCCCGAAAAACCCGAAAAACCCGAGAAGCCCGAGCAACCGGAGAAAACAGAAACATAGGCGGCGCAGGCTCTAGCCTGTGGTAGTCTAATGTAGTCCTTTGTGTCAACTGGGGAGGGGGCCAGGGGAGCTTTGTACAGAGCGAAAGAGCAGGTACCGTCTGCCGGTCTGTATCGCTGTACGACCTGCGGCGTGATAATACCGGTGAACGCGGGTGAGGCCCTGCCCGCTTGTCCCAGCCGCTGCGCCGACGCCATCTGGACCTTTTTCAACGAAAAGTGGAGTTCCCCGCCGGGAGAAGTCCGCGAAACCGCGGAAGCCTTTCCAGCGCTGGACCTGACCGGCGACCCTCGCCAGATTCCGGTGGGCGCGCGTCTCACCGAGGTCAATTTGGGAACGGAACGGCTGGCCGCCTTCCACTTTGACGGCCAGGTCTACTTCGGGAGTTCCGTCGAACTGTTCCACAAAACCCGGGTCGTCTCATAACCGGGGCCAGCCCGGCACCTCTCCCATCAGCGGCAAGGCATACTCGCGGAACGCGGGCATCGCATCGTTGCCGTCGGGATGAATCCAATCCGCGGGCAACAGCCGCTCCACGCGAGCGACGGTCTCTAGCGGAGTCAAGAAGGTGCTCGAATCCCGCCGCAGCGCCACCATTACATCGGTGTGCCCATCTCCCGCGGCCACTGCCGCCGCGCGGCCGCACGCGAACGCCTCCCGCCGGTCCAGCGGCACGGCGAAATCGCCGCAACAGCGTCCCAACAGTCCCGGCTTTTCGGCGCGCGCGCGAATGCCCAGCTTCTCGCTCAGCAGACGCGCCAGTGTGTGGCCCAGATTGGATGCCAGCCGCTGCACGTCGCTTCCGGCGCGATCCACGTCTGCTCCGAACGCCCGCCCAGTGTCGTCGAGTTGCCCTTCGCACACCGCTACCACTACGCGGCCCAGGCGCCGGTAAATCCGCTCGACATCCGCGGCGATGCGGTCCAGGCTCAACCGCCGCTCGGGGAAGTAGATCAGGTGCGGGGCATCGTCATCCTTGTGCCGCGCCAGAGACGTAGCCGCCACGATCCAGCCCGCGTTGCGGCCCAGCGTTTCCAGCACGCACACCGGAGAGGGCAGCGAGCGGTTGTCTTCACCCACATCCCGCGCGGCGCAGCCGAAGAAGCGCGCCGTGGATGCGTAGCCCGGAGTATGATCGGTCACGCACAAGTCGTTGTCGATGGTCTTGGGAATCCCGATCGTCTGCAGGCCGTAGTGCGCGTCGCGCGCGTGCCGCGCAATCCGCAGCGCCGCCTCCATCGAACCGTTTCCGCCTGTGTAGAAAAACGTACGCACATCCGCGCGCCGGAACACATCCAGCAGCCGCGCGTAGTCTTCCTCGGCCAGCGGAAGCCGGCTCGATCCCAGCGCCGATCCTGGCGCTTCGCCGATCTGCCGGACCAGTTCCGCATCTAGCGCCAGCAGATCCACGAGCTCGCCGCGCATGAGGCCGGCCAGCCCGTACCGAGCTCCGTAAAGACCGTAACCCCGTCGGCGGCACTCTTCGACGAGGCCCGCCAGGCTCGCATTGATCACGGCAGTGGGTCCGCCGCCATGCGCGACCACTGCGTTACTGGGCATCAAAGCTTATGAAACTTAGGTATGGGAGCATCGAACCAACCTTCGATTTGGGCGAGAGTCGCTTCTTCGCATAATCGGATTCCCTTTTCCGAAGGATACAGCTTTGTCAGCCGCTCACTCGCATCGAAGGACGTTATCGGGCGGGTTGCTTCACCCGCAACGTCCAGGCTAGGACCGGCACACGAGGCCGAGTCGTATGGCCCACGCCGGTGCACCGTACGCCGCGTCCCACTCGAAACCGGATCGTCCGCCACCAACACTAGTATACATAAGCCGTGTCTCCGCCAAAAAGGGGGCGGACTGTTGCCTTTTCGCGTTCGCAAAGCACCCCAACGCGTAGGACCTCCACCGCGGCGGTGGACTTAGAACTTTCCGTCTCTGGTTTCAAAATGCGTAGGCTTATCCCAATCCCTTCCGCCGCGGCGAATCCATTCCGCCGTCCATTCGATGACGGTCTCGCCGTTCACCAGCGGATCGCCGAACATTCGATGGCAGCGCGACGCATTGTTCAGCATCGCGGTGTCCGCCTCGCGGCCTTCGAATACGGGTTCGCGGCCGAACAGTTGCCCGAAGCGCCGCGCAATCTCGCGCACCGAAAGCGTCTCCGGCCCGGTCACATTCAGCACGGCGGGTGGCGATTCGCACAAAGCGAAACTACGCAGGCAGACCGAATTCGCGTCGCCCTGCCA
>DATNMW010000396.1:0-8526 GCA_035602155.1 Bryobacteraceae bacterium | reverse complement strand
TGCAAGGGCATATCGTCGGGGCGTCCGGGATAGAGGAGTTCGCCGGCATGCTCAATGACGCGGTGCAGAATCGGGACGTGCGGCTGGTGGCCACCCAGGTACGGCAGGGGCCGCTGGCGACGCACTGAGCCATGCGCGGCTACCTGGTTTGGGTCTTCGAGACGGCGCATTGCGAGAGCTTCACGCTGAAGCTGCTGATCCCGCAGACGGACGCGGAAACGCAGGCCCTACCGGACTGCATGGGCAAGGTGAAACAGCGGATGCACGGGGGATGCTGCTACGCCGTGGGCTCCCTGGTCATAAACACGGTCTTGGAGGGACCGGCGACGTAGAAACGCGCCTCATAACCTGGGTAGGTTACTGATTCCAGGGCCGAAACGGCCTCCATCCGAGAGCAGCCCGCCATAGTTCTGCCAGCACCTTCCCCGTTTCGATTGGCCATTTAATTCCGTCATTGTGCGGGCGAGTGTCTGCTTTTGTGCGGCCGAACGTTTGCAGCACTACATCTCCAAGGGCTGGGCCTTGCGGAGCGCCACTTTCTGTGCCATAATCTAGCTAGATTAGCTAGATAGGAGGATGTCTATGGAATGGCAGCTTGCGGAAGCCAAGAATCGCTTAAGCGAAGTCGTCAATCGGGCTCTTGCGGAAGGCCCCCAGTTCGTGCGCCGGCGCAACGATGCGGTGGTCATCGTGTCTTGCCGGGAATACGAGAAGCTGACCGGCAAGCGCCTGAGTTTCAAAGAGTTTCTCACCGCTAAGGGACCCAGCCTGGAGGGGGTTGACCTGACGCGCGACCGTTCTCCCATGCGGGACCTGAAGCTGTGAGAGTGCTGCTGGACACCTGCGCCTTGTCCGAACTGCGCCTTCCCCAGCCGAACGCGGGCGTGGCGCGCGCCATCCAGGAACTCGATAGCGAGGATTTGTTCGTCAGCGTGATCTCTATCGGCGAGATCGCTAAGGGCGTGGCGCTGCTGAAAGACGGGCAGAAGAAGCGCCTCCTGCAGAGTTGGTTGCAGACGCTGGAACGCCACTATAAAGACCGGCTTCTGCCCATCGATCTGGAAACCAGCCGCATGTGGGGCGAACTCACGGCCACGGCGCAGCAAGCGGGCCGGACGATTCCCGCCAGCGACGGCCTGATCGCGGCGGCTGCCCGGCGGCACGGCCTGTATCTCATGACCCGGAATACGGCGGATTTCGAACCCTCCGGCGTGCCGCTGATCAACCCCTGGGAACACGCATAGCGGTAACGAACGGATTGCCTTTGATCGCATACCGCAGCGGCCAGTCGGCGCAGTGGCGGATGCCGATGCGCGGCGTGACCTCGATTTCGAATGGTTCGTCGTGCGGCGTGCGGGAAGTGTGCACGGTGAGGTTGCCGCGCGTCACATCCACGCCATTCTGCGCGCGGCTGATGCCCAACGCCAATGTCAGACGTCCCGGTCCGGATGTCAGATCGCGGAGTGTGTGCGCGGAAGGGCGGCGCTGCTGCATCGTCTCAATTCCGCCGACGGGCTCGAGGGCGCGGATGAGCACGCACCCGGGTTGGCCATCCGGCTCGGCCACCAGATTCAGGCACTCGTACATGCCGTAGATGAAATATACGTAGGCGTGGCCCGGCGGTCCGAAGATGACGCGCGTGCGCTGCGTAATGCCGCGCGCGGAATGCGCGGCCAGATCGTCGCCGCCGAGGTAGGCCTCGGTTTCCACGATTTTGCCGGACGTTTCGCCGTGCACCACAAGCTTGCCGAGCAGGCCGCGGGCAACCTCGATGGTGGGGCGCGCATAGAAACTACGGGGCAGAATCATGCCACTTCAAACCTGTTTTAGTGCCTGCTGCGGCTGTGCCGCCGCGACCAGCCGGCGCGCTTCGGCCCGCAAGCCTGGCCAGCGCCAGCCGAAGACGACGGCCGCCGCCATGCAGATGACGCCACCGCCGGTGATCGTGGCAGGCGCTCCCCAGCGTGCGGCGGTCAGGCCACTGAGCACCGCGCCGAGGGGCGCCATACCCATGAACATCATCGAATAGACCGACATCACGCGCCCGCGCAAGTGATCGGGCGACATGGTTTGGATCAACGTATTGGACGATCCCATCTCCACCATCATGGCAAAGCCCACGGGCAGCAGCAGCGCGCAGGAGGTCCAAAACGAACGCGAAACCGCAAACGCAATCAGCGACGCGCCGAACGAGCCCGCCGCGATCGCCACCCAGCGCCCCAGCCCTTTAACGGTTTGGCGCGACGCCAGCAGCAGAGCGCCGGCCAGCGCGCCGACTCCCGAAGCGCCCATCAGGATGCCCAGCCCTTTCGCCCCGCCGTGCAGAATCCGGTCGGCGAAGATCGGCATCAGCACGGCGAAGGGCATGCCGGTTGCGCTCAAGATTCCCAGCAGGATCAGCAGGTGATGAATGGGTGGGCTACCGATCACGAAGCGGAACCCTTCGATCACGTCGGCCAACGGCGATGCCTGCCGCTTGACCGGCTTGCGATCGTCAACCGTCATGAGCAGCAGCCCCGCGATCACCGCGATGTAACTTACACCGTTGGCGAAGAAGCACCAGCCTTCGCCCACAGCAGCCACCAGGATGCCCGCCACTGCCGGGCCGATCACGCGCGAGGCGTTGAACATCGAGGAGTTCAGGGCGATGGCGTTGATCAGATCTTCGCGGCCCACCATCTCCACGAAGAACGCCTGCCGCGCGGGAATATCGAAAGCGTTCACGACTCCCAGCAGCGCCGACAGAACCACGACGTGCCAGACCTGCACCGCCCCCGTAAGCGTGAGGGCGGCCAAAACGAGCGCTAGCAGCATGGCAGCCGTCTGCGTGCCGATCACAACCCGCCGGCGACGGAAGCGATCGGCCACGATGCCGCCCAGCGGAGACATCAGGAACACCGGAATCTGGCTCGAAAAGCTGACCAGCCCCAGCAGCACCGACGACCCCGTCAGCTTGTAGACCAGCCAAGCCTGGGCGACGTTCTGCATCCAGGTGCCGATCAGCGAGATCAACTGGCCGCCGAAGAACAGTTGGAAATTGCGGTAACGCAGTGCGCGCAAAGTGGCGGGAAGCGTCAAGTGGCCGGACCCTCGGGGTGTGGCATTGGAATTACTATGGTAAGGGACAGCTTAGATTTCGCCGATGTCATTAGTTCCGCCATATATCGAATCGCTGCGGCCTTACGAGCCGGGCCGCTCCATCGACGAAGTGCGCCGCGAGTACGGGTTGACGAATGTCTCGAAGCTGGCATCCAACGAGAATCCCCTGGGGCCGTCACCGTTGGCAGTCGAAGCCATCCGGCGGCAGTTGAGCGGCTTGAATCTCTATCCCAACGGCGGCCTGGACCTGCGCCGCACGCTGGCCGAAAAGTTCGACCTTAAGCCGGAGAACGTAATTGCCGGTAGCGGGTCGGAGGGCATCATGTCCGGCATCATCAGGACCTTCCTTTGTGATGATGACGAGGTGCTTACTACGGATGCAGCTTTTATCGGCTTCCAGGTGCTGGCGCGGTCGCGCGGCGTCACGTACCGCACCGTGCCCTATCGCGACTGGCATTACGATCTGCCCGCGTTGGCCCGGCAGATCACCGAAAACACCAAGATCGTTTACCTGGCGAATCCGAATAACCCGACCGGGACTATCTTCACCCGGCACGAATTCGACAGCTTCTATCGGCACGTGCCCGAGCGCGTGCTGATCATTCTGGACGAAGCCTATTTCGAATACGCGAAAGACAATCCGCGGTATCCGGATTCGATGCATTACCGGTACGACAACGTGATCACGCTGCGGACTTTCTCGAAGATCTACGGTTTGGCGGGCATCCGCATCGGCTACGGATTCGCGCACGAAGACCTGATCGCCAATCTGCTGAAGGTGAAACTGCCGTTCGAGCCCAGCACGCTGGCGCAGGCCGCGGGCATCGGCGCGCTGGCGGACAAGGAATTCCTGCATCGGTCGCTGGAACTGAACGCGCGCGGGCTGCGGCTGCTGACGGATTCGTTCCGCGGCATGGGGATGGAAGTGGTTCCTTCGGACGCCAACTTCGTGATGCTGCCGTTGGCCAGCGCGGAGGAAGCGCGCGCGCTGGCGGAAGCGCTGCTGCGGGAGGGCGTGATCGTGCGGCCGCTGGGGGCGTTCGGATTGCCGCAATGCGTGCGCATATCGACGGGCACCGATGAAGAGAACGCACGGTGTGTGGAGGCGGTAAAGGACCAATTATGCAAACATTAACGGAATCGCCAACGGAAATTCAGAAAGATTTTCTGCCGCTGAACGGCACGGACTATGTGGAGTTCTATGTGGGCAACGCCAAGCAGGCGGCCTACTTCTACCGGTCGGCGTTCGGGATGCGGTTGACGGCTTATCGCGGGCCGGAGACGGGAACGCGCGAATGTGCGTCGTGGCTGGTGGAGCAGGGCAAGATCCGGCTGGTGTTCACCACCGCGCTCACGCCCGGCCATCCGGTGGCCGAGCACGTGCAGTTGCACGGCGACGGCGTGCGGGATATCGCGCTGTGGGTGGACGACGCGGATTCGGCCTTCCGCGAGACCACGGGTCGCGGCGCCGGGGAGGTGCGCGAGCCGGAGACGCTACGCGACGAGCATGGCGAAGTGCGTATATCGGCCATCGCCACGTACGGCGACACGATCCACTCTTTCGTGGAGCGGCGCAACTATCGCGGCGTGTTTCTGCCCGGGTTCGTGCCGATAGAGCAGGCCGATGCGGTGGCGCGGCCGGTGGGACTGAAGTACATCGATCATATGGTGGGCAACGTCGGTTGGGGCGCGATGAACACCTGGGTGGACTTCTATCGCGACGTGATGGGCTTCCGCCTGTATCAGCACTTCGACGATAAAGACATCAGTACGGAATATTCGGCCTTGATGTCCAAGGTGATGGCCAACGGCAACGACAGGGTGAAGTTTCCCATCAACGAGCCGGCGGAAGGCAAGCGCAGATCGCAGATCGAAGAGTATTTGGATTTCTATCATGGGCCGGGCGTGCAGCATATCGCCATGGCTACGGATGACATCATCGATACGGTGACCCGGCTGCGCGACCGGGGGATCGAGTTTCTGCGGGTGCCGTCGACTTACTATGACGATCTGACCGCGCGCACGGGGGCGATTGACGAACCTATCGAGCGCCTGCAGGACCTGGGCATTCTGGTTGATCGCGACGACGAAGGATACATGCTGCAGATTTTCACCAAGCCCGTGGAGGACCGGCCGACGTTGTTCTACGAAGTGATCCAGCGCAAGGGCAGCCGTAGCTTCGGCAAGGGGAACTTCAAGGCGCTGTTCGAGGCGCTCGAGCGGGAGCAGGCGCGGCGCGGCAATTTGTAACGCGGCGCACGCTCCCAGCGTGCCGTATTCGCACTCATGCGAATACTTCTCAATCCAGCTTATAAATGGTCAGTCCCGACAGCAGCTTCGGGTAAAAGTCCGTGGACTTCTGCGGCATTACGCCCCCGCCGAACGAAATCCGCGCCACTTCATCCACCGAAATCGGCTTGAGCAGGAAAGCCACCTGCGCGGCGCCGCTGCGAGCCGCTTCGAGCGCCGCATCCAGCCCACGCACGTAGCGCAGATTCTTCTCGTCGCGCACCGCCTCGTCCCCGATGCCCAGCAGGCGCAGCAGCCGCTCATGCAGCACGCGCACGTCGAGGTGCCCGGCTGAATCGCGCGCTTCGATGAGGTACAGCCGGCTACCCATGGCTGCGCCGACGATGGCGCGGCCCGGTGAGTCCGTCCAGGCCCGCTGCAGCACTTCCGCACTGGCGATCTGCGCCACCTCGAAGCCGGCGGCCACCTGCCGGATGAACTCACCCGCGTCGAACCCCGCCACGCCGCTTACCAGCCGGTGCGTCGCCAGGATCTTCAGTCCGGGGGAATGCATGTTCACGAACGTCATCATGACGCGGTCCGCGCCGGCGAGGTTGGGATTCTCGCGGCGGAAAGCCAGCGCGGTTTCGTAGCGGTGGTGTCCATCGGCGATGAGCAGCTTCTTATCCGACATCAGGTGCCGGATTTGCGCAACGCGGCCGGCATCCGCGATCTTCCAAAACTGATGGCGCGCACCGTACTCGTCGGTGACCTCGCCCGTCGGCGGCGCCAGCGCGGCTTCGTCCAGCAGCCGGTCGATCTCGCCCGCGGCGTCCGGGTAAAGCATGAAGAGTTGGCCGAAGTGCGCGTGCGCGTGGCGCAGCAGTTCCAGGCGGTCCTTCTTGGGGCCGGAAAGCGTCTGTTCGTGCCGGTGAACGACCCCCGCAGAATACTCCTCCACGGCGCCGAGACCGATGAAGCCCTTGCGTACCAGCCGCTCGCCGCTATCCGGCATGCTGAACTCCTGGAAATAAGCGAACAGTGCCGGCTCAGGGTCGCGCGCCAGGATACCGTGCGCGATCCAGTCTTCCAGGTGCACCGCGGCGCGTGTGTAAACGTTGTCGCTCTCGGAATCGGATTCGCGGCGCTCGCCTAGGATAATGCGCACCAGGTTGTATGGGCTCGATTGCAGATAGCGCTGCCGCATCTCCGGCGAGATTTTGTCGTAAGGCTGGGTCACCAGGTCTTGGAGCGCGCCAGCCTTGGCGGTATAGCGGTACGGTTGAAAGGAAAAGATAGTAGCCATGCGGAGAGGAATCTTCAGGATAACAGACCCGGCATTGCGCGCTGCCGTTACCGAGTCGCGACCGTCAGGGCGCGCTTTGTGTCGTCAAGGTTAATGAATCCCCCGTCCGGCCGGCGCGACGAAGGAAGTCCTTGGTGTTTCGAGGTAACCAGCGCGGAGGCGGGTGAGAGCCGCCTGAAAGCGAAGGGCCCGCGTAGTGCGGGGCCATACGGGAGAGGAACTTGGTTCGAGTTCATGGCAAACTGATAGGAGCACAGGTAGTGGAAGTAGGCCGATCCGTCAGTGGTGCTGTTAAACCCCTCTGAAAGCGTGGTCCCAAGTTCCGTGCGCCATACAAGTCGTTACAGCCTGAGACAGCATCCGAGGCTGATTCCCTTCAGAAGAGTACTTGATTTGCGCGACTTGGCCTCTACCTGAGCCGAAAGGATAAACAGGTATGTCCAAGCCAAAAAAGCATTCCCAGAAGCCCGGCGCGGAGAAGATCGCCCCGGGCCCAGGCAAACGGGGCCGAAAAAGGAAAGCGATGTGCCTGGAAGATCGACCCATACTGGAAGGTAACGCGGCAGGAATTGATATCGGTGCCAGGGAAATTTATGTGGCCGTACCCCCAGACCGGGATGCGCATCCGGTCCGGGTATGCTCAAGCTTCACCGAGGATTTAGAGGAGATGGCTCAGTGGTTGGTGAGTTGTGGGGCCACCACGGCGACCCAAGAAATCTGCCGTTGCTCAAGCCGCCAACACCCTTGCGCCGGATTCTTCGAGTGGATGCGCACTGACGGGATCGATGCCACGCCGGATCAAACCGCCGCGGTCCCCACTCCCGCAGCCACCTCCGCCAGCGTGGCCAGGGCCATCTCGCAGCCCTCCCGGTCCACATCATAATGCGTGACCAGCCGCATCACCGTGGCGTTGATCGGATCGATCAGCACGCCGCGCGCCTTCAATCGCGCGCTAATCTCCGCCGGCGGCAGCCCGGTGCCGCTCACATCGAACACCACAATATTTGTCCGCACCTTGGCCGGATCGATCCGGATCCCAGGAATGCCGGCCAGGCCTTGCGCCATCAGGCGGGCGTTGCGATGGTCTTCGCCCAAGTGGCGCGGGCTGTTTTCCAGCGCGATCAAACCCGCCGCGGCCAGCACGCCCGCCTGGCGCATGCCGCCGCCCAGGCGCTTGCGGTAGAGGCGCGCTTGCGCGATATCCTCCGCCGTACCTGCCAGCATCGAACCCACTGGCGCGCCCAGCGCCTTCGACAGACAGAACATCACGGTATCCACCTTGGCTACAATCTCGCGCACCGGCTTGCCCAAAGCCTCGGCGGCGTTGAACACGCGCGCGCCATCCATGTGGACTTTCAGGCCGCGATCGTGCGCCTTGTCGCAAATCTCGTAAATGAGCGCCAGCGGATAAACCGTACCTCCCGCGATATTGTTGGTATTCTCGATCTCGATCAACGCAGTGCGCGCGCGATGCGGCCCCAGCGGGCGAATTTCGCGCGCAATCTGTTCCCAACTCATGACGCCGTCGCTTGTTTGAATGGGCCGCCCCACGCAGCCGGAAAACCAGGCCAGCATGGAAAGCTCGTATTCGAGCAGGTGCGCGCGCACATCGCAGATAACTTCTTCGCCATGGCGCGTGTGCAACTTCACCGCAATCGTGTTGCCCATGGTACCCGTGGGGACGAACAGCGCTGCCTCTTTGCCGGCGATCGCGGCGGCGCGCGCCTCCAGCAGGCTTACTGTGGGGTCTTCGCCATAAACATCGTCCCCCACCTCGGCCTCCAGCATAGCCCGGCGCATCTCCGGCGTGGGCTTGGTGACCGTGTCGCTGCGCAGATCGATCATGTCAGGAACTCCTGAAAGACTTCGTTGGACAGCATCACGCCGCGGTT
>DATNMW010000395.1:0-36590 GCA_035602155.1 Bryobacteraceae bacterium | reverse complement strand
CCACTAATGGGGACCTCTACGGGACAACGTCGAGCGGCGGGGCCAACTGTACCCCGGTCCTTGGCTGTGGCACGGTTTTCAAAATCACCCCGGGTGGCACGCTTTTGACGCTTTACAACTTCTGCTCCCATAGCTTGTGCACGGACGGCGCGTACCCGTTGGCCGGACTGGTCCAGGCCACCAATGGCTACTTTTACGGGACAACGGCGGAAGGGGGGGCCAGCGGCCTTGGCACGGTCTTCCAAGTCACCGCGAGCGCGCTGACCACGTTGCATAGCTTTAGCGGCACGGATGGCCAAACCCCCTGGGCCGGGCTGGCCCAGGGCAGCGACGGCAACCTTTACGGGACGACCGTGAATGGCGGGATCGATAACGGGGGCACGGTCTTCAAAATCACCCCCAGTGGCGCCCTGACCACGCTATACAAGTTTTGCGAACAAGTGGTGAGCGGGACGTGCACGGATGGCCAGCACCCCGAGGCGGGGCTGCTCCAGGCCGCCAATGGGGAGTTCTACGGGACTACGGCGGCGGGCGGGGCCAACAACGAGGGCACGGTCTTCGAGATCGCCACGAGCGGGACACTGACGACGCTTTACAGCTTCTGCGCGCAAAGCGGGTGCACGGACGGCAAATCCCCCGCCGCGGGTCTCGTCCAGGACACCAATGGGGATTTCTATGGAACAACCGCGAGCGGCGGGGCCAACGGTTCCGGGACAGTTTTCTATATCACCCCAGGTGGCGCGCTGACCACGATACACAGCTTCTGCGCGCAAACCGGGTGCTCAGACGGCGCATCCCCCGATGCAACGCTGATCCAGGCCACCAACGGCAATTTCTACGGGACAACGTCCGCTGGCGGGACCAACGCCGCCGGCATCATCTTCGAAGTCACCCCGAGTGGCACATTCACCAGGCTGCACAGTTTTGCGGGTCCGAACGCCATCCACCAAGGGGGGGTAGTGGAGGCCACCAACGGGGATTTCTACGGCGCCTCGTGGGATGGCGGGACCGACGGTTACGGTACGGTTTACAACCTGTCCGTCGGTCTGGCCCCGTTCGTAAAACTGCAGCCTCCCTCCGGGAAGGTGGGAGCGGCGGTCAAAATCCTGGGGAGCAATCTCACCGGCGCCACCAGCGTCAGCTTCAACGGCACTGCGGCTGTCTTTGTAGTGGTTTCGGGTGCCGAGATCACCACCACGGTCCCCGTGGGCGCGAGCAGCGGAGAAGTAAAGGTGGTAACACCCGGCGGCACGATTCCGAGCAACGTGTCCTTCCGCGTGCTGCCATAGTCGTCGTTCCTTAGGCGGTCATTTCAGATACGCTACCTTATTCTTCGGGCCGATGTCGATTTCGTGGGCCGGGCCCGATCCATATGAAGCTCACCAGCTTTCGCACCAACGGCGAGACGGATCTTAGAGATCTCGATGCGGCCAGATCCATCCCGCCCGATATCTCGACCGGTTTTTCGCCGATCCCCGCAGCCGAGATTAGCGCGGGTCGGCGCACGCGGGCAGCGTGATTCCCGGCGCGCCCGAGCAAGCCCGATGGATACGCGCCGAACCACGCCGCAGCCTGGCCGCGCCGGTCCTGGAGCAGATCGTCCGCGCGGCTTTCCCGGGCTCCGGGGTGTTGGCCTGCGAGCCGCTCGCCGACGGTTTGCGCAACTCGAATTTCAAGCTCTACCTGGACCTGCCAATCGGGCCGGTGGTGCTGCGCATCTACGAGCACGACGCATCCCTGTGCCAAAAAGAGATCGATCTGATGCGGCTGGTGGGCGCCACTGTGCCCGTACCGGAGGTGATCCACGCAGAGCCGGGCGGCTGGGAGGATCTGCCTCCTTTTACGTTGACGCGTTGGGTCGAAGGCATTAGCTTTCGCGATTTGAAACGCAGCGGCGATGCGGAAGCCATCGCGCAAGCTGCACAGGCGGCGGGCGAAACACTGGCCGCCATCGGTCACTTCACGTTTTCCAAGCCCGGCTGGCTGGCGCCGGGGCCGACTGTCGCGTCGCCGCTCCTGGAAGGCGCCGATTCCATGCCGCGTTTTGTCGACCTGTGTCTCGCGTCGGATAATCTGCGGCGGCGTTTGCCGACCGAGTTGCGCGATCTTACGCAAGCACTGGTATGGTCGCGGTCGCCGCAGTACGCCAGTTTGGTCGGCGTGTCGAGCTTGGTGCATGGCGACTTCAGCAGGCGAAACCTGCTGGCGCGCCCCGCCGGCGGGCGCTGGAATGTGGCGGCGGTGCTCGACTGGGAGTTTGCGGTCTCCGGTTCTCCGCTCGCCGATCTGGGTAATTTCCTGCGCTACGAGCGCGCCACGCGGCCTCTGGCCGAGCCGCATTTCTCCGCCGGCTACGTGCGTGCCGGCGGCCGGTTGCCGCACGACTGGCGGCGTCTCGCGCGATGGGTCGATCTGGCGGCCCTTTGCGAGAGCTTAACGCACGACCAACTGCCGGATGCCGTCGTTCCGGAACTGGTCGAGTTGGTGCGCGCCACAATCGGGGATCGCGACTCCGGCCTGGGCTAAATCGGCCAAGTTAGTCGCCAAAGAACGTCTCGCCGGGCTTACGGTATTTGTATGCCACCTCTTCATCGAGTGCGATGCCCAGGCCGGGCGAGTTGGGCACCTCGATCTGGCCGTTTTGAATGAGCGGCCGTTCCCCGCCCTTCACCAAAGCGTCGAAGAACGGCACGCTGGCGGCATGCCATTCCAGCGCCAGAAAATTGGGAGTGGCGGCGCACAGGTGCACTCCGGCCATGGTGCCCAGAGGGCTGCTGATGTTGTGCCATGCCAGATTCACATAGTGCATGTCCGCGAGGTCGGCGACCTTGCGGCCTTCCCACAGCCCAAGCTTCTGTACGTCGGGCGCGAGCACGCGCAGGCCGGCTTCGACGATCAGCCGTTGGAAGTCCAGGCGGAAATAGTGGTTTTCTCCGGTGGCCACCGGCAGGGTGGTATTGCGCTGCACCACCCCCAAAGCGGCGATGTTCTCAGGCGGCGTGGGATCTTCAAGCCACAGCAGCTTGTACGCTTCGAGTGCCCGCGCCAGGCCGATGGCCGCCTGCACGCCGTAGTTCCAGTGACAATCGATGGCCAGCCCGACGTCCGCGCCCACCGCTTCACGCGCGCCCGCCACCAGCGCCGCCGCATGCTCGATTTCCCGCTCGCTCAGATCGCGGTTGTACTCGTCGGTCTCGTACGGCGTGGGTACATCCACATCGAACTTCAGGATGCGAAAACCGCGCTCCGCCATCTCTCGAGCGCGGCGGCCATAGGCTTCCGGCGTGAGGCGCTCAATGCCCGAGGCGTCCCAACCGTGATGCTTCAGACTGACCAGGCTCTGGCGCTCGGCATCTCCCGAGGTCCGCATCCATTGCGGATCGCGGGGCGCCAGCAGCGGCGTAATGCTCTCGAGCGCCTCGCCCGCGTGGCAATCCGCGTAGATGCGCACGCGGTCGCGATACTTTCCGCCGAGTATCTGCCAGATGGGCAGCTTGTAGCGCTTGCCGATGGCGTCCAGCAGAGCCGTTTCGACGCCATTAATGGCGTGAAATGCCAGGCCCGGCGAAGCATGCACACAACTGGCACGCATGCGCCGGAGCACGCGATCGATGGAAGCGGGGTCTTCGCCCTTTAGAATTTCGCCGAATTCCCGGATGACAGCGGTTAGTCCCGGTCCCAGGAATGCCTCGCCATAGCCGGTGATGTGTTCGTCGGTTTCCAGCTTGACGATGGTCCAGTCGAAGTTCGACTCCATGACCGCCGTGCTAACATGCGTGATTCTCATAAGCGAGTAGAGTAGCAAATTCGTGGAGCGGACCCCCCTGGGTCCGCGCGGTCCCACTGGACGCGCTGCTTGTAGGGCGGAAAGGACTACATGCGAATCCTGGTAACTGGCGCGCAAGGCTGTATCGGCGCGTGGGTGGTGAAGAACCTGCTTGATCGCGGCTTGGACGTGCTGATATACGATGCGGACCCTACACCCGCGCGTCTCTCGCTGATTGCGCCGGCCGCGCAGATCCGAAAAGCCGCGGTAGAGACCGGCCGCATCGAAGACGGCGCGCGCTTGAAGGCCTTGGTGAAGGACGGCGGCATCACGCACATCGTGCACCTGGCGGCTGTGTTGATGCCCTTCTGCCAGGCGCAGCCTGCCGAGGGCGGAATGGTCAACGTCATCGGCACACTGAATGTATTCGAAGCGGCGCGCGACGCCGGACGCGCGGTGCGGATAGTCTATGCCAGTTCCTCGGCGGTGTGGGGGCCCGAGGAGGCTTACGGCGGCGGCAAACTCACCGAGGAAGATCCGCTGAAACCTTCCACGCACTACGGAGTCTTCAAACAAGCCAATGAGGGCAATGCACGCGTGTTCTATCTCAACAGCGGCATTTCAAGCGTGGGCCTGCGGCCGTGGACTGTCTACGGCGTGGGCCGGGACCGCGGACTTACCGCCGACCCGACGTTGGCCATGCGCGCCGTGGCCCTGGGCCAACCATTTCGCATCCGGCTGACCGGCCGCATGGATCTGCAATACGCCGCCGATGTTGCGGAGAGCTTCGTACGCTGCGCTCTCGCACCACTGGAGGGCGCGCATGCGTTCAATCTTGAAGGGACTGTCGTCGACATGGATGAGTTGATCGGGATGCTGGAGAGTCTGCGCCCTGGAGCTTCCCGGCTGATCGCCGCGGAAGGCCCGCGGGTGCCTGTCGCGTACCGCATGGACGGAGCCCAACTGCGTGCGCATGTGACAGGAATTCCGCAGACATCTCTCGAAGCCGGCATACGGGAAACACTGGATATGTTTGAGAGCCTGCGCCGTGCCGGACTTGTTGTATGATATGTCACTGACTAGTAGTTAACTGCGTTGTAACCTTGAACTGTAGTTGATTATGCTAATCGAGTGAATTCTCCGCTTAGGTAAGACCAATGCCCGCGAAAGATCTCTTGAAGCAAAAGGACGCGAAATTCCGGCTGTTGTTCGAGGACAACCCCTTGCCAATGTGGGTGTTCGACCGGGAAACCTTGTGCTTTATGGAGGCGAATCATGCAGCTTTGGCCCATTATGGCTATAGCCGCGAAGAATTCCTGAGCATGACCATCGCGGACATTCGTCCACCCGAGGACGTGGCGCGCTTGAAAGACTCGGTTGCCAGGGCTAGGGGCCTGGCTTTGTCCGGCCAGTGGCGTCATCGGCTCAAGGACGGCCGTCTGATCGATGTGGAGGTCGCTTCGCACACCATTTCGTACGGCGGCCGGCCGGCCGTGCTCTCGGTGCTGCAGGATATTACGCAACGTAAACTGCTCGAAGAACAACTCCGGCAGGCGGCCAAGATGGAGGCGGTCGGCATGCTGGCTGGCGGGATCGCGCACGACTTCAACAACCTGCTGACGATCATCAACGGCTATAGCCATATCCTGCTGAACGCCATCCCCGAGGCAGATCCGAACCATAGCGCGGTGGAGCAGATCATGAAGGCCGGAGAGCGTGCCGCTACACTAACCCGCCAGTTGCTGTCGCACAGCCGCCGGCAAGTGTTGCAGCCGAAGCTTCTGAATCTCAACCAACTGCTCACGGGGATGGAGGCTATGCTACGGCGGCTGATCGGCGAGGACATCGAGTTGCGTTTCGCTCCGGGCCGGGAAATTGGCCAGATCCACGCCGATCCCGGGCAGATCGAGCAGGTGGTCATGAACCTGGCAGTGAACGCGCGGGACGCCATGCCGAACGGCGGCGCACTGACGATCGAAACCAGCGCCGTGGAGCTTGCCGCACATTACGCCTTCGCCAACGCCGCTATGAAGCCGGGCAAATACGTGGCGTTGACGGTCGGCGACAACGGTTCGGGGATGGACGCTGAAACGCGCGCGCATCTCTTTGAACCCTTCTTCACTACCAAAGCCCAAGGCCAGGGTACCGGGCTTGGGATGACGACGGTGTTCAGCGTCGTCAAGCAGAGTGGCGGCTGCATGGAGGTATACAGCGAGCCAGGCACGGGCACCTCCGTGAAGGTGTACCTGCCGCGTGTCGACCAGCCCGCCGCGGCCGAAACGGAAGCTCCCCTGGCGAAGGCGGCACGCGGTACCGAGACGATCCTGCTCGTGGAGGATGAGGAACAGGTGCGCAACCTGGTGCGCGACACGTTGCGGCGCGAAGGCTATAAGGTTCTGGACGCGCCCAGCGCCGTGGAAGCCCGGCGGATCGCCGGCGCCTACAAAGGCCCCATTCATCTGCTGATCTCCGATGTGGTGATGCCTAAAGAAGGCGGCCGCGAATTGGCCGCCAGCCTGGCCGAGCGCCGTCCAGCGATGAAGGTGCTCTACATGTCCGGTTACACGGACCAGGCCGACGGCCCGCCCGCCGGCGCATCCGGTTTCATCCAGAAGCCCTTCACGCCGGCCGCCCTGTCCAGTAAGGTGCGGGAGATTTTGGAAACGGACGGCGAGACCAGCCACGGGGCGGGGGGCTAATGCTGGGTTGTAGGGCGGACCTCCAGGTCTGCGCGGGTCCTCCAGGACCCGCGCATCAACGCGCACGTCGGTAAGTGGTGCTTCCCCACAAAGCAACCTGCTCCACACCCTCACCGCCCCGCAGCCAGCCGGTCGGCTAACAACGGCGGAAGGCCCGCGCGCCGGATTTTCTGCTGCGCCTTCCCCACATCGTACGGCAGCCGGTAGTAGATCAGAAAACTCTCGTCCGGGTTGTACAGGACATAGGCCGCGCGCGGATCGCCGTCCCTGGGCTGGCCCACCGAGCCGGGATTGATCATGTAAGCGCAGTCCGAATCCAATTCCAGCGTCTGGCGGTCGTCGGCCGCCGGCGTCTTCTCGATGGTCTCCACGCGCGCATGGTTCCAGATGAACCCGCCCTGCAAGTGCGTGTGCCCGAAAAACGTCAGCGGCGTCTCCAGATAGCCGAAGACTAATCCGGCGTCGGCCACACTCAAAATGTATTCGTCTTCATCCAGCGGTGAGCCGTGCACCATCTGGAAACCGTCGAACGACAGCGGTCCCCTGGGTAGATTGCGGATATAGCCGGCATTCTCGGGCGTCAGCTCGCGCTGGGTCCAAACCGCCGCGGCGCGCGCCACCGGATTGAACCACTCCAGGTCGTCAAGCCCAACGGAAGCCTTGTCGTGATTGCCCCGCACCACAGCCGACGCGTGCGCGCGCACCCACTCGGTCACCGCATTGGGATCCGCGCCGTAACCGATCAGGTCGCCGCAGCAGAGCACCTGGTCGTACTTGCCGGCGGCATGCTCCAACGCCGCCTGCAGGCCTTCCCAGTTGGCGTGAATATCGCTCAGGATCAAGTATCGCACGCCGCCGCTTATGCCTTTCTCAAGCGCAGCAGCGCTATCTCGGGAGGCGCGCCGATACGCGCGGGAATGCCAATGGTGCCTATGCCGCGCGTGACATATTCCGCGGCCGCGCCCTGCCGATACAGTCCGTAAACGAACGGCGTAAAGAACCGCGCCGCATTGATGGGCTGGTGCAGGATTTCCACCGTCACCTGGCCCCCGTGCGTGTGGCCCGCCAGCGTCAGATCGTAACCCTTCTCAACGGCCACAGGAAAAACGTCGGGATTGTGCGACAACAGCAGGTTGTAGGCGCCAGGCAGCACCAAGCGCTCGGCGCCGCGCAGATAATCCCGGCCGGATCGCTGGTAATCGACGCCAGCCATATTCAATACCGCGCCGCCAAAGCGCAGAGGCAGCGCTCGTCCGCGCAAGAACGGAATGCCCAGCCGCGCCCCCTCCCTTTCCGTTAAGTCCTCGACCATGGCGTAGTCCTCGTGATTCCCCATGCATCCCAGAATGCCGGCGTCCGCGCGCAAGCGCGCGATTTGGCGCAGACAAGCATCCAGTGGATCGCCGGCCGCGGTGATCAGGTCGCCCGTGACCAGCGCCAGGTGCGGGCGCAATTCGTTGGCGCTATCGATCACGCGAGCCAGTTCCCTCTCACTCAGAAAAGCGCTCAGATGGATGTCGCTCAAGTGCAGGAGGCGCAGTCCATGCAGCCCATCGGGTAGATTGGGAACCGGGATCTCCACTTCCCGCACATGGAAGTCCAGCCGCTCGATGAACGCGCCATAACCCACGACAGCGAAGGGCGCGGCCAACAGCGCGGTTCCGGTGGCGTTGAGCAGCCGGCGGCGCGAAGGATCGAAGGTAGGGCCCCAGAACCGCTCCGCAACAAATCGCACGGCGCGATAGGCCAGGTATCCGGCAGTGGTGCCAAAGAGCCAGATCTCGGCCACTGCCCCGGCTATTTGCGCGGGGCTGGCAGGGAGGTGGAAGCGGCGCACCAGGCGGCTCGCCAGAAACGCGAAGCCCAGCGCGAATGCCGCGGCCATCAGGGCGTAGAAGGCCGTCACCGCCCAATACACGGCGACCGCCGCGCGCGCGGAGAGTCTGCGTCCCGCGGCTGCCAGAAATTGCCGGCGCATGTGCCACTGCGTGAGGATGACGATGAATACGGCGAGCAGATCGAACGGAGTGTGCAAGAATACTTCCCTATGTTCATTCTAACGTCACGGCCATCCGCTTATTGGGTGGGGGCGGCAACATGCTCGGGCCTGCGATCCTCACCCGGCTACTTTCCGCAACACCTGCTCCGCACGCAGCGCCCCATCCGGCGTCTCTTCGTGCTTGAACATCAGAAACAAGTCCTTGCCTTGCACCAGCAACTCCCGCGCACGCCCGGCGATGGCCTCGAGATCCTCCGCCGTGTAGTCGGGTTTTCGCAGCCGGTAGTAGACAAAATCCGCTGTGATCACTTCGGGCACCTCGAACTTCCGCGACTCGGCTACGCACAACGAGATGTTTCGCCCCTCCAGCAGGCGATATACATCGTCCGCCAGCCAAGACGCGTGCCGGAATTCGAAGGCGTAACGCAAATCTTCCGGCAGGATCTCGACAAATGCGCGCAGCACCTCCATGTCGCACTTCATTTGCGGTGGAAGCTGGAACAGTATCGGGCCCAGCCGCCGCGCGGCGCGCAATGGATCGATGCTGCGCAGGAAGACGCCGGTGGCTTCGGCCGCATTCTTCAGGCGCATGATGTGTGTGATGCGCATGTGCCCCTTCAAGGCGAACACGAATCCCGGCGGCGTGGCGGCCACCCAGTTTTCGAGCGTAGCGGCGGACGGCATGCGGCGAAACGTGTAGTTGATCTCCACCGAGTTCAGCCGCTGGGCGTAATGTTCCAGGAATTTGTTGGCGGGTAGCTTCGCGGGATAGAACCGCGGCTTCCATTGGGCGTAGGCAAAACCGGACGTACCGGCAAAGAGTCGGGCCATTGGCTTATTATGGATCTCCGGGGGACCCTTTGTGCACCTGCTCATAAACTGGATGCTCAGCGCGCTGGCCTTATGGCTCTTGCCGCGCATGATTGGGGGCATTGAAGTCCGCAACTATGGCACCGCGTTGGTCGCCACGGTGGTCATCGCCATCGTGAATACGTTGGTCGGATGGCCGTTGAAACTCATTACGCTTCCTTTGACCATCCTCACGCTAGGCCTGTTTTGGCTCATCCTGAACGCATTCCTTCTGAAACTGGCTTCCGTCTTCGTACCCGGATTCGCTATCAGAGGTTTTCTGCCGGCGTTCCTCGGGTCGATCGTGTTCACCGTTCTGCAATACGTTTTGCAACACCTGGCTTTCTACCCGCATGGCGGATTATTTTACTGACGTCGTGCGGCCGCAGAGTCCCGCGGAACTGGCAGAGGCCATGCGGTGGGCGTCCACCCGGAGCCAGACCGTCGAGTTGGGCGGCTATTTCTCCAAGCGGAAGATGGGCGGCCCGGCGGCGCCGTCGAATATGACGATCTCCACATCCGCCATGCGCCGGGTCCGCAAATACGAGCCGCGCGATTTGACCATCAGCGTGGAGGCAGGCATCTCATATGGCGAGTTGCGGCGCCTGCTGGCCGAACAGCGTCAGATGATTCCACTGGATCCGCCTTTCGCCGATACAGCCAGCGTTGGCGGCGTTGTGGCATGCAACTGCAGCGGGCCGCGCCGCCGGCTGTATGGCACGGCACGCGACCTGGTGATTGGGATGCAGTTCGCCACGCTGGAAGGCAAACTAGTCGAATCGGGCGGCATGGTGGTGAAGAACGTCGCCGGGCTGGATATGGGGAAGTTGATGATCGGATCTTTCGGGACGCTGGCGGCCATCGCGGTGGTGAACTTCAAAGTGATTCCGGTGCCTCCTTGCGAGCGGACGTTCCGGTTTTCGTTCGCCGGTCTGGAGGAAAGCGTGGCTGCGCGAGACGCCATTTTGCAGAGTCCGCTAGATCCGGCGGCTATCGATTTGCTGAATCCGCCTGCTGTAGCGGCCACCGCGGAAGCCAAGAAGCCGGCCTATATACTGGCAGTGCGGGCAGGCGGCAATGCGGCGGCCATAGCCCGCTATGAACGGGAACTAGCCGCCTTGGGCGCCCAGGCGGTTCCCGCGGATGAGGATCCCGTATTCTGGAGCGCGATCCAGGATTTCACGCCGCGCTATCTGGATGCCCATAAAGATGGCGCGGTGGTGCGCGTGTCATGTACCCTGAAAGAATTGAGGGCAGTGATGCAGTCGATTCCGGGACCGGCTATCGCGCGCGCGGCATCGGGTGTCTGCTATGCATATTTCAAGCACTTCGGTGAAGCGGCCGTGTTCGCCGCGGAAACCGCGCGGGAGCATGGCGAGACCGTCGTCGAATTTGCCCCCGAGAACCGCAAACAGGAAATGGACCTCTGGCCCGCGCCGGGGCAGGATCTGGAACTCATGAAACGGATCAAATACATGTTCGATCCGCAACTCTTACTCAATCGTGGCCGACTCTACCGCCGTATTTGAAATCGCGAGCGACAAGCCCCGCCAGGCGGACCTGGACCGCTGCGTGCATTGCGGCCTGTGCCTGAATGCCTGCCCCACGTATCGCGTGCTCGGCGTGGAGATGGATTCGCCCCGCGGCCGTATCTACCAAATGGCGCAAGTAGCCACGGGCGCGCCCATCGGCCCTTCGTACATCGAGCATATCGAGTTGTGCCTGGCCTGCCGCGGCTGCGAGAGTGCGTGCCCGTCCGGCGTCCAATACGGCCGGCTGGTGGAAGCCGCGCGCGCGGAAATCGAAGGCGCCGCCGCGCGGTCGCGGCCGGCGCGCTGGATGCGGCGCTTCGTCTTCGGATACGTGCTGCCGTCGCCCGCCATGATGACTGTGCTGGGCACACTGCTCTATCTTTATCAGGGCAGCGGTTTGCAGAAGCTGGTCCGCGCGTTGGGCTTTTTGAAACTGCTGGAGAAACTGGGGGATTTGGAACAGCTTACGCCACCCGCCGAACCGCCGTTTTTCTTCGGCAAAATCGGCAAGACGTTTCCCGCCGAAGGCCGGCGGCGTTACCGGGTGGCGTTGATGGCGGGATGCATCGCCAACGTTTGCTTCGCCCGATTGAATGAGGCCACCGTCCGCGTGTTGCAGAAGAATGGCTGCGAAGTGGTGGTGCCCGGCAGTCAAGGATGCTGTGGGGCTCTGCACGTGCATGCGGGTTTGCGCGACCAGGCCCGCGGCCTCGCGCGGCGCAATATCGACGCGCTGTCGTATGGCGGTTACGACGCAATCGTCACCAATGCGGCGGGGTGCGGCTCCACGTTGAAAGAGTACGGAGAGCTGCTCGAAGCCGATCCGGGATACGCCGCGCAGGCCCGCGAGTTTTCGGGCCGCATGCAGGATGTCACCGAGTTCCTGGCTTCCATCGAGTTGAACCGGGAGATGCAGCCGCTGCACGTCACGGTGACTTATCAGGATTCTTGCCACCTGGCGCACGGCCAACGCATTCGCACCGCGCCGCGCAAACTCTTGGAAGCCGTGCCCGGCCTGACGTTCCGCGAGATGCCGCTTTCCGATTTGTGCTGCGGTAGCGCGGGCATCTATAACGTGGTGCAAAACGAAATGTCCATGCAGATTCTGGAAGGAAAGATGAAAGACGTGAACCGCACCGGCGCGGATGTGATTGCGACTGCCAATCCGGGCTGCATCCTGCAACTGCGGGCGGGTGTGAACTTGCATGGCAAAGGGCAGCGCGTGGTACACGTGGTGGAGTTGTTGGACGAGGCGTATCGGCTTCCGAACTAGCCAGAACGGCTTGGTGGAGCGGAGGCCCCGTCCGCGCGCGCCCCTGGTCGCGTCTCTGCCGGCACGTACGATATGAGCGAGTATGCCGTAGAGCGCGCGCTCGAGGCAGGCGCCGCGGACGCGCACACCCGGCAGCAGACCACGAAGCTGCGGCCCGCGATTGACGATCCCGAAATGGAGTACTGCAATGCAACGATATTCGATTCGGCGATTGTGTATCGCTGTACGAGTGCCGACGTGCGCCGCTCGACTGACTTGCGGCGCGACCTGGACCCGTAGCCCCGTGTAACCTTCTTTCAGGGTGGCGCGCCTCCGGTGTTGTGAGCCTCCTCGCGCGCATCGCGGTGCCCGGCGTCGCAGTCTGCCTGCTGGCCAGCGTTGGTGCCCGAGCGCAGACATCCGCCCAATCGTCCGCGGAGTCTTCCGACGGGCTGAACCACGACCGCATCCTGGGCGTCATCCCCAACTATCAAACGGTTAACAATGCAACTCCTGAGACGCCGCCTCTCACGCCGAAGCAGAAATGGCTCTTCCTTCTGGACGAGACCAAAGATCCGTTCAACATCGCCGCCGCGGCGCTTAGCGCAGGCCTTTCGCAAGCGGACAACCAGACTCCCAAGTATGGCGAGGGCGGCGTAGCTTACGCTAAACGATTCAGCGCGGCGGAGGGCGATTTTACCTTTCAGAACCTCTTTAGCGACGCCATACTCGCCTGCGCTCTGCACCAGGATCCCAGATATTTCCGCAGAGGGCCCCGGTCCCGGTTTCTGCCGCGCATCGCATATTCGCTGAGCCGCATCGCCGTGGCCCGCCAGGATTCCGGCCGGTCGACGTTCAACGCTGCCGGCGTTTTCGGAATGGCGCTGGGCATCGGTGCCTCGAATCTGTACTATCCTTCCGTCAGCCGGACCGGAACGGTTATGGCGACGCGCGTAGGTACCAGCGTGGCTGGATGGGCGCTCGGCAACGTCGCGGCGGAATTCTGGCCGGACATTCACCAGAGATTTTTTTCGAATGGCTTCCTGCACCGGAAGGCGCCGCAACCGCCAGCCCTACCGCACCGGTAGCGGCCGGCTTATTCGATTGCCAGCCCAGCCTCAGCGCAAACCGTACCGTTCAGCAAGAAAAACGATGGTCCGGCCCCACGGGATGTTTTCGACGGCGCCCCGCATGCACTGTTAAGGTTGACGGGAGGCCGCACGGGCCGGGAATCTACTAGATAAGCGCAGCCCAAAATTAAAAGGCCCCCGCTGGGAAGCCGGGGCCTTGCACTCAGAGGGTATGGCGGCGGTAGGGGACTCGCCGCCAGGGATGCTGCCTGTAAGGCTCCAATGTAACTCTTTAAGATCTTTTTATCCAGTATTTTCGGAGGAAATTTCGAAAATATCCGGCGCGGCGGTTTTGTTGAAAAGCTCTACAGGGCGGGTACTCCGCGGGGTGGTAGAATCCACCGCATGGAAGAACCGAAGGCGGGGCGCAGGGAATTTCTCAAATCGGCGGGAGTGGCGCTGACCACGTCCCTTTTCACCGGCAACGTCAAGGGCGCTAACGATCGCGTGAACGCCGCGTTCATCGGCATGGGGCGCATGGGCACAAGCAATCTGGAGTATGCCATGGGCCAGCCCAACCTGCAGGTAGTGGCGGTCTGCGACGTCTACCAGCCGCACCTGGACGAGGCCATGGCGAAGGCCGGGGGAAAAGGACACAGTCCGCGGGCGGTGCACGATTTTCGCGAGATCCTGGCGGACAAATCCATCGATATCGTGAATATCTCGACGCCGGATCACTGGCACGCCTACATGACGGTGGAGGCATGCAAGGCTGGCAAGGATGTGTACGTGGAGAAGCCCGTGTGCGTGGCGGTGGAAGAAGGGCGCACCATGGTGGAAGCCGCGCGCAAGTACAACCGCGTGGTACAGGCGGGAACCATGCAGCGGTCGGCGGTGCATTTTCAGCAAGCCTGCGACATGGTGCGGCGCGGCGAACTGGGCAAAGTCACGTTTGTGCGCACGTGGAACTACGGTAATTTACCGGTCGAAGGCATCGGCAATCCGCCGGACAGCGATCCGCCGCCGGGCCTGGATTGGGATATGTGGCTGGGCCCGGCGCCGATGCGGCCGTTCAACCGCAACCGTTTTGGCGTGGATCCCCGCAATTTCTCGTTTTTCCGCTGGTTCTGGGATTACGCGGGCGGCATGATGACGGACTGGGGCGTGCATTGGCTGGACATCGTGCAGATGGCGTTCGACGAGGCCATGCCACGCTCCATCGCCAGCATGGGCGGCAAGTTCTGGTTTACCGATAACCGGGAGACGCCCGATACTTTGCAAGTGACTTACGAGTATCCCGGTTTCGTGGCCACTTACGAGAACCGCAACGCCAATGGGCAATCGATGTTCAAAAAAGGCGGCGGGATTCTGTTCCACGGGAGCGAGGCGACTCTGTATGTGGATCGCCAAGGTTACCGCGCGATACCGGAGGGTAAAGGCGGCCGGCACAAGGACGTTAAGTCCACTTCGAGCGGCAACGCAAACCACTGGGCCAATTTCCTGGAATGCGTGCGCACGCGGCAGCGGCCGGCGAGCGACATCGAAAAGTGCTTTCGGTCCACATCGACGTGCCTGCTGGGCAACGTGGCGCTGCGCAGCCGGATGCGGCTGGATTGGGACGAGCGCGGATCGACCGTGGCGCAGGATGCGGCGCGAAGCTACCTGACGAGAGAATACCGTTCGCCTTGGAAACTGGCGGTGTAAGGAAAGAGAGAGTCCGGCGTTGAAGCAGTGAAGCTCCTCAAAGGAGCGGGGATTTTCTGGCTGGATGTTTGGTTGTCCTGGCAGGAGAACAGCGGACCGAAACTCTCTCTTTCGCCTTAACCTTAGAGCGGGAGCTTGCAGAATAGTGCAGCCGTTTGTCCCAAATTATTGAAAACAGGGCGAAAACAATTTGGCTCGCGGCGTGAATGACAGATGTTTTTTTGGCTTGCGGTGTGCCAGAGTGGCACCGGCGGGCTTATGATCGGATCGCAAGCTGATGAAACCGGCCGGTGAACTAAACCGCAGGCCAGTGCCGGTTTAATTGGGGTTTGCTTGGTGGCGAGGGAGATGGCAGGGACCAAGGAGTAGGGCGGGCGGCGAGAGGATGGCGGGAATAGCCCGTGGCGATCGAGAGAAGAGGCTGGAATGAGGCGTGCGGCTTGCAACAGTGGGCTCCGAAATTGGCGCGTAGAGCTGCTGGCGGGCGAGGACGCACACCTCCAGCATCAGCTGCCGCGAGAGCAGCGCGTCGGCCCGAGAGTCACTGCGCGGGGATGCGTCATGAGCTGTCCAGCCGGAGACTGACCGGCGCGAGTTCCCTGCGGATCATGGTGCCGATGCCACATCCAGGACACAGCCGCAGGTTCTTCCCGGTGACCTGGCGGGCCTTGGGCTCCCTGCGGACCTTGTGGCCCTTGCTGTCCCGTTGGACCTTGCGCTCCTTGCGGCCCTGCCGGCCCTTGCGGCCCGACCGAAACGACCGTCACATCCACGAACGCGGCGTGGCTGGTCGCCGTATTTTTTTTGCTGTCCAGGACCACCAGCGTGTTGGGTTGCGCAACCGCCGCTGTAATCTCCACGCCGTAATTCGGCGCCGCACCGATGACCCATTGCGCCATCAGGGCCGTGATGTCGAAGATTACGTAGCTGTCAGTCGCGCCGACCGGCACATTGCTCTGAAAGGGCGCGCCGACTGCGAGATTGCTGTTGTATGTGACGGTCGTCTCAGACCATGGATCGTACACCTGTGAAATATCCAGACCTCCAGCGACCAGCGTCTTGTCGACAAACACCGTAAGCGTGGCTTTCTGAACGTTGACAGACCCCAGCGGGAACGGCAAGCTGGACAAATTCACTTCAATCAGCGCTGAGTTTCCACCGCCCACATTGAGCACGCTGAGCGTACCGAATGTTTAGCGTGGGGTTTGTGGCACTGATATAGGTATCCGCGGCCACGCTGGTCGTGGCGGCGAAACTGGAAAACGGGAGCACGAAAAGCACCGCCGTCGCCAGGAGCCAAGAGCTTTGCCGCCTTCGCCAGACGCCGGCCCCGACTAACAAAGCCAGACCCATCCCCAAGAGTCCTGCCGTCGCAGGCTCCAGGGCTTGGCTGGCCCTATTGACGCCCGTGATATCGAGCTCCCATTGGTCGGTGCGCTGGTCGCCGTTTACCAGCATGAACGAGCCTGGCTGCCCCAGAAACTCAGGTCCGGTGAAGTCCCCCCTGGCCCGTTCGCAGAAAGCCGTCCGCCAGCGCCGGACCGATCGGCAAATTGTCGTATTCGGTGAGTACGACGGTGTACTACCCCGCCGGCAAGTCCTCCTGGAGGTAGGCGTCCAAACAGAATCCAGTGGCGGGATCGAGGTTCCGCGGCCGACAGCCGGAGGGAGCCACACCGCCCTGGTCCACCCCCAGCAGGTTGGCTGAAGGCGAGGTGTCGAATAACGAAAGCACCGGTTCGAAGCCACCGGACGCGATAGCTTCACCGGCCGCATCCGTGCCACCGGCGAACGACCACGTCTGCATCGTCACCGTGGTTCCGGCCGATATCGAGAAGGTGAAGAACAGTTCGTTATCGTCTTCGGCGAAGACACCGTTAAAGGAAAAGGCGCCGGCCCAGCTAGGGGTCAGCTAGGGGTGCTGAACGGCAGGAATAAGGCGCCCAGAAGAAGCCAAAGCTTCGCGTGCATCGCACCCTCCCTGTCTTGCGAGTATACACCCGACCTGTCGTTTGGCGCCGATTCTTGACGCCGGAGCTGCTATCGCCGCTCCATCCGCACGGTCGCCCTCAAATTCGCCACCCCCGCGGTATACCGGTTGTCCGCTACGGCAAACGCAATGGCATCCTCCAGCCAGTCGTGCCACACCCCATCCGGATCGTGCGACGCCACGGTCAGCGTGTACTCTCCGTTGCATAGCTCGCAGCGGAACGCAAAATCAAGCTGGAACACCTCGCCGCCCGCGCATGGTCCGAGTTTGAGCCCCTCCAACTCGGTGTTCGTGCCATAAACGTTGAGTCCGGCCCGGCTGCGGATCATCATCCCCACCACCGGATCCGCAACCGCGCACTCCACGCGCAAAGTCACCCGCACCACCACGAGTTCGCCGCTGCGCACGACGCTGGCCGGCTGGCCCGATTCGCCCAGCAACTCCAGATTCTCGACGCGCGCGCGGCCATCGCCCCGCCGCCAACGCGGAGCCATGGGCGCCGCCCCCGCGCCCCAATCCCGCACGCGCCGCGCGATGTGGCCGGCGTAAGCGCGCAGCGTCTCCGCCGGATCGCCGCGCCCCGCCAGCTTGCCCCGGTCCAGCCACCACACTTCGTCGGCCATTTGCAGCAGCAATTCCTCCTCGTGCGAAACCAGCAGCACGGTGGCCCCCGCGCGCCGCAGACGGTCCAGCCCCGCCGCCGCGCTCTGACGCTCCAGGGCGTCGCGCTGGGCCAATGTATGCTCCATGGCCAGGACAGCCACAGGCGAGAAGTCCAGCGCGGCGTCCGGCCCCAACGCCGGCCCCACGAACCGGCGAGGCTCGCCCGCCTCCACCGTGCCCGATGCGGGTTTCGCCAACCCCGCCGCCAGCCGCAGCAGGGCGCCCTTCCCCGCACCATTCTCGCCGACCACACCGATCACCGCGCCATCCGGGGCAGTGGCGTCCAGACCCGTGAGCGGTGCGCAAACCACCTGCCGAAAAACAATCGCCATTATGGATAGAATACCGGGTAGGCATGCCCGACTCCAACGTACTCGACAGCATGCGCCAGGATTGGAACCAGCGCGCCCGCGAGGATCCGCATTACTACGTCGCCTTCGGCAGGCGCGAACAGGACGATGCGGAGTTCTTCGCCACCGCGGTTGACGTGCTGCGCGGCCTGCGCGCCGAGGCCCGCCATCTGCGCGCCGCCGGGCAGCCCGTCCCGCGCAACCTGAAGGCGCTTGAAATCGGCTGCGGGCCGGGGCGTTTGATGCGCCCGCTCAGCGCGGACTTCGCCGAGATTCACGGCATCGACGTCTCGGATGAAATGATCCGGCTGGCGCGCGAGAAATTGCGCGGCATATCGAACGCGCACGTATACCACGCCGGCACATCCGATCTCTCCCAGTTCCCCGCCGAGTCGTTCGACTTCGCCTACTCCTATGCTGTCTTCCAGCATATTCCCAGCCGCGAAGTAGTGCTCGGGTATCTGGCGGACGCCCGCCGCGTGCTCAAGCCCGGCGGCATCCTGCGCTGCCAGATCAACGGATTGCCCGAAGCATTCCAACGCTACAACACCTGGGACGGCGTGCGCATTCAGGCTCCGGACGTGGCGGACTTCGCCGTGCGCCACGACTTCCAGCTCTATGCGCTCGAAAACGTCGGCACGCAGTATTTGTGGACTACGTGGCGCAAGCGGCCCGTAGGGTGGCGCGAGTCTTTGTGTCCGGCGCCGGCGCCTTCCACCTGCATCCGGATCATCAGCAACGCGCTCACCGCCGATCCGCTGGTGCCGGCCTCGGGACCCCGCGCGTTCGCCGCGCTGCGTATCGAGAACCTGCCGGACGACTGCGATCTGATCAACCTGGAGGTGCTGATCGACGGCCGCCCCGGCGCGCTCTCGTACCTTGGTCCGCCCGAGTGGGATGGCGTGGTGCAGTTGAACGCCGCCATTCCGGCCGGCACCCGCACCGGACTCGTCCCCGTGGAGGTGCGCTGGCTGGGCGCGCCGATCGCTTCGGCCTGGATGCGCATCGTCCCGTCCGGACCGGTGGTACCGCGCCTTTGCGCCGTGCGCGATGGCGACAACCTGCTTTCCGGAACTCGCATCGTCAGCCGCTCGGTGAAGCTGGTCTTCGAAGAGACATCGCGCCCCGACCTGTTTCACGCCACCGTCGGCGGCGTCCCGATCCGCAGCGTGCTGACCGTCTGCACGGACCCTGTCGAACAGCGTCACGAGATCAATTTTGCGCTGCCGGAGTCGATCGGTTCGGGGGCGCACGAGCTGCGCATTTACATCGGCGCGCGCGCTTTTCCCTCTGTAACTATCGAGGTAGCCTGACCATGGTGCGCGCCAAGTGGGGCAGGCTTTCGACCGGCTGTGGCCGCCTGATTCTCATCCTATTCACATTCTCCGCATGCGCGCCGCGCCCGCCCGATTTCTTCCGCCGCACCGGCATCGTCGAGTTGCCCGCGGGTACCCTGATTCTGCACCGGGAAATCACCCTCCCCGAACACGCTCACAACCTGGAAATCCGCGGTAGTCCATCTGGCTCCACGCTCGAAGCGGCGCCCGACTTCGAAGGCCGCGCCCTCATTTACTCGAAAGGCGCGATCGATCTACGTCTCACCGGCTTTCGCATCGTCGGCCATCGGTCCGCCTTGCAGAAGCCCATCGGGCTGGCGCCGTCCAACGTCCTCTTCGCCCGCTATTACCGCAACAACGGCATCGTAGTCGAAAATGCCACGCGCCTTCTCATTCGTCGCGTCTCGTTCAGCGAGGTGGCCAACTACCCGGTGCTGGTGAGCGCTTCTTCGGGCGTGCGCATAGACAACGTCCGCATCGACGACTGCGGATCGCTCGCGCCATCCGGCCGCAACAATGCATCCGGGGGAATCCTGCTGGAAGAAGGCACGCGCGATTTCGAGGTGCGGCAATGCGTCATCCGCCGCGTGCGCGGCAACGCCATCTGGACGCACTCCAACTATCGTTCGCCCCGCAACGCCAACGGGACCATCCAGGAGAACTTCGTCGAAGAAGTGGCGCGCGACGCCATCCAGGTGGGACACGCCACCAACATTGCCGTGCGCGGCAACCGCGGCCGGCGCATCGGGTATCCGCCCGATCTGGTGGACGCCGTCAACTGGGCGGTGCCGGTGGCCATCGACACCGGGGGTAACGTGGACAGATCCATCTACGCCGGCAACCATTTTGAAGACATCAACGGGAAATGCATGGATTTGGACGGCTTCCACGATGGCGAGATACGCGACAATTCGTGCATCAGCCGCAAGCCTCCCGACCAATACCCTGACGCGCAGTACGGCATCGTTTTCAACAACTCCAATCCGGATTACCAGCCGTCGAACGTGCTGGTCACCGGTAATCTGATCGACGGCGCCGGCTATGGCGGCCTGTGTCTGCTGGGTTCGCATCAAGTGGTAACGGGCAACCGTTTCCTGGGTCTGAATCGCAATCGCTGCACCAGCGACCGGACCCGGCCGCGGTGCGATTACAGCGCCGGCGACCCTGCGCTGCTGCGCGCCGGAATCTATCTGGTTCCGGGCGCCGCCCGCCCGGCCAAAACCGAACATAATCGGATCGCGGGCAACGAGGTATCCGGCTTCGGCATGCGGCAGTATTGCATCGTGGCCGCGCCGGGGGTTTCGATGGCGGCGAACAGCATCGCGGGAAACCGATGTCTCGACAGCGGGACTCCGGCAGCCTCCCAGTGACCCTGTTTCCATGTGGGTTCCAGGTAGACCGGCTGCTGCGCATCGTTATCCGCGATCGCGGAGCCGCCGCCCGAGCACAACTGCTGCAACGGCCGGCTTGGGCGTGGATGGCAGTCTGGCTGCGCTGGCTCTGATTGTAGACAGCGACTCCGATTCCGCACCCACTGAGACTGCCTTACAGCAGTTCGACAAAGTGAAGGCGGAGGTGGACCGGTATATGAAGCGTTGGTCGGACATTCAGCAGGGCGATTTGCCCGCCCTGGAGCGCGCTGTCGAGCAGCTAGGCATCAAACCGATCATGGTGCGGTAATGGCGGGCACTGGCATTGTCAGTGCGGACACGTACTGCGACGCGCCGCGACGGCGTGCGAAGACGCGCGTCAGACGGAAGTAATACAATGCCTGCATTTCCACTCTCTCAACCTTGAATTGAAGGTTGGAAAAAAAGTAACAATAGTTGCCGAAAACGAGGGTGAATGGGAGTATACTCACCTTACCGGAAGGTAGTGTTGCTACTGACGGGTTTGAGCCGGAGGAAACATGCAGAAACTGATCGCCGTTGTGTTGCTGATAGTTGGCTCATCGGCCGCCGTCATGGCATTGCCTGTGCCTGAAATCGATCCTGCTTCGGGTGCGAACGCCTTGGCCTTAATCGCTGGCGGGCTGGTGATCCTTCGCTCCTGCCGCAAGAAGTAAGGTTGGAAGATTTCGCGTTGGAGGAAACATGCAGAAACTGATCGCAGTTGTGTTGCTCATAGTTGGCTCATCGGCCGCCGTCATGGCAGTGCCTGCGCCTGAAATCGATCCTGCTTCGGGTGCGAACGCCTTGGCCTTAATCGCTGGCGGCTTGGTGATCCTTCGCTCCTGCCGCAAGAAGTAAGGCGGCGCCCTGAACGGTCTGTCCGTTTTATCGGGCCGGCCTGCGTTACACCGGCGGCTGTGTTGGCTCGTAGTCCTTCTTGCGGCCGAGTGGGTACCTATCTCGGCCACTGTCCACACCGCGCGTAGTGGCGCGTCCCTGGCTCGTTTTCTCATCGCATTTACGTCATTCTTTCTGATCCTGGGTTACCCTCGTTTCCAAGCGGCACTGCCCCGAATCTCCTCTGAGCTGCAATCGAAGCGGATCGGCCGGGCTTGGCTCCTGGCGCATGCCGGTGCGCTGCTTGTCTTCCTGGCACTGTCGTTTCCCTCGCACTTGCAGAAAATCCTGCCTCCGTGGACCGCGGTCCTGTGGTTTGCGTCCGGAATCGGCGCGATCGCGCTGGCAATATTCGCATTCATCCCGCCGGCGGCCGCGCGGCAACTGATCCTCCGCACCGGCCGCGCGTGGGTTTACGCGCTTGTGGCCGGCGCGGCTGCGTGGTGTCTGGTCCCGTTCTCTTGGTCTCTCTGGAATACAGCGCACGGCCGGGCCTTCACCAGCGGAACCTTCGATTTTGTCCGCCTCCTCCTAGGCGGCGTCCTGCCGGACGTGGTCGCCGATCCCGCGAAGCTGGCCATCGGCACTTCCCGTTTCACCGTGGAAATCGGAGACGCATGTTCCGGACTCGAAGGATTGGGCATGATCCTGGTATTTGGTCTGTTGTGGTTGTGGTTCTTCCGCAAGGAACTCCGCTTTCCCCAGGCGCTGTTGGCTGTTCCCGCGGGCTTGCTAGCGATGTGGGTCCTCAATGCCGTCCGCATCGTCCTGTTGATCTTGATCGGTCATTTCGGAGCCAGCCGCATTGCCCTTGGCGGCTTCCATTCGCAGGCCGGATGGATTGCCTTTAGCGGGGTGACGCTGGCCTACGCAGGCGCCTTGCAGCACTTCCGCTGGTTCGCCAAAGGCGCTAGCCGGCCGGCGGTAACGGAAAGCCGCTCCGCGGTTTACCTTGCGCCGTTTATGGCGATCCTGGCGGTCTCGCTACTGACCCACGCCGCATCGGCCGGTTTTGAATGGCTGTATCCCTTACGCTTCATCGCGGCCTGTTGCGCCTTGTGGTTTCTGCGCCGCCACTATCAAGCCATGGACTGGAGTCTCTCTTGGACCGGACCCGTCGTCGGCGTAGCTGTCGCCGTCCTATGGATCGCGCTGGAGCGCTTCATACATCCCTCTGCGAGCGGCTCCATGCCGGTTGCGCTGGCGGGCGCCTCGGCCGCGACGCGCACGGCCTGGATCTCGATCCGCGCCGTGGCGGCCGCCACTACCGTTCCCATCGCCGAAGAACTCGCGTTCCGGGGATTCCTGCTGCGCCGCCTGATGGCGGAGGATTTCGAAACCATTCCACTGGGGCGCGTCACTTGGCCTGCCCTGCTGGTGTCCTCCATCGCCTTTGGCGCGCTGCACGGCGGTCGCTGGATCGCTGGAATGCTCGCAGGGCTTCTCTATGGGTTCGCGGCGGCGCGCAGAGGCAGACTCGGTGACGCCGTGGTTGCGCACGCCACGACCAATGCGCTCCTCGCTATCTACTTGCTTCTCTGCAATCAGTGGCAGTTGTGGTAACGAAGAAACTCGCGCCCGCAACATTGCCAAGCATGACGTCCGCTTTGCCGCAGCCGCTTCATTTGCTCGATGATCCCGAGTGCGTCGCGGTGTCACTTCCGCGACCCAGGCTTGAGACCTGGCCGCCGATCGTGCAAATCATGCGGGATTGCCAGAAGGCGGCTTCTTTTTCTTGAGTACTCTAGCCCCAGCTCCGCGCGCATCTGCCGGGGCTTTCCCTTTCAGCCCAGCACGATTGTAAGCCACGGCGGCACGGATGATATTTTTCAGTGCCCGCCGATTGATTCTGTCACCCTCGTGGAAATCGATTGCCCGCCACTTATTGCCTTCAAGGCCGGCGTTGAAGAGCTTGTCCGGGTCCGGAAGGCTTGCGCCCTGAGAAAAGGTCAATTTTACCTTCTCCTTGTGGGCGTTGGCCACGGCGATGAGTCCGTCGCGATACCAACACGGACTACCCATCCATTTCCATTCCTCGATTATCTCGGGTTCAGCATCATGAATGACTTTGCGAAGATCGGCAAGCACCGTGCCGCGCCAGTCCGTAAGGCCTGCGATTTGCTGGTCAATTAGTTCGGATGGGTTCATTGACGGTACACACCCTAGAGTGAAATCGTCCTAGATCGGCCATATTGAGTATTCTGCCATATTCCGACTCCGAACGGCATCCATGCCGTGATAACGTGAACTGGAATGCCGCTCAACCCGGACCCCGCCATCTTCCGCGCCGTGGTTTCGACCATCGTTCCGGAAGCGTCGGCTCTCGACGGCCAGGGCTGGCGCGACCTCCATCAGGTAGTCGAAGCGCTGCTGCGTGATCGTCCGGAATCCCTCAAGCGCCAGCTCCGCATTTTCCTGCGCGCGATTCAGTGGCTGCCCGTTGTCCGCTACGGCCGGCCTTTCACGCGATTGCGTCCGGCTGCCCGCGCGCGCGTCCTCGCCCACCTGCAAGACGATCGCATCCAAAAGGTGCGCGTAGGCTTCTGGGGATTGCGCACCATCGTGCTGGCCGGTTACTACGGCAGGCCGCAGGCCGCCCAAGCCATCGGTTACGCCGCTAGCCCGCAAGGCTGGGAGGCGGTCCGGTGAAAAGGGTCGCTTACGACATCGCGATCGTAGGTTCCGGCGCGGGCGGGGGCACTGTCGCGCAGGAACTCTCGCCGCTCTGCCGGCAAGGCTTGCGCATCGCCGTGCTCGAAAAAGGTCCGCGCCTGCGCGACGAAGAGTTCACCGGCCGCGAGTTGGAAATGGCCGGCGCGCTCTATGAGGATGGCGGCGGCTTCCTTACGGCCGACGGCGCCATGACGATAGCCTTCGGTTGCGCTTACGGCGGTTCCACCGTGGTCTACACCGGCACTTCCATGTTGCCGCCCAAGCGCGTCATCGACAGATGGAATGTGCCGGGACTAACGCACGCCGATCTGGATCGCCGCGCGCGTAAGTTCATGGCCGAAAACAATGCGCACTTAGTGGACGACGGTCTTATCAACGAAAATAACAAGCTCTTCGTTGAAGGTTGCCGCAAACTGAACTACGATGTGCGGCAATTCCCGGTGAATATAAAAGGTTGCCGCGGATCGAGCCTCTGCAATCTGGGCTGTCCCAACCAGGCAAAACAAGGCGCCGACCGCGTACAGTTGCCGCGCGCGGAGCGGAACGGCGTAGAAGTAGTCACTCGCTGCCAGGTGTTGACGGTCGGCGAGAAGACGCTCGCCGTGCGCGTCGCCGCCAAGCCCGCGGGCGCCAAGGGCGATCCCTCGCTATGGGAGCCTGGCGATTACCAGATCGACGCCAAGATTATCGTGCTCTGCGCGGGCGCCGTAAATACTCCGGCCCTGCTGCTACGCTCGGGGATGGCACGGAGTCTGCCGCGGCTGGGCTATGGCTTCACCAGCCATCCTGCGTTCATCATAGTCGGCGAACACTCGCGTCCCATCACCAACTTCGTAGGCCATCCCAAGAGTTACTATCTCGACCGTGCGGAACGCGACTATTTTGTTTTGGAAACGTGCATGTACTTTCCGTTTATCACGGCCAAAAGCATGGCGGGCTTCGGCGAACCGCACAGCGCGTTCATGGGCGCGTTCCCGCGCTTGCAGATGATCCTGGTGCTGGCGTGCGACGAAGCCGATGCGCACAATCGCGTCGCCATCGACAAAGCCGGCCGGCCGGTGGTGCACTACCGCTTCCAGGCCCAAGCCGTCGCTGGATTGATGCGCGGCGCCTTCACGGCGGCGGAAATCCTGTTCGCGGCCGGAGCCGTGCGCGTTCACATGCCCGTCGCCCGCAGCACCACCATCGAGGCCGCCGACGCCGCGCGGCTGCCTGAAATCGCGGCCGCCGCCGAATTCCGGCCAGGCAAGACTCCCGTATCCGCCGCACACCCGCAGGGAGGCTGCGGCATGGGCAGCGGCCCGGCCGGCTCCGTTACCGATTCCTACGGACGCGTACACGGCCTGCCGTGGCTGTTCGTGGCCGACGCCAGCCTCTTCCCAAACTCGCTCGAAATCAATCCCTACGTCACCATCATGGCGTTGGCCGATCGCGTGGCCCAGCGCATCCGCGAGGAGGTCCCCGCGCTCCTATGAAGATTCTACCCAGCCGCGGCTTACCGAGCCGCGACTTACCGAGCCGCGACCGTAAGGGAGCGGCCCTATGAAAATGACCGGCGCCGATATCGTGGTGCGCGCCCTGGAAGACGAAGGTGTTCCCTTCACCTTCGGCATTCCCGGCACCCACAATATTGAACTATACGACTCACTCGCCCGTTCCACTAAGATTCGCCCGGTCCTGGTTACCGACGAGCAGAGCGCTTCCTTCATGGCCGATGGCGTGGCCCGCTCTTCCGGCATGCTGGCCGCGGCCAACGTGGTGCCCGGCGCCGGGCTAACGCACGCGCTCTCCGGAATCGCCGAGGCTTACTTGGATGGCATCCCCATGCTGGTGCTGGCCTGCGGTATCCGCCGCGACACCGGCAAGGCCTATCAGCTTCATGCCGTCGATCAACTGGCCATCGCGCGTCCCGTCACCAAGGCGCAGTTCCTGATAGCAGAGGGCGCTGATCTCTACGCGACTATTCGCCGTGCTTGCCGGACTGCGCGAACCGCGCCAGCCGGGCCGGTGTTCGTCGAGGTCCCCGCGGAGCACTATATCTTCCGGCATGACGTCGACCTCGACGCTTATAGGAACGACGCTGGACGGGCCTCCGGGCCCGTCCCGTCCGCCGAGCTCGACCAAGCCCGCATCCTGCTAGCCGCTGCCCGCCGGCCGCTCCTGTATTTGGGATTTGGATCTGCGGGCGCCGGAACGGATCTTGTCGCGCTGGCCGAGCGCCTGGAAGCTCCGGTAGCTACTACATTCACCGGCAAAGGTATCTTCCCCGAGAGTCACCCTCTGTGGCTATGGTGTGGATTCGGCGCGTCCGCGCCATCGTTCGTGCAGAAGATCGCCGCGGGCTGCGACCTGACCCTGGCTATCGGCTGCCGTTTTTCGGAAGTCGGTACCGGAAGCTACGGTCTGGAAATACCTGGCAAGTTAATCCACGTCGACATCGATCCTTCCGTGCCGGACAAGAACTATCGCGCCGACTTACCCGTAGTTTGCGACGCCGGTCCGTTCATCGCCGCGCTGTTGGCTACTCTTTCGGCACGCAACACGGATACTGAACTGAGGGAATCCATCCGTACAGGCCATGCCAAGGTATGGTCTGGCTGGGACGCTCCGGCGGATGCGGAAAAGGTCACGCCACCCCAGTTACTCAAGGCCGTACAGGAGTTAGTTGGTCCCGCCGCTATTTACACGACCGATAGCGGAAACGGTACCTTCCTGGCCGTCGAGTGCCTCAGGCTTGACCGGTCGCGCTCCTTCCTTGCGCCGATCGATTATTCTTGCATGGGTTACGCCGTGCCAGCCGCGCTGGGAGCGGCGCTGGCGTGTCCCGAACGGCCTGTGGTTTCTCTCGCGGGCGATGGCGCATTCCTGATGACCGGCTTGGAATTGTTGACCGCCGCGCAACTCCGGTTACCCATTATGGTGCTGTTGCTGCGCGACCGCGAACTGGCGCAGATCGCCCAGTTCCAGCAGACCGCGCTGGGGCGCAAGAGCTGCAGCGAGTTGCCGGATTACGACCTACCCGCATTCTGCCGGGCGGTGGGCGCGGAGTATCTTATGCTGGCCAAGAATTCCGAGATAGACTCGGTCCTGCGCCAAGCGTGCGCCCTGACTGAAGCGAAGCGTCCCGTGGTAGTGGAAGTGGCCATCGACTATTCGCGCAAGACTTACTTCACCAACGGCGTAGTGCGCGTGAATCTTGCCCGTCTGCCATGGCCGGACCGCCTGCGTATGGTGGTACGGGCCTTGGCGCGGATGGGACAGGCCGCGTGGCCTGTCCGTCTCACAAAGCAGTCGTAATACTAAGGTGCGCAGGCGCAGGCCGGAAGGCCTGTCCCATCGGAAAGGCGGCCATATTGGATTTCCGCTTCACTTGCTTCGCCGCGTACATCCGCTTATCCGCTGCCGCCAGCAACTCCTCGGCATCCGAGCCGTCTTCCGGATAGCAGGCTTCGCCGATGCTCATGCAAACGTTATGCGCGGGAATGGCGGTCTCGACGGCGATCTGCCGCAGTTCGTCCGCGCGTTGTCCGATCGCATCGCCGCTGCTGCCCGGCAACACCAGAACGAATTCGTCTCCGCCCATGCGCGCTACGTAGTCGTATTCGCGGCATTGGTTTCGCAGCTTTTCCGCCACCAGTTTAAGCACCCGGTTGCCTTCCAGATGGCCAAGATGGTCGTTCACCTGCTTGAAGCCGTCCAAATCGCACACCACAACAGAGAGCCTGTCGCCGTTTCGCCGGCACCGGGACAGTTCTTCATCCAAGCGCAGGAACAGCGACCGGGCATTTGGCAGCCCGGAAAGATAATCGGTAGTGGCGGAATCTTCCAGCCGCCGGAAGATGAGCGCATTCTCAATCGCCACGGACACTTTGCTGCTGATCGCCTGCAGGATGCGCAGATGGTCGCGCGAGAAAGCGTCGCGATCCGCGCGGTAGAGCGTCATCACGCCGATCACTCCGTTGGGACCTTCGAGCGGAACGGCCAACGCCGATCGCAACGTGCTGAACTTAGACGGATTCGCATGCTCGCCCGATTCCACGGCCGGATTCCCGTTCACAATAGGCTTCCGGTTTTCCGCCACCCATCCGGAAAGGCCTTCGCCGATGGGGATCTCGAGCGATGAGAAGAACCGGAAATCGTCGCCGTTTACGTAACGGGGAACCAATTTCCCGCCATCCCGCACGTAAATAGCGGCGGTGTCGTAGGAGACAATCTTCTTCAAGCGAACCGCGACCACCGAAAGAGTTTCGTCCAGGCTTAAGGAGTTACCCAGCTCCTGCACCAGTTCAAATAAAAGCTGAACCTCCTGGCGGGCCGCGGCGATCGAACATAGGAAATCGCTTTCACCGGCCGCAGGCGCCGGCCCGGTCCGTTGAAAGCCCGCCGCGGGCTCGGCGCCTTTCACGATTTTCACGTCCGTCGACAGTTTGATGGAATCCACGGGCTGCGCCTGTGTCATCCGTTCCAGTTCGACATAGCGCCGCTTGAGTACGGCCACCACGGCCGGATCGAAGCTGCGGCCGGAAAGCGATTCCACCTCGGCCATTGCCTGGTCCAGCGGCAGTGCCCGCCGGTATTGCCGGTCGGATGCCAGCGCGTCCAGACAATCCACCGCCGTGAGTATTCGGGCGCCCAGCGGAATCTCCTCCGCTTTCAGTCCGTAAGGGTAACCCGTACCGTCCCATTTCTCGTGGTGCGCCCTCACGATGGCCGCCGCTGCGTATGGAAACGAGACGCGCTCAAGGATCTCCGCGCCTACCACGGGATGGATCTTCATCTTCTCGAATTCCTCGGGCGTCAGCCGGCCCGGCTTCGAGATGATGTGTTCGGGTACCGCCAGCTTGCCGATATCGTGCAGCAGCGCCGCCGCTCTCAGCGCCTCCAGATCTCCATCCTTCAACCCCATGTCTTTACCCAGCTCGACCGCATAGGTGCGCACACGCTGCAGGTGCTCGTGCGTCTTGTGGTCCTTCGCTTCAATGGCCAGCGCCAGAGCCTCGATGGTGCGCAAATGCAGGTCCGCAATCGATTCCGCGTGCCGCTTCTGATCCTCCAGCCGCCCCAGATACAACCGGTACGACCGAAAGATCAGGTAGACTACGGGCAGTAACATCACTGAGCTGGTCCAATCCAACTGCTTGCCGACAAAACCTAGAACCCACGCCACGGATGCGCCCAACAGATAGAACGGAAACGACCAGAAGTAACAGCTATGCCATGTCTCTCCGAACGGCTTGCCTTCGGAAAGAGCTATAGCGCCGGCGATGGGCGCCGTGTTTGCGCCAAAGTAAAGCAGTCCTGTAACGATCAGCAGCAAGGGGCCGCCGCGGTCGAACCGATGTACCCACGGCGAGTGGTGGAACGAATAGGCCGCCAGGATCGCCAAACCCGTGCTGGCAACGCTGAAGACAATCTGAAACAGCGCGGGCCGCCGCTTCGGTTTCCAAAGACATTGGACCAGGGTCCCTACGCATCCGAGAACCATTGTCTCCGCCAGCCCCAGCTCCGTGATGCCGATAAACACAAATAGGAAGCCGACCGACATTGTTCCGGGAATGCCCGGAAGGTTTACCTTAAGCCCCGCCGCCAGCGCCGACACAACCAGATAGCAGAAAAATCGTGGCAGATCCTGTGAATCCCACTGGTGGAGACACCACCCCACGCATGCCAGCCCGGTCAGGATGACGGCGAGAACGTAGATTTTCGATTTCAAATTCATGGGAGGGCCGGGGCGCGCAGCTAGTTTTCGCCGTATCCGGTGGTTGTGCCCCACACCGCGTTGGTTCCCCAAACCGCATTGGCGCCCCACACCGCATTAGTGCCCCACACCGCATTGGTACCCCAAACGGCGTTGCTCCCCCAGACTGCATTGGTTCCGCCGAGCAGCACCGAGGTACCCCAGACCGCATTGGTGCCCCATACGGCATTGGCGCCCCAAATCGTACCGGAACTTGCCGTTACGTTCATCAAACCCAGCAGGGGGCTGTAGAGCACCGAGGGCGATTCCGCACTGGTCTGCGCGACTGCCGTGCTGGCAAGCGCGGCATTGATCTCTACGTACCCTGCCCCGACGGTGAAGATGTCGTATGTGTCCACGTAAGTATCGCCGGTTACCGGGTCGGTCGCCGTGCTCGTGAGTGGAAAATTCTTCGTGGCCGTCTGCATCAGCCGCGCCTTCACGGTGTCGGGACTAAGGCTGGGATTTTGTTGTAGCATCACGGCAGCCGCTCCGGCGATCACCGGTGTGGCCATACTGGTGCCGCTGAGCTGGAAATACATGGCCGGTCCTGTGCCGGAAGCCGTATAGTAGGACGGCGGCATGACATTCGCCGGGAACTGGGCCTCCAGCGTGGAGCCGGGGTCCAGCAGCGACACAACCAGATTGCCGGGAGCCACCACGTCCGGCTTTAGCGTCTGATCGATATAGGTCGGGCCCTTCGAGCTATAACTCGCAATCAGGTCGTCGTTCCGGGGATAAGTCTCCATGGTCTTCATGCACCCGACCGTGATGGCGTGCGGGCTGTTGCCCGGCGCGGTGATGCTGGCATATCCATTCCGGCCCAGATTGCCCGCCGCCGCCACCACCACGATGCCGCTCTTCCAGGCTGCTTCCACCGCCTGGCACAGCGGGTCCAGCGCGCAGCTTTCATAAATCGGGCGCCCCAGCGAGAGGTTGATCACGCGCACGTTGTAGGCGCTCTTCAGTTGCACGGCTTGCTGGATGGCCGCGATCGTCAGGCTGTCGCTGCCCGCGCCGTTTTCGTCCAGCACCCGGAGATCCAGCAGGTTGGCGTTGGGCGCGATGCCGCTCAGCAGCCGAAAAGAACCAGGCTCTTGCGATGAACTGCCGTTTCCAGCCAGAATTCCGGCCACGTGCGTCCCGTGCCCATAGTCGTCGTTCAGAACTCCGGTCACGAAGCTCTGCCGGTACACCACGCGCGATTTATTCGTTCCCGCCACGTTTAGGTCCGGGTGAAGGTAGATCCCGCTGTCGATCACGGCGATGCCGATTCCGGTTCCCGTCCATCCCGAGTTCCAGACCTGCGGGGCGTTGACCGCCTGGGTGGTATAGTCGAGGGCCGCCACCAACGACCGGTCAAGGGATATATAGGTTACGTTCGACTGGTTGGACAATGCCACCACATTGTTTGTTTCGACCGTGGCAGCCACCGCATTGAGCAGCGAAAACGTCGAATTCACCACGCCGCCAAGAAGATTCACCACCGGGCAGAGAATGGCGCCCAGCAGCCCGCCGCACTTCTGGGGAGCGCCGTATTGCACGATAACGTTAACCGTCCCCGACGGATTTGCCAGCAAAGGCTGTAGGTCCGGGGAGATCTTGGCGTTGTTCGCAAACAACCCGCCGCAGGCGATCGGCAGCATCCCCACGGAGACAACTTGAGCTAGCAACTTGCCTGTAACCAGTCGTTTCATCGATTTCCCTCGCAACGGGCTGAACAGCACGTGTCTAACCAGACCCGGGCATGTGCGATTCCTCCCCAAACATTAACGAAACAAAGGGAATTCAAATGTCGAGCAACGGCAGTCGGCGACAGCCTTGTCACTCGTGTGACAGCCGTGGCGCACGCTGCTATGCGGCGCTTATTTCCGGTTCATGTTCAACCGGAAAATTCACGGAGTTGGCGATGAAGCATTTGGCATGCGCCGCGTCGTGCAGTGCGCGCGCCATTGCAAGGTCGGAGCCGGCCGCGACAGTGACCTGCGGCCGCAGGATCACACGCTTGAAAAATCCCGAGCCGTCGGCCGCCTCCCCCATCACGCCTTCGGCATGGTCGATGTAAGCAAGCACGATAATCCCCGCTTCCGCGCACAAATGCAGATACCAAAGCTTATGGCACGCGGATAAGGAAGCCACCAGCAATTCCTCGGGATTCCAACGCGCCGGATCGCCGCGAAATGCCGGATCGGAGGAACCCGCTATCGGGGGCTTTCCGTTCCCAGCAGATATTTCGTGCCGCCGCTCGTAGCTTCGATAGCCGGAAGTGCCGGTTCCAGTGTTGCCCGTCCATTCGACCACTACCGCGTAGTGATGCGTCTTCATCGTCATTGTACAGAATAGGCCCGTCCTACTTGCCGGCAAAGGTTTGCGCGATCAACTCGCGCGCTTCCTTCTGTATCCGCCGCAGATGCCCCTCGCCCAGAAAGCTTTCCGCGTACAACTTATAAACGCTCTCGGTCCCAGACGGGCGCGCGGCGAACCAGCCATTCGCCGTCACCACCTTCAGCCCGCCGATCGGCTCTCCGTTGCTGGGTGCGGTAGTCAACGTCGCCACAATCTTTTCGCCCGCGAATTCGGAGGCGTGCAATTGCTCCGGCGAGAGCTTCAGCAACACCGCCTTCTGTTCGGGCGTGGCTGGCGCGTCGATGCGCTCATAAACCGGCGCGCCGAACTTCTCCGTCAACTCGTGGTAAATCTCGCCGGGATCGCGACCCGTGCGCGCCAGGATCTCGGCCGCCAGCAGCCCCATGATAATGCCGTCCTTGTCCGTGGTCCACACCGTGCCGTCGCGCCGCAGAAACGATGCGCCCGCGCTCTCCTCGCCGCCAAAGCCAAACGCGCCGCTCACCAACCCGTCCACCATCCACTTGAATCCCACAGGCACTTCCACCATATTCACCTTCAGGCTGGCCGCCACCCGGTCGATCATGCTGCTAGACACCAGCGTCTTCCCCACCGCAGCCCCCGCCGGCCATCCCGGCCGGTGCTGGAACAGGAACGAAATCGCCGCCGCCAGGTAGTGATTCGGATTCAGCAAACCCGCGCTGCGCGTTACCACGCCGTGGCGGTCGTGGTCGGTATCGCAACCGAACGCCACGTCGAAGCGGTCTTTCAGCGCAATCAACCCGGCCATGGCGTAGGGCGACGAGCAGTCCATGCGGATCTTGCCGTCCCAATCGACCGACATAAAGCGGAAGGTGGGATCCACCGTATCGTTCAGCACCGTCAGCGGCACGCCGTAGCGCTCGGCGATGCGCCCCCAGTACGCCACCCCGGCGCCCCCGAGAGGGTCCGCGCCCACGTTAAGCTGCGCGCCGCGGATCGCATCCATATCCAGCACGCTGCCAAGATCGTTTACGTATGCGGAGACATAATCGTGCCGGTGCGTTGTGGATACTTTCCGCGCGCCCTCATAAGGCATGCGCAGAATCTGGCGCAGCCCGCCCTCCAGGAGTTGGTTGGCGCGGTCTTCGATCCAACGCGTCGCGCCGGTATCCGCCGGCCCTCCGTTGGGTGGATTATATTTGAAGCCGCCATCTTCCGGCGGGTTGTGCGAAGGCGTGATCACGATGCCGTCGGCCAGTCCGTCCTTGCGCCCGCGATTGTACGTCAGAATGGCGTGCGACAGCGCCGGTGTGGGCGTATAGCCGCCCGCATTGTCGATCATGGTGTCCACGCCATTGGCGGCCAGCACTTCCAAAGCGCTGACCCAGGCAGGGTCGGAAAGCGCGTGCGTGTCCATGGCCAAAAATAGCGGTCCGGTAATTCCTTCCTGCTTCCGGTATTGGCAGATGGCCTGCGTAATGGCCAGGATGTGGACCTCGTTGAACGATAGCGCAAACGACGATCCGCGGTGCCCGGATGTCCCGAAGGACACCCGTTGCGCTCGGACGGCGGGGTCGGGCCGGCCCGTGTAGTAGGCCGTGATCAGCCGGGCAATGTTCACCAGCATGGAGAGTTGCGCAGGTTTGCCAGCGTTCGGATCGATTGCCATGTTCCCCTATCTTCGCTCCATTTCTCGCTCCATCGAGTATGGTTTATCATGCCATCATGCCCTCGAACAATTCCCATCCGGAAATCTGGCTGATTCGTCACGGGGAGACGGAATGGAGCCTCTCGGGGCAGCACACCGGGCGCACGGACCTTCCGCTCACCGCGGCCGGCGAGCGGCACGCCGTGGAAATCGGACGTTACCTCGCCGGACGGCCGTTCGCTCTGGTGCTGACCAGTCCGCTGCAGCGCGCGCGAGCGACCTGCCGGCTGGCGGGGTACGGCGGCGTGGCCCAGATCGAACCCGGCTTGTGCGAGTGGGACTACGGCGCCTACGAAGGCCGCACCAGCGCCCAGATCCAGGAAACCGTGCCCGACTGGACCATCTGGACATCGCCCGTTCCGCAAGGCGAGACCATCCAGCAGGTGGCCGCGCGCGCCGGCTGCGTGATCGAACGCGCCGCGAAGGCCGGCGGCGATGTGGCGCTGTTCGCCCATGGCCACGTGCTGCGCATTCTGACCGCCTGCTGGCTGGGGCTGCCTCCGGATGCGGGGAGGCTCTTCGCGCTGAGCACGGCTTCGGTTAGCTTGCTGGGCTATGAGCGCGACACCAGGGTCGTCTCGCAATGGAACTTCACCGCGCGGGAAGTAGGACAGGCTTCTCCCAGCCCGTCCGCGTAGTATCCTAGAAAGGCGAGGTTATATAGGCATGGGATGCAGTAGTGGACCGGTGAACCCGGTCGTCGAAGCGCCGCCGGGCGCGCGGATGGTGCATTGCGTCAAGCTGCAAAGAGAACTGCCGGGGTTGGACGAAGTTCCGTTCGAGGGGCACCCGCTGGGCCAGAAGATCTACGACAACGTCTCGAAAGAAGCCTGGAAAATGTGGGTGGAGCACATGAAGATGCTCATGAACGAATACCGCCTCAACCTGGGGACACAAGAGGCGCAGGAGTTTCTGATCAAGCAGATGGACGACTACTTCTTCGGCGAAGGCGCGGCCCTGCCTCCCGATTTCGTGCCGCCTAAGACAAAGGCATAAGAGAGGCTTCGTGCCACTAAGGCCTCTATCGGAAGCGATGCGGTTTGACGATACTTGTACGCGATGACGCAGTAGTCATACGAAGACCAAAGCCCGGTGAACAGGGCTCTGTCCGATCATTGGTACAGACGGTCGTGGATGAAATCTATGGCGGTCTCTGGGCTCCGGCCCCGCCACCCATTGGTGAAGAGGACTGGTCTCTCGCCTGGGTCGCGGTCATCGACACGCGTATCGTGGGGATGGTGCTGACGAGTGGAGAGTGGATAAGCGACCTGTGGGTACTTCGAGAAAATCGGGGATGCGGCCTTGGGCAAAGACTACTCGCGCAAGGCGAAGCTGAAATAGCCGGGCGTGGCCGCAGAGCGTTCCGGCTTCGCGTGATCAAGTCCAACACAAACGCTGTGAGTTTCTATCTTCGGCAGGGTTGGCGAGTGGAGCGGGAATTCCCGAACGAAAGACTGCCTGTCACGATGCTGGAGATGGCGAAGTCCGCGGATTAATCGGCGGAACCCGGCTTAAGTTAATCTCTCGCTTATTGTTTCCCAAAAGGACCCTGAACGAAACGCGGGCAAAGCCGCCCCAACTTATGGATTGACGCGAACCATCGCCACGCCGTGACTCGGCACCAATGCTGAGAAGCTGCCGGTCTTCTCGCCGAGGTCCTTCTTCGCCCACAGGTCGCGCACCCTCGCCGCAAGATGGTCCGGGTAGCCGAGATCGGTCCACGAAACCGTGATATTCGCTTCTGCGCCGGTCCGGTTCAGCAGCGCCACCGCGCGCCCGCCATCCGCAAGCTGCTTCGCCCATACCTCCAGGCCGTCGGCGCGCTTCACCCTGCGGCCCTCGCGCCCCAACGGGTCCTGGTCGATGGCAATCACTTCCTTATTAGTGAGAATGTCCCGGATATCGCCCTGCATGCTGCGGATGTCGTTGCCGGCCATCAAGGGCGCCTCCAACAGACACCACATGCTGAAGTGCGCGCGATATTCGGTGAGGCTCATCCCGCCGTTGCCGACTTCCAGCATATCGGGATCGTTCCAGTGGCCCGGCCCGGCATATGATTGCAGACCGTCCTGCAAATCCAGGATCTGCACCACGCCCATGCCTCCCCATTTCACGGTACCGTCCCATTTGTCGAGGATGTCGCCCGTCGCGCGCCACAGGTTGCCCACGTCGGCCGCCCACAGCCACGGCTTGGTCGATCCCCATTCGCACAGGCTGAACACAATGGGCCGGCCCGATTTCTTCAGCGCGTCGCGCATGATCGAATAGGATGCCTGCGAATCCTGCGTGCTGTGGTTGCACCAGTCGTACTTCAGATAATCGACGCCCCAAGCGGCGTATTGGCGGGCATCCTGGAATTCGTAGCCGCGCCCGCCGGGACGGTTCTGGCATGTGCCGGTGCCGGCGTCGGAATAGATTCCGAACTTCAATGCCTTCCCGTGGACGTAATCGGCCACCGCCTTGATGCCCGAAGGGAAGCGTTTGGCGTCGGGGATGATGTTGCCTTGGGCGTCGCGATCCACCTGCCAACAATCGTCGATCACGACGTATTGATAGCCGGCGTCCCGCATGCCGCTCGAAGTTATGGCGTCGGCGGCTTGCTTGATCAGGTCCTCGCTCACGTTGCAGGCGAACTTATTCCAACT
>DATNMW010000394.1:0-18360 GCA_035602155.1 Bryobacteraceae bacterium | reverse complement strand
CGCATCCTTGAAAGACGGATCGCCGGGCGCGGGGCGAGCCGGTTCACGCCTGCGCGGCGCTCTCGTCGCGGCGCAGACCGCGCTCTCGCTGGTGTTGCTGGCCGGCGCCGGCACTGGCATCGCCGCCATGCGGCGCGCGCTCGCCGCGAATCCCGTGGCGCAGCCGGAAAGCGTCCTGCTCGCCTCGGTGGATTTGGACGTTCAGGGATACTCCTCCGCGAAGGGGCTGCGCTTCTATGCCGCGCTGCTGGAGCGAACGCGCGCGTTGCCCGGCGTCGCCGCGGCGAGTCTGGGGCTGACCATCCCACCGGAGGAATTCTTCGGCCGCCGCGCCATTTTCCGTCCGGGCGAGGAACCGCCGCTCCGAGATTTCCAGGGCGACGACTTTAGATTCGGCCTGCGCGTGGACCACGACGCGATTGCGCCGGGCTTTTTTCACACGCTCGGCCTCCCGATACTGCAAGGACGCGAATTCACCACCGACGATGATGCCGATTCGCCGCGCGCCGGTATCGTGAACGAACGGCTCGCGCGGCGCCTGTGGCCGGGCCGCGATCCCATCGGTCGGCAGATTGTCGCGCCGGATTTCAGCGGACCCGCGCGTCCCCCGATCGCCATCGTGGGAATCGTGAAAGACGCGGTGGTCCGTTCGCTCACGGGCGATGCTACGCTGCAACTCTACCTGCCCCTGGCGCAGGAGTACATCGGCAGGGCGACTCTGATGGTGCGCAGCCGCGCCGGCGGCGCCCGGCTATCGCCAGCGCTATCGAGCGCGTTGCGCGCGGAGGTCGCCCGGCTCGACCCGAGCCTGCCGCTGTTCGCCGTCGAGACCATGCCCGCGCACATCGCCGCGTCGCTTTGGCGGCAGCGTATCGCCGCGGGGCTGTTGGGGCTCTTCGGCGCGCTGGCTGTAGCGCTGGCATCCATGGGGATCTACGGCGTGGCGGCGCACTCGGTCTCGCAGCGGACCCGCGAGATCGGGATTCGCATGGCCGTCGGAGCGCGCGGCGGGCAGATCTCCGTGCTGGTCGTTCGCGAAGGCATGGCGTGGGTGCTTGCGGGCGCCGCCGTCGGCCTGCCGGCAGCCCTGCTCGCCACATTGGCCATGCGGAAGGGACTGCCGGGAGCGACGGCGTACAGCCCTTGGGTGCTCGGCGCCACACTCGCGCTGCTGGGCGGCGTCAGCCTGCTGGCGAATTACCTCCCCGCGCGGCGTGCGGCGCGCGTTGACCCCGTGATCGCACTGCGATGCGATTAAGCGAGACAAGCGTGTTCACTTTACCGCCAACCTGAAATCCACGGTGACGATCAGCGCATCCGGCATCACCCGAATCTGCGGCACGCTGAAATCCAGCAGTTCCTGCCGGTAAGCCGCCGCCGGCGCGGCCTGTTCCAGCATGCGTTTGGCCTGCTCCCCTACGCGATATTCGAACTGCTTGCGCAGGCTTTCCCCCAGCGCCGCGCACACCCGCCGCACATAGTATCCGGTGCGCGGCTCGCCGCGCGGAGCGCGCCCCTCCACCCGGACGTCCTGCAGGCCGATCGACTGGTTGTGGTAATAAGGCACGGCCGTGATGTAAACGTCGAACGAATCTCCCAGCCCAATGCACCGGCCGAAGACGCCCACCGCGGAGCGTCCGGTGAAGCGCGCCTTAAGGCTCAACCTGCCGTTGTCGCCGCGTAGTTCAGGATGTTCCAGGTAGGCGAAGCTGCATTTTGCCGCGGGGCTGCCGTGTACGTAGCGGCGGCCATCCTGGGTGAAGACCTCCTGCGCCAGAATCTTCTGGATGGCCGTGTAGTGGATCTCCAGTTCCGCGGCGCGCGCGCCCGCGAGGCACAGGAGTAACAGAAAGAATGCGCGTGTGGGCAACGGCGTGATTATAACCGGTGTCAGCAATACCCCAGGATCGACAGGATCGTCCCTGCCGGAGCCAGCCGGAAAGTCCCCGTCTCCCGGCACTTTGAACAGACGGCATCCGCATCGCGTGAATAGTCCGGAACCGTAAGCAAATCCCTGCGCGATTGAGCCAACTCGGCGATACGTGCAGCCGCTTCGTCAAACGTTTCCGGATCGCGGCTCTTACGGTGATCGCCCCACGCCTGCGCCATCCTCCTGGAATCGGCCGTGGCCACCGCACCTGCCAGACGCTGGAAGTCCCGTGCGTGCTTCAGAGGGACGGGCGAGCCATGTGCCAGATCCATCAACAAAGAAGCTTCCCGCGCAGCCAGATCCTCCAACGCCACGACCGCTATTGGGGCGCATGGGAAATTCACCGGCGCGCTACGCGCCAGTGTGGCTCCGCAAGCTCCGAAGATATCGATGCGCACTGCCTCGCTGGGATCCACCAATTGCACAAGTGTCCTTCCCCGGGGCGCGTGCGGATGGATGTGCCGGAATAGAAACCCATCCGCCAGCGCCGGCGGGATCGCGGCAAAGGACTCCACCACGATATCCACATCGTTGAGGGATCGCACCATGGTGGAATGCCCGGCCAGATGGGCTTCTATGGCCAGGCCGCCTGTCAGGGCGAAATCGCGAAGACCCAGGAGTACCAGCTTTTCAATCACTTGGGAGGCGCGTCGCGCGTCGGCTGGCGCCAGGAAACGATCGAACCTCATCTTCTCGCACTGTTCGTCCTATACTGCGCCACGTCGCTTGTTGTCGTCAAGCCGCAAACCTGCGAGCCGCTGCAAACCTGCGGGGGTTACAATCAAGCATGCTGACCCGCCGGGAAGGAATCCAAGCGGCCGCGCTGACGGCCCTCTCGTACTCCCGAGTCCTGGGCGCGAACGATCGCATCCGGTTCGGACTCATTGGATGCGGCGAAAGGGGACTCTACGTCGCCTCCATCTTTCAGAACACCGCGCAAGTCGACGTCCGCGCCGTGTGCGATGTGTTTGGCGATCGCACCGACAAGGCCGTGGCGCAGGCCGCCGGCGCGCAGCCCTTCAGCGACCACCGCCGGCTGCTGGAAACGCCGGGCCTTGAGGCCGTGCTGATCGCCACGCCGGACCACTGGCACAAAGCCATCGCCATCGATGCGCTCGATGCCGGCAAAGATGTGTACGTCGAAAAGCCCCTGACCCGCGTGCGCGAGGAAGGCCCCGAGATCGTGCGCGCCGCGCGCGTGAACAACCGCGTGTGCCAGGTGGGCATGCAGCAGCGCTCCGGCGAAGTCTACCTGGAAGCCCGCGAACGGTTCGTGCGCTCCGGCATGCTGGGCAAAATCTCGCACGTGGATTGCGTGTGGCACGGCGGAGCCAACCGCGCCCTGCCTACCGAACCCGCGCGGAAGCCCGCCAATCTGGATTGGGTGCGCTTTCTTGGACCCCTGAAATATCGCGACTGGAATCCCGCGCAGTATCTCGATTTCCGCGCGTTCCTGGACTTCGGCGGCGGCAAGCTGACCGATTTCGGCGCCCACTGGATCGACGTCGCCCACATGTTCATGGAGCAGGATGGTCCCCTTTCTGTGGTGGCGGCCGGCGGCGTTTATTACGATCATCACGACGGCCGCACCGCGCCCGACACCATCAGCGCGTTGTTCGAATATCCGGGCGAGTTCACTGTCAGTTTCATTTCGCTGGCAATCGACAACGGCCCCGCTTACAAAGTAGAGTTCCTGGGCTCTGGCGGGCGATTGCTGGTCGATCGCAACCACTACGAGTTTCGCGCCGCCGAAAAGTCCGCGGAGCCGGTAATTCAACGTTTCCCCGGCGATATCACCAGCCAGCATGTGCGCAATTTCCTGGATTGTTGCCGCTCGCGCAAACTGCCGAACGCGGATGTCTACATCGGGCATCGCGCTGCGCAGGCCGCGCTGCTCGCCAATCAGAGCTACCTGGAGAAGCGGCGCATCCGCTTCGACCCGCAAAGCGAAAATGTGCTCCCCTTTTCCGCATGATGACCCTACCGTTACCGAGGGACTGTTGTTACCGAGCCGCGACCGTGAGGGAGCGGTAACGGGAATAAACCAGGGGCAACATCGTATTCAACAGTAGGAGGCATTCCCAGTGCATAAAACGCTTCTTCCCCTTTGGCTGGCGGCCGCGATGGCCGGCTGCGCAACCTCCGCGATGCTGCCCGATCCGGCCGTCGACATAGATCGCGCGGCCCAAAAACACCAAGACACCGCCGTGTTTGCGGGCGGCTGCTTTTGGGGTGTCGAAGCGGTCTTCGAGCAGCTAGCGGGCGTGGACCGGGTGTTGGCTGGATTCGCGGGCGGCGATGCGATCTCCGCCCATTACGAGATTGTCGGCAGCGGGCTCACGCACCATGCCGAGTCGGTCGAGATCGCCTACGATCCGACGAAGATTAGCTATGGCCAGCTCTTGAAGATATTCTTTGCCGTAGCACACGATCCAACGCAAAAGAATCGACAGGGTCCGGACAGCGGCCCGCAATACCGCTCCGCGATCTTCTACAAGGACTTGGAACAGAAGCGCATCGCCGAAGCTTACATCAAGCAACTCGGCGATGCGCAGGTGTTCAAGAAACCAATCGTCACCGAAGTGACCGCGCTGAGCCGTTTCTATCCGGCCGAAGGGTATCACCAGCAATTCGTGAAGAGGAACCCCGATTATCCCTACGTGGTCTATAACGACCTGCCCAAGCTGGCTATGCTCAAGAAGGAATATGCGCCAATGCTGAAGACAATGCTGAAGAACGAGCCCAAATGATTTGTCCTACTGCTGCTCATCCGCCGATGGACCGTAAATCGCCGGTACAGGCACATCGTTCAATCGTAGATACACGGTCAGTTGCGCGCGGTGGTGGATGGTGTGGTTCATGACGAAGCTGCGGACGCACGCAATACGGGGCATACTAAGCAGGGTTTCGCCTCCCGCCAGCAGAGACCAGGTTTTCGCCAGATGCTCGTCGCCGGCGCCGGCCAATGCGGTGCGTGCCGCGGCAGCGTTCTTATCAAACAGCGTCAGCAATTCCGCCCGCGATGCGGCGGGTTCCTCCTTATAGGGCGGCGCGCCGGGGGGCGCCACGTCGAACGAATCCTTCTCGATGGTATCCACCATCCAGCCGGTCATATTGGCGATGTGCGTCGCCAGCGACGCCATGCTGAAGGATTTCGGATGCGGCTTCCAGGTGAACTTATCTTCGGGGCACCGCTCCAGGACTTTGCGCGTGCTGGCCATCTCTTGATCGAATTCCGGTAAAAGGGCTTCACTAATCATGCGTGTATTCCTCCTCGCCCATATTCGCTTTTTATTCGCCTCATGTCAAGCCTGAATTTGTAAAATTTCGACGCTCTCGGTGTATACTACGGAGAGCTTGGGTTCCAGAATGACGATCGCCGTCAGGTCCCTTTTCGCCGTATGCTTGCTGGCCGCCGGCATGCGCGCCCAGGTAGCCTTCAACGCCTCGAAAGCCTACGCGATTGCCGGCCCCGCGGCAGTTGCCAGAGCCGACTTCAACGGCGACGGCAAACCCGATCTGGCAGTAGCCAGTTCCGCCGAAGCCGTGGCCATCCTGATCGGAAACGGTGACGGAACCTTTCAGCCGCCCGTGAGTTACGCCACTGGCGGCACGGCGGTGTCCATTGCCGTTGGTGACTTCAACCACGACGGCAAGGCGGATCTGGCCGTCGCCAACCAGGCTTTCAATACGGTTTCCGTGCTGCTCGGCAACGGCGATGGGACTTTCCGGCCGGCCGTGAATTACCCCGTGGAACTGTGGGCCGCATCCATCGCCGTCGCCGATTTCAATCGCGATGGAAAGCAGGATCTGGCGGTGGCCAATAAGCTCTCCAATTCCGTCTCCATTCTGCTGGGAAATGGCGATGGCACATTTCAAGCCGCCTTGAACACCAGCGTGGCCGCCAGCCCCGTTTCAGTCGCCGCGGCAGATTTCAACGGCGATGGAAGGCCCGATCTCGCGGTCGTCACGGAGAATGCCGTCTCGATCCTGTTGGGCACGGGCGCCGGAACGTTCCAGGCGCCTGCCAACTATCCGGTGGGAACCGCTCCCGCTGCCGTGGCGGTAGCCGATTTTAACGGTGATAATGCGCCGGATTTGGCGGTGGCCAACGCGGGTTCCAACAACGTTTCCATCCTGCTCGGCAAGGGCAACGGAATGTTTCAAGCCGCCGTGAATTATCCTGCCGGGAGCAGTCCTGCCGGCTTGGCCATAGCGCGCTTTACCGGCCAGGGAAACCTGGATCTCGCTGTGACCAGCAGCGCTTCCGAGGCGGTCTCTATCCTGCTAGGCAACGGCAACGGGACCTTCCAGCCCGCCACCGGCTATGGCGTAGGAAGCGATCCAACCGCGGTCGCCGCGGGCGACTTCAACGGCGATGGCCGGCCGGATCTGGCAGTGGTCAATGCCGGATCCGATTCGGTTTCCATCCTGATCGGCAAAGACGGAGGCGCATTCGCGCAGCCGCCCAGCTATCCGGTCGAGAGCCTGCCCACCGGCGTGGCGGTGGCAGACTTCAACGGCGACGGCTTCGATGACTTGGCCGTAGCCCTTACCGGTACCGTCTCCGTTCTGCTGGGCCGAGGTCATGGCGCCTTTCTCCCGGCCGTCAACTACGGTGGCATTGAGGGGACTACTCCGGCTTATCTCGCCGCGGGCGATTTCAACGGCGATGGCCGGCCGGATCTTGCGGTTACCTCCAATTATGGGCCAAACCTCGCAATCCTGATCGGGAACGGGGATGGAACCTTCCAGCCAGCCGTAAACTATCCTGTATCCGGCAGCCTCGCCACGCCTGTCGCGGTCGCCGACTTCAATGGCGATGGAAAACTCGACCTGGCTGTGGGGACCACCATTCTCAGCGGCGACAGCTATAGTGTCGCGATCTATCTCGGCAACGGCAATGGAACATTCCAACCGCCTGCTTATTATCCTGCGGCGAACGTGCCCCAGTTCGTGGCCGTGGGCGACTTCAATCGCGACGGCGTCGAGGACTTGGCGGTGACCGGCCTCGGCGGCGTCTCGATTCTCCTGGGTCTCGGCAATGGTGCGTTTCAGGCGCCGGTATTCTATGCGACGGCAAACGGCTTTCCGGCTGGTATCGCGGTCGGCGACCTCAACGCCGACGGCTATCCGGACCTGGCTGTGGCGAATGGTCTTTCATCCACCACCGTGGCCGTCCTGATTGGCAAAGGGGATGGCACATTTCAACCTGCCGTCGATTACGCCACGGGACCCGGTCCGGTCTCCGTCGTCATCCGGGACTTTGACCTGGACGGCACGCTCGACCTGGCCGTGGGCAGCTCCGGCAATCTCGCGATCCTGCCCGGCAAGGGCGATGGCACATTTCTACCCTCTGTGAATTTTGCCATTGGCAGCTATCCTGTTTCGCTGACGGCGGGTTATTTCAACGCGGATCGAAGACCCGACCTGGCTGTGGCGAGCTATACCGATTCTGTCGCAATTCTCCTGAACACTACCATCCCTTAGAAGCCCCACGGAAGGAGGCGCCTACCGCCACTGCAAGAGCCGGTGCGTCCGCTCACCCAGGGCGAATGCGATCTTGTCCTGCGCCACGGAGAGACGGAAGGTCCCCGGCCGCAGATTCAGCGGCGTCAACCGGCCATGGAAATGTCGTATCGCCGTCACCGGACCCGCGGGCCGCTTTGTCTCCGGATCCACGGCGCGCGTAAAGATGCACTCGAACCCGTCATGCATCTGGGTGAAGTAGATGCGTCCCCCGGCCGGAGACCAGCGCGGATAGTCGCCTTCTCCCAGGTCCACCCATTCCGCGGCAGCTACGTTCTGCAGCCCGCGGAAGGGCGCGGCCCACATGTGCGGCCGGCCGTCGCTCTCCTCGGAGGTGAAGAGCGCCCAGCGCGCATCGTTCGAAAAACTGGCCAGGTAAAGGTTCGCGTTGGGATGCGCATAGATCGCGCGGTGCTCGGCGGTCCTGGTATCCCAGGCCATGATTGCGCGGTGCGCCTCCGTGCTTGCCGACAGGATCCACTGGCCGCCGCGCGAAAGATCCCAGTTCACGGCGCCGCCTTGCAACCTTCCCCACGACTCGCCGGTTTTCAGATTCAGAACTTTCCGGATCTCGGGAGTTGTGCCCGCCATTGGTTCGCTAACTTGAAGAACAAAAAGGCCATCGGAACTGAGATTGATGGCTCCCGGCAATGGTTTCCGCAAGCCGGTCCGGTAATCCTGCAAGAAGGTGGTTTGCTGAAAGCCCGAGAGGAACGACCCGCCATCCGGGCTGAATTGCGCAGAATAGTTGTCGTGCTTCGGTTCGATGAGGGACGCGAGTGGTCCGCGTACCGCTCCGCTTTCCGCGTCGATTGGCAGCGTCCAGACGCTCGACCGGCTGTCTACCGCATCGGCCAGGATGACGCCGGCGGAGGAAGCGGCGCAACCTGACATATCCAAGCGTGAAGGCGCCGCAGCGACGGACGCGGCGGCGTGGAGCGCCGGCTGGAGCGGGAATTCGCCCAGCACCCGGATGGTTCCATCCACGAACGTGTAAAGGAACTGGTCTCCGGTCAAGGCGCAGGCGCGCGCCTCCCAGTGCCCAGCGTCACTGAATTCGGGAATCAGCGCGGCCGGTCCGCCATCCAACGGGGCGGCCCAAAGCCGAAGCGCACTTTGTTCTTCGGGCGCCAGAAAAAGTATGCTGCGGCTGTCGGCGCTCCAGGCGGCGCCCTGCACCGACGATGCATTCCTGGCCAGCCGCACGGGCGCGCCTCCTTGTGCCGGCATGCGGTACAGCATGCGCATGTTGGAAGCCAGAACGTCGCCGCCATTCTCGTTGATGTTCAGATAGGCGATCCACTTACCATCCGGCGAAAAGCGCGGGCTCCGGCCGCCCTCCACCAGCAGCCGCGCCGCGCCGCTGGATTCGGAGGGCTGTAAGTAGATGCCGGCGGGCTGGCGGGTGGAATGGAAGGCCAGCCAGTGGCCGTCGGGCGAGAGCGCCGGTTCGTCGTTCGCCGCCTCGCCGCCGGTGACGCGCTTCGCTCCGCCGGTGGACATCGGCTTCAGCCAGATATCCGGACGCGCGCCGTCTTTTCCGGGCGAGGCGAAAGCCAGCCACTTGCCGTCATGGGATAGCGCGGGCTGCATGGCCTCCGGCACGCCAGCGTCGAAAGGCACGAGTTGGTGAGGGCTGCGCGGAGCCCGCAGCAAGCCGAACCCCGCGATTCCAACGGCGCCGGCGAGCAGCGCGCCGGCCGCCACCGCCCATGCCCTCCTGCGCGGCTTCCGCGCGCGAACCCGCTGTCCTTCCAAGTAGCGCGCCAGGTCGGCATCCATCTCCTCGGCGGACTGATAACGGTCTGCCGCATCCTTGCGTAGCGCTTTCGAAAGAATGGCGTCCACCGGCGCATCCAGGCGCGGCGGGTCCGGCTGCGCATGTGAGATGACGTTCGCCACGCCGGCCGGCGATGGATCGGTAATCTGGTAGGGTAAGCGGCCGGCCAGCAAACGATAGAGCAGCACGCCCGCCGAATAGAGATCGGAAGCCATGCTTACCGGCTCGCCGCGCACCTGCTCCGGGCTGGCATACTCCGGCGTGAAGGCGAAGACTCCCGTCTTGGTAAGCGCGGCCTCTGCGGTGGCGTCCACCAGGCGCGCGGTGCCGAAATCCAGCAGCTTCACGTTACCTGCGTCATCCACCAGGATGTTCGACGGCTTCACGTCCCGATGGATCACGTGGCGGCCGTGTACGTACGCCAGGGCGTCCAGAACTTGGCGAACCAGGGCGATGCGTGCGCGCGTATCGAGGCGATGGGTATCGCAGAACCGGTCGATGGTCAGCCCGCCGACGAATTCCATCACCAGATAAGGGAGGCCGGTCTCGGAGACTCCGCCATCGATCAGGCGCGCGACTTTGGGATGATCGAGGCTGGCGAGAAACTGGCGTTCGCGGCGGAAGCGTTCCTCGATGTCGTGGGAAGCCAGCGCCAGCGGCACTACTTTCACCGCGGCCGACATTTGGAAGGCGCCATCGGCGCGTTCGGCCAGATAAACGGTTCCCATGCCGCCGCGCCCGAGCAGCTTGACGGCCTGCCAAGCGCCGAAGCGCGGCAACCGCTGCGCGGACGCGGGGGCCGCGGCCCGAATGCTTTCGTGATCCTGCAGCAAGAGGGCCACTTCGGCGCACAGGTTTTCATCGGCGCCGCACCGCTCGCGGATGAGCGTGTCGCGGTGCGTGCCGGGCGGCTGCTCGAGCGCGGCGTAGAAGAGCTCCTCGACCTCCCGAAATCGTTCCAATTCAGCCGGATTCATAGGGTAGGGCCTTCATGCCAGCCGGCGGCGCAGCCAAGCCAGGGAAAAGTGCAGGCTGCGTTCCACCGTGCGCGTGGAAATGTCCAGAATTTCGGCGGTCTCCTCCACCGTGCAGCCAAGAAAGTAATGCAACTCGACCATGCGGGTCTTAATGGCATCGAATTCCGCCAGATCGTTGAGCGCTTGTGAAAGATCCAGCGACTCGGCGCTATCGCCGCCCAGCCAGGCCAGTTCGGCGTCCAGCGGCGCGCGCTGCCAGCCCAGGCCGCGCTTTTCCGATTTGGCCTTGCGCGCGGAATCGATAAGTACGCGGCGCGTGAGTTGCGCGGCAAAAGTGAAGAAATGCGCGCGATCCTTGAGCGCCAGCCGGCGCACGCGCAGCAGGTCGACGAAGACTTCATTGGCCACCGCCGTCGGCTGCAAGGTATGGTCCGGCCGTTCCTTGCGCAGGTAGGCTTCTGCGATGGCGCGAAGCTGGTCGTAGACCAGTGGGGCCAGCGCTTCGATTGCGCCGGACTCTCCCTGCTCCCAGCGCGCCAGGAGCTGGGTGATCTCCCCTTTCCCGGATTCCGCCACGCTTCATCATAATCCTCCTGGATATGAACTGGCCCCCGCATTGAGTACTGCACGATTCAGTACGGCACAACCGGCACGCGGCAACCCCACTTAGATACGGCGCAATTCGGAGGAAAGGACCGCCAACCGACCCACTCCGAAAATTTCTGTCGGGTTTTGGCGGGGTCCTGCGCCGTATTGAGTGAGAGCGAGCGTTGCAGCCCCAGGCCGCTCTTACAAAAGGACGGACCTAATGAATATCGACCGTTTTCGTTTTTGCATCCAACTCGTTCCAATTCTCTGCTACGCCGGCACACAAGCCAAAGTCAGCGTGGATTTTGGGAAGGTGCCGCTCAGCTTCGAAGCCAACCGCGGACAGAGCGATGCCCGCGTGGATTATCTATCCAGGGGCAAAGGCTATACTTTGCTTCTGACGCGCGATCAAGCCGTGCTGCGCCTCAAAGAAGGCGCGCCGGTGCGCATGAAACTGCTGGGCGCGAACGGCCAGGCCGCGGCATCCGGGCTGGACCAGTTGCCGGGAGTGGCGAATTATTTCCGCGGCCACGATCCGTCCAAGTGGCATACCAATATCCCGACTTACCAGAAGGTGAAGTACTCCGGCGTGTATCCCGGAGTGGATCTGGTTTATTACGGCAACCAGGGCCGCCTGGAGCACGATTTCATCGTCGCGCCGGGCGCGGATGCCGCGAAGATCGTGCTGAGCTTCGAAGGCGCCCAGCCCAGGATCGACCGCCAGGGCGACCTGTGCCTGACCATAGACGGCAGCGAACTGCGTTTCCAAAAGCCGGTAGTCTACCAAGCATCCGACCAGGCAGGGACCGGCGCGAAGCAAGCCGTGGCCGGCCGCTACGCGCTCGATGGAGGCAAGGTTCGCTTCGTTCTGGGCGCATACGACCACAGCCGTGAACTGACCATCGACCCATTGCTGGTATATTCCACCTATCTCGGAGGCAGCGGCAACGATTACGGCACCGGGATCGCCGTGGATAGCCAGGGTTCGGCTTACGTGACCGGTTACACTACCTCGACGAACTTTCCCACCGAGAACCCCATCATCGGCACGCTGCCGAACGGCGGTCAGGACGCCTTCGTGAGCAAATTCAACGCGTCCGGCACGGCCTTGATTTATTCCACTTATCTTGGCGGTTCCGCAGGGGAGACCCAGGCATACGACATTGCCGTGGACTCCGAATTCAACGCTTATATCGGCGGTTCGACGAACGCCAGCGATTACCCAGTCACGTCCGGCGCATTCCAAACGATTTGCGACCCGGAGATCGAAAACAATCAACTACAATCGGCCTGCGGCGGCAATGGATTCGGTGCATTCCTTACCAAGATTAACGCGGCCGGCAGCGCCCTGACATATTCGACATTTCTGGGTGGCAGCGCTGTTTCCTACATCACCGGCGTGGCCGTCGACTCCGCGGGCGAAGCTTACGTTACCGGATACACCCCGGCGGAATGCTGGGACAGCACTGGCTGCTACTGGTTCCCCACAACCGCCGGGGCGGCCCAGCAGTACTGTCAGCCTAGTGAGGGTGCAGGCAACTGGTTTGCATTCGTCACCAAATTCGACGCCGCGGGCGCGACCCTGGTGTATTCTTCGCTATTTGGCAGCGCGACCACGCCCAATGTGCCGGAGGGAGGCGGCGGCACGGCCTGCAACTACACTCAAAGCGGTCCCCCACAGAATAGTACCTATGGGTACGCCATCGCCGTAGACGCGAACGGAGACGCGTATATCACCGGTTACACGCAGGACGGGAACCTGCCCGTCACCGCCGGGGCCTTCCAGACATCGGCCGCGCCGTTGTTTGGGAGTTACAATCAATATATGATCGAGGGCGAACGGGGATTCGTCGCCAAGTTCGATCCGACACAATCCGGCGCCGCGTCGCTTATCTACACAACCTATCTCGGCGGCACCACGTACGGTGCACGCGACGAAGCTTTTGGCATCGCAGTCGACTCGCAGTTCAACGCATATATCACGGGCAACGCCGGATCGGCTAATTTTCCGACCACAAGGGGGGCGTTTCAAACTACCTGCACGCTAGACTCGGGGTTTTGCGTTAGCGGGTTCGTTACCAAACTGAACCCCGCGGGATCGGCTCCGGTCTATTCCACTTTTCTAAACGCCACACAGAGCGAGGTGAGCGTGGCGCGCATCCGGGTCAACTCGAGCTATGACGCTTTCGTGACCGGCGGCACAGGCGGCGATTTCCCCCTCGTGAACCCGATCACCACCGTTGTCGGTACTTCATTCGTGACCGAATTCAACCCTTCTGGCAGGGCACTGCTATTCTCCACCTACTTAGAGGGCGCGCAAGTCTCACCAGCCAGCCTGGCAGTGGATAGCCATGGCAGCGTCTACATAACCGGCGAAAGCAACTCACTGACCGTTACGCCGGGCGCGTTTCAACAGACTGAAGGCGGCGGAGAAAACAACTCTTTTGCCATGAAGATCGCCACGGTGGCGTCCGATCTTCAACTGACCAATTCCGCGCCCACGACAGTGGCCACCGGCGCCGATCTGACCTATACCATTACCGCCGTCAACAATGGACCCGACCCAGCCAGCAGGGTAACGGTCAGCGATACAATACCGACGGGCAGCACCTTCGTAAGTGTTACCCCCAGCGCCGGTACGTGTACGGCGCCGCCGGTAGGAGGGACGGGCGCGGTGGTATGCAGCCTCGGCAGCCTGGCGGTAAGCGACACGGGGACCGTAACCTTGACCGTGAAGGCGACCGCCGCGGTGGGCACGATACTCACCGACACCGCGCGGATCTCCGACGCCGGATACGACTCGGCCACGAGCAGCACCTCCAGCGTAAGGACGAAAGTGAAGAGGTAGTTCAGACCGCGGCCGAGCGGCTTCTCAAGCATTAGAATGGAGAACGTATGCGAACGATAGTTAAGGTACTGCCATCCGCGCTGGCTTTCGCGGGCCTCATGCTGGCCCAAGGCGCCATTAACACCTACGCCGGGAACGACGCCTTATTTGCGGGCGCCGGCAAAGCCGCGACGGCCGCCCAAATTGTGGGGCCGAACGGCATGGCCGTCGATGCCCAGGGGAACCTCTACATTTCCGCCAGCGGACTTTCCATGGTTCTCAAGGTGGCGGCGAACACCGGCGTCGTCTCCATCTACGCCGGGAACGGCTTGTCCACCGGCGGCGGCGACGGCGGACTGGCTGTGGGCGCTGCGCTGGACTATCCGGCGGGTTTGGCCTTCGATGCGGCGGGCAATCTTTATATTGTGGACGCGTACGCCAGCAACGTCCGGAAAGTGGCTCCCAACGGGATTATCACCACGGTGGCCGGCGACCAGGGCGCGGGGGGTTTTGCGGGAGATGGAGGGCCCGCCACGAAAGCCTTGCTCACAAACCCATCCGGGATCGCAGTGGACAAGTCCGGCAACCTTTATATAGCGGACACCGGCAACAACCGCATCCGGATGGTCGCCGCGAGCAGCGGAATCATCTCGACGATCGCGGGCAGCAGCACCACTGGTCTTACAGGCGACGGCGGACCGGCGGTCAACGCCACCTTCACACTTCCCGGGGGCCTGGCGATCGATGCATCCGGCAACCTGTACATCGCCGACCAAAACAACTGGGTAATCCGCCGGATCTCCGGCGGGATCATCACCACGGTTGCCGGGACCGGTAAGCCTGGGTACAGCGGCGACAACGGTCAAGCCACCAAGGCGATGCTTGGAGGGCCACAAGGCGTAGCCGTGGATGCTTCCGGAAATCTGTATATCGCCGACACTGGAAACCAGCGCATCCGGTACGTCAACGTAAGCGGCGCCATCACCACAATCGCCGGAACCGGCGTGAACGGCTTCAGCGGCGATGGCGGCGCGGCCACGGCGGCTACGTTCAGCACTCCGGTGGAAGTCGCTGTGGACGCCTCCGGCAACGTTTACGTGGCCGACCTGTACAACAACCGCATTCGCCGGTTCGTTCCGGGCGGCGCCATCGCCACATTCGCTGGAACCACGACGTTCAATGGCGACGGCGGACCATCCACGCAGGCGAGTGTGGAACCCTGGTCCGTGGCGGTGGATTCCTCGGACAACCTGTACATCGCCGACCGGCTGGAGCAACGCGTCCGCAAGGTGACTCCGTCGGGCACCATCACCACCTTGGCCGGAACCGGCCAGGCCGGCGGCGGGGGCGATAATGGCCCGGGAAACCTGGCGGCCCTGAACACACCCAACGGCGTGGCGGTCGATTCCGCTGGAAACGTTTATATCGCGGACGCCGGCAATATGGCAATCCGCCGCGTGGACGCCGCGACCGGAATCATTACGGCATTCGCCGGTACCGGTAATTGCTGTTACGCCGGGACCGGGACCGGCGGAGACGGAGGGCCGGCTACGGCCGCCACCCTTTACTATCCGGAGAGCGTGGCGGTGGATGGGCTGGGGAACGTATATTTCACCGACCTGGTGCAAAGCAACATCTCGCCTCTGGCCCAAGCCGTACGCCGGGTCACCACCGATGGGAAGATCGATACCTGGGCCGGCGGCGGACCCACGGTCGGGTTCAGCGGAGACGGAGGCTCGCCGCTGCAAGCTCAGTTCGGCAGTTCCATTACGCTAGCGGCGGGTTCCGACGGGAGCCTGTATATTGCGGATGCCAACAATAACCGGGTGAGGAAGGTAGACCCGGCCGGGGCCACCATCAATACGGTGGCGGGCAACGGTCAGAACAGCACCTCCGGAAACGGAGGGCAGGCTACATCGGCCGGCGTGGGTAATCCGTTGTCGGCCGCCCTGGACAAGGCGGGGAACCTTTACATCGGATTTATCGGCGCCGTGCGCGTAGTCACGCCCGCAGGCGTGATCGGCCCTTATGCTGGCAGCGGGTACGGCTTCTCAGGCGATGGCGGGCCCGCGACGGCCGCATGGCTTACTGGGGCGTCCGGCTTGGCGGTGGATTCCGCGAGCAACTTATACATTTCCGACAGCGGCAATCGCCGTGTCCGGCAGGTGCAGCCCGCGGCCAGTCCCGTGATGGCCTTGTCACCCACCTACGTGACCTTCTCGCTGGCGGCTACCGGCTCCACATCTACGAATCAGTCGTTCGTGCTCTCGAATAGCGGTCAAGGCGCCCTGAACTGGGCCTCGTCGGTGAGCACCACTGCCGGCGGCACGTGGCTGTCTGTCTCGCCCTCTACGGGATCGATCCTGGCGGGGCAGGCGGGAACCACGGTGACGGTCACCGCGAACCCCTCCGGCCTGACCGCCAGCGACTACTACGGGCAGATTCAAATCACTTCGCCGAACGCGGCGAGCCCGGTGCAGTCGGTCACGGTGAGATTGACGGTGCAGACAGCGGGAGAAAATCCGCCGCAGGCCGCCGCAGGTGGCGTGCTAAATGCCGCCAGCTTCAGCTTGTCCACGCCGGTCGCGCCGGGGGCGATGGTTTCCATTTTTGGCACGAATTTTACGGATTCGACCAGCGCCCTGACCGCCCAGGGGTTCCCGCTGCCCACCCAGATGGGCGGAACTTCGGTCACCATCGGCGGAGAGCCGGTTCCCCTTTTGGCGGTGACCGCCACGCAGATTAACGCGGTGCTGCCTTTCGATCTGACGGTAAACAGCAGCCTGCCCATCGTGGTGATCCGTAATAACGCGGTCTCCGCGCCGCAACCGGTGAGCATGGTTTCGTCCCTGCCGGGCGTGTTCACGCAGTCGGAAAACGGCGAGGGTGTCGGGATCGTGGTAATCGTGCACCCCGACGGCTCACAGGTGGAAGCAGGCAACGGGAACGCGGCCACTGCAGGGGATGCGGTAGTTATTTACTGCGCGGGTTTGGGGGACGTGTCGCCGCGCGCGATTGCCGGATCTCCCGCTCCGCCTTCGCCGCTGTCGAATACCATCGATCCGGTGACGGTCACCATCGGCGGCGTGAACGCGCCGGTGTTCTTTGCGGGTCTGACCCCGGGCTTCACGGGGCTGTATCAAGTGAACGCGACCGTCCCCACCGGAATCGCGCCGAACCAACAGGCCCCGATGGTGCTGTCCCAAGGCGGACGCGCCAGCGCCACCGTAACTATTCCGGTGCAATGAAGAAAGCTGGAGACTCCTACTGTTCTTAGTTCCGCGGCGTGGTGTCCTTGGGCGTGGCCAGATAGCCCGTAATCTGGTCCTTTCCCACTTCGTTTACCACCAGCTCGTACGGCTGCTTCGCCTTAGCAACATAAAATTGCAGCGGCTCGTTGATTCCCTTGTCCTTCTTCTCCACGGTCTTGTCGTCCGCCAGGACTTCCAGCGTATACTTGTTGCGCTTCTTGTCGACGCTCTTCAGCTTCAGCGAAATGTCGCCGACCCGCTTGGGCTGCTTGTCCTTGCGGACCAGCGTGAACTGGAAGTAGTTGCGCTCGCCGAGCCTCTTCAGCGCGTCCAACTCTTTGCCGTTGGTGGCGACGTAGCCGCTGGTCACCCCCAGATCCCCCTGCACCTTGGTCAGGTTGGCAATAGTCTTGTCCAGTTCAGCCTTGGTGGAACCCAAGTCCGTCTTGACCGCTGTCACGTCCCCGCTCACTTCGCCGATCTTGGTGTTGGCGGTGGAGGCCTGCTGCTGCACGTCCGTGATCTGGGACTGCACCTGCGCCGCCTGCTTGGCCTGCGCTTCTGTCAGTTGCTTCGCCAATTGGTCGGCATGCGCCTGGGCCTCCTGCTTGGCGTGGCCAGCCGCCAAGTTGGCTTGCTGCCGCGCGACCTCCAATTCTTCCTTCAAGGTGTCCACACTGCGCCGATGCGACGCCGTGGTCACCGACGCGGCTTCTTTCAGGTTGGCAATCTCGGTCAGCATGGCCTTGCTGGCCTCGCGGTCCTCGGTGCGCGTGGTCTCCAGGCGATACCACAAAGCGATGTTGGAGGCCAGCAGGGCTATCAGCCCTCCCGCCACCAGTGCGGATTTCATGCCTGAGCCACTTGGCTGGGGTATATACGTCGGGCTGCTCACGAATAGGTGCTCCTTAGCAAGGTGGAAATCACCCCATTATAGACTGTTACGGATCGGTTTGCGTTTCAGGGGTCCAGCGGAAAACTCTCGCCGCGCGATGGCTCATTCTTCAGGTGCGCAGCCGGCGGCTTCAGCCACTCCATCAGTTCCCCCCGATCGGCGTGCGCTCTCCACTCGTCCAGGCCCGAGACCTCCAGGCGTACGGTTACCGGCCCACTGAACACGCGCACCTCCGGCATCTTTTCCAGTTTCCAGCACAGCGTCTCCTGCGGCTGAAGCAGGATCGCAGTTGCTGTGTACGGCCAGCCGGCCGCCGCGCACGGAGTGGGGCGCGCTAAATCGATCGTATGGCGTCCAGCTTCGAGCACCAGGATTTCAAAGAAGCGCCGGCCTGCCCGCCATCCGCCAGGACCACATCAGGAACGAAGTGGAAGTGAGATCGATAGCCGGTTCGGTAGTGCTGTAAGATTGCACATTATCGCGGTAGACCGCTCTTGGCGATGCATTATACGCTCCGTCGTTGCCGTTGAATATCCCGAAGGTATTGACGCCGTTAGCGGGGCAAAGGATCATGCCGTCGAGA
>DATNMW010000393.1:0-9554 GCA_035602155.1 Bryobacteraceae bacterium | reverse complement strand
CGATTGTCCTGCATCCGGATCCGCCTTTCCGAGCACGTCCGCCCAGGTTGGCGTTACATGGAATCTAGCCTAGGGGAGTGCCACAAGCTGCGGCCGCGCGCCCTCCCACCATATCGCGGCTCCTGGCCGCAAGTCACCGGTTATTCAATCCGGCGCCCGCCGGAGGCAGGGCTGACTTCTGGCTCCTTGTGAGCGCTTTAGACCTTCGCTGGCTCCTGCACTCCCATCCTTTGCGTCAGAAAGCCGATGATCGCTCCCACCACGAAACCGGGCAGCATGATGGCGAGATAGTGATCGTGCTGCATGAGCGCCACTAAAAAGGCGAACAACAGGCCAAGGGCCGCGCCCAATACGATCCCCCATGTCGTGGAGTGCACTCTGCGCGCGAACCAGCCGCTGAACAGGCCTACGATCATGCCTTTGATCGACGATCCCACCATAATGCCCGCTATTGCCGGCCGAACTTCGGGAGTAAACCACGCCGTCGCCCCATCAATGGCGCCCAGAATCAGTCCGAAGACCAGTCCAACCAGAATCTTGTTCATCGTCTGCACCCTCCACCATAGGTATTCCCCACTTCTCAAAATTCCTTTAAAGAATTTTCAGGAAAAATAGCAGAAATTTCACGCCCGCGTAGGCCGCCAGCAGCCAGAGTAAAACGGCATTGCGCGACGTGAACCGCCGCAGTCGATGCCATATCGGTTCGGACCAGGCCTCCACTCCCAGTCCTTCCTGGAAGCGTTCGATATCCGCCAGAAACGCCGGAGCGTCCGGATAACGGGCGGCGGGGTCCTCGCGCATGGCTTTGGCGGCAATCGCAAGCAGCGCGCGCGGCGCCGAATCGGCCAGCATGAATTGCAACATTGCGCCCAGCGAGTAGATATCGGAAAGTCGATCCAGGTGCGCGTCCGGGCCGCGAAACGCCGGTGTTCCGGCCACGGCCTCCACTCCCCAATCCATGACATAGATCTCGCCGAACCCGCCGACCATCACGTTCTGCGGCTTCAAGTCGCGATGGATGACGCCGCGCGCATGCGCAAACGACAGCGCCTCCCCGATGCGCCGCAGCACGCGCAGGCGCTCGCCCAGGGATGGAGCGCCTGCCATATAATGGTCCAGCCGCGCGCCGGCCACCAGCTTCATCGCGTAGAATACGCGTCCGTCGGGCAGCGTGCCGGTCTCATATATAGGCACGATGCCCGGATGTTCCAGGCGTGCGATGAGCCGCGCTTCACCGGCCAACGCGGAGTCGACGACCTTGAGCGCCACGCGCCGGTCAAGCTGCCGGTCGCGTGCCGCATAGACCACGCCCATCCCGCCGCGCCCGATCTCGGATTCCAATTCGTAACGGGTTCCGGTGAGGTCGGGCAACGCAGCTACGCGGCGCAGATGGTCGAGTACGGCGTCGTTCAACTCCATACCCGCCGCATCTCGCCGCGCAGGTCGCGCTCGCCTGCCGTCACGCCGCGCAGCCGTTCGGTAACAAACTGGCGCAGCATGCGGCGCGCCCATGCCAGATAGTTCGTCACGGCGGCTTCCGCGACACCATGGCGCGCGGCCAATTCGGCATAGGACGGCCGATCGCCATCGGCCAGGTCGTAGGCCTCGAAGATTTCGAATTGGAGTTGCTTGCCGCGAGCCTCGCAGTGGGCGCGCAAGTCGTCGAGGGCCAAGGCGAACAACTGGCGCTGCCACTCGCGTTCGAAGACCTCTTCGGGCGATTCGGCGGCGGCTACGTATTCTTCGACGGGCTCGAACTCGACGCCGCCTCCGCGTTTTTGCCGGCTTGCGGAGGCGTGCTGGCTGGCGGCGAATCTTTCGACTGCCATGCGGAGGTAGGTGCGGAACGACGCTTTGGCCGGATCGAAACGCGCGAATAGATCGCGCTGCAAGGCGGCGGCGAAGAAGCTCTGGGTCAGATCCTTGGCGTCCTCGTTGTTCTTGCGGAATTTCACCCGGATGAAACGGTAGACCGGTTTCCAATACAGCGCGCTCACGCGTTCCAGCGCTTCGTTCGGCAGAGTGTCGCCGGAACCGGCGGCCTCCAGCAGCGAAAGCTGTGTCGACGGAAACTGGCCGTGCGGACCGCCCATGGTTGTGTCCGGATCGAGTGCTGAACGCTTGAGCATGCTACTCACCGATGATAGCCTTTCTCGCCGGACCTGAGAGGGTACGCCAGTCCGCCGCTCACGGTGGCGGACTGTGTTTGTTCCCCCACGATGTGGCAGCGCGTCCACGGGTCCATGCGGTTCTTGGTGTCCGTTTCCGGGTTTACTGCTTTGGAATGTAAAGTGCTTCACGCATTGCCATGATTTCCCGGATTGCCGCTATCGCCTTCATCTTGCTTGGCACCAGCGCCGCCTGGCTGATTCTGGGCGGGACGATCGAGCATCGCACCTATCAGTCGGACGACAAGCTGCGCTCCGGCGTGGCTTCCATCTGGGGATCCCCCCAGGAACAGGGCCCTGCTTCGGCCTCATATGTTGCGGTGGGGCAGGAACGCCAAGTGGAACTGCCCCTGGATTCCAGCCGCATCGACGTGTCCCTGGACCTGTCCCATCGGCAAAAGGGGCTTCTCTGGTATAGCACCTATGTCGTGGATTTCGTCGGCGACTATACCTTCCGGAACCCCACAGGCGCGCCGCAACTGATCGCCTACACAGTCAAACTTCCGGCCGAGCATGCCATTTACGACGGGCTGGCGATGGAGGTCGACGGGCGCGCAATGCCCATTGTCTCCGACAAACAAGGCGCGCGCGTCATGGCACAACTGGACTCCGGACAAGCCGCTACGCTGCGCGTCGAGTACCGTTCCCACGGTTTGGAAAGCTGGCGATACCGGCTGGGCGACGAGGTCAGCCAGGCGCACGACTTCGTCCTTCACGTAAGGACTAACTTCAAGCGGATCGACTTTCCGTTGAACGCGCTGTCGCCGACCGAGAAGCGCGAGAGGCCGGACGGCTGGGACCTCTTCTGGCAATACCGCAACCTGATAAGCGGCTTTCAGATCGGCGTAACCATGCCCGAGCGGCTGCAACCGGGACCGCTCGCCGGGCAGATCAGCTATTTCGCGCCGGTATCTTTGCTGCTCTTCTTCTTCCTGATCTTTACTATCGCCACGCTGAGATCTATCGATTTGCACCCGATGAACTACTTCTTCCTGGCTGCGGCGTTCTTCTCCTTCCACTTACTGATGGCTTACCTTGTGGACCACATCTCGATTCACCTGGCTTTCGCGATCTGCTCCGCGGTTTCGATCTCTCTGGTCGTCAGTTATCTGCGCTTGGTGGTGGGACCGCGCTTCGCGGTGGTGGAAGCGGGCGGCGCGCAATTGATCTATCTGGTGCTGTTCTCCTACGCATTCTTCCTGCATGGCTTTACCGGCCTGGCGATAACTATAGGCTGCATCGCGACGCTGTTTGCCGTGATGCAAATGACAGCCCGCATCCACTGGGGTGACAGGTTCTCGCGCTGAAAGGCGGTCTGGGACAACCCCGATGCGGCCATGCGCAAACGGGCTAGAATAAAGAGCGAGGGAAATCTATTGCAACGCCAATTTGACGTCGTCATCGAGCGCGACGAGGATGGCTACTATGTAGCTTCTGTCCCACAGATCCCCGGATGCCATACGCAGGCGCGCTCCCTGGACGAAGTGATGCAGCGGATTCGCGAAGCGACCGAGCTGTGTCTTGAGGTGGAAGGCACGCCCGAACAGAATCTCGAGTTCGTCGGCATCCAACGGATTACCATTGCGGCATGAGCCGGAGTCCGCGCATCACGGGATCTGAATTGTTAACCGCGCTCGCAAGGGACGGATTCACCGTCGCGCGCATCAAGGGCAGCCACCACTTCCTCCGTCATGGAGACGGCCGGACAACCGTAGTGCCCGTCCACTCGGGAGACCTAATCGGCAGGGGCTGTTGCATAAGGCGCTTCGAGACTGCCAAATCAGCGTGGAAGACTTACGGCTGCCGCTGCAAACCGATTGATCTACACGCAAGCCCACAAACCCCTCCGTTTATGTCATAATTCCTGCATGTCCGCCGTTGCAGTCCTTAAGATGGAGCCCAAGTCGGAGGGCATCCTCACGCCGCGCAAGAAGCGGCCCAAGGAACTCGCCATCATCACCGAATGCTGCACGGGCTGCGCCGGCTCGCCCGCCTGCGTGCCGTATTGCCCGGTGGCCGACTGCATGTATTGGGTCCCCGACGAGGATCATCCGCCCTTCGGCCACATCGAGGTGGATCCCGTGCTGTGCATCGGCTGCAAGAAGTGCGTCAGCAAAGGGCCGGACGGCGCCTTCCTGGACGGCTGCCCGTGGGACGCCATCGAAATGGTCGCCATCGAAGAAGTGGAAGCCATGGTCGGCTTCAAGATGCCGGTTTGATATGAGCCTCGACATCCAACAGCGTGAACATGAAGGCATCGAAATCTTGGATTTGAAGGGCCGCATCACGGTGGGCCAGGAAGCCGGCGCGCTGCGCGACAAGGTGGCTTCGGTGACGGCAGGCGGATCGAAGAACATCATCCTGAGTCTGGCCCACGTAGATTACATCGACAGCACCGGCTTGGGCGCGTTGGTCATGTGCGCGACGACCCAGCGAAAAGCGGGCGGCGCGCTGAAGCTGCTGAACCTGAACCGCCGTAATATCGAACTCCTGGTGATGACCAAGCTGGCCACGGTGTTCGACTTGTTCACCGATGAGCAGGACGCCATCAACAGCTTCTTCCCGGACCGCGCCATCAAGACTTTCGATATTCTGAGCTTCGTCGAGCAGATGAAGAAAGAGGAATAGCCGGCGCATGCGCCTCGTGGTAATTGGCGGCGTGGCCGCGGGCCTGAGCGCCGCTGCCCGCGCGCGGCGCATCGATCCCAGCCTCGAAATCGTGGTCCTGGAAAAGGGCGCGGACATCTCCTATGGCGCCTGCGGCCTGCCGTATTTTATCGAAGGGCGCGTGCGCCGCGCCGAACAGCTCGTCGTTTACACGCGCGAGTATTTCCTCAAGGAGCGCAACATCCTGGTGCGCACGGGCGCGCGCGTGGTTTCGATCTCGCACCCGCGCCGTGAAGTTTCGCTTGACGGTGGCGAGCGCGTGCGCTACGACCGCCTGGTGGTCGCCACCGGCGCGCGGCCGCGTACCGCGGATTTCGAAGGCGCCGCTCTGCCGCACGTCTTCACCCTGCACACGCTCGCGGACGCCGAACGGCTGAAGGCATACCTGCGCGACAAACAGCCCAAGCAAGCCGTGGTGATTGGCGCGGGATACATCGGGCTGGAGGCGGCCGATGCGCTGCGGCGCAACGGTCTGGCGGTTACCATAGCCGAGCGGAACCCCCACGTGCTCGGCCGCGGCGACGCGGAATTGACCAACGCCGTGCGCCAGCGGCTGTCACGCTTCCGTGTGGATCTGCAATTGAATACGCGCATCTCGGACGTGGCGCGCTACGATCTGGCGATCCTGGCTACCGGGGTGCGGCCCAACGTCGAAATCGCGGCGGAGGCCGGCGTGGAAGTGGGGCGCACCGGCGCAATTCGCGTCGACGATCGCATGGAGACCAACCTGCCGGGGGTCTACGCGGCGGGCGACTGCGCGGAAGCGCCGCATCTGGTCACGGGGCGGCCGGCGTACATTCCACTGGGGACCACAGCCAACAAAATGGGCCGCGTGGCGGGCGCCAACGCGGCGGGCAGCCGCGAACGATTCGGCGGGATCGTGGGCACGGCCATTGTCAATATCTTCGGCATGGGCGTGGCGTTCAGCGGCCTGTCCGTCGAGCAGGCGCGGCGTGAAGGATTCTCGCCGCTTTCCGCGCGCATCTCCGCCCCCAGCCGGGCCGGCTACTTCGAGGGCAGGCCGATCGCGGTGGAATTGGTGGCGGACGCCGGTACCCGCCGTCTGCTGGGTGGATCGGTGTGGGGCGAAGACGGCGTGGAGGGTCGCATCAACACCATCGCCACGGCCCTCCACAATCGCATGCGAGTCGAGGATCTGGAGCAGTTGGACCTGGCCTACGCGCCGCCTTTCGCCACCGTGTGGGATCCGGTCCCGATTGCCGCCCGGCAGTTGAGTAAAATGGTCTAAACAAATGTCATTCGTCAAAGTCGCCGCTCTCTCGCAACTGCCCGCGGATTCCGTTACCGAGGTCGCCGTGGGCGACGATACCTACGCCCTTTGCAACGTCGCCGGACGCGTTACCGCGCTCAGCGGGACATGCCTGCACCGCGGCGGACCCTTGGGGCAGGGCGCCCTGCACGGTAACAACGTTGTTTGCCCCTGGCACGCCTGGGAGTGGGACTGCCAAACCGGCGCCAACGACTTCGATCCCAGCCAGAAGGTGGCCACTTACGCGGTGCAGGTAGAGGGCGACGATATCCTGCTCGACGTGCCGGAACGTGCCTGAGCTCCCCGAAGTCGAAACGGTGGTTCGGTCGATCGCCCGCATTGTGGGCCGGCGCATCGTCTCCGCCGAATTTACCTGCCGGCGCATCTTGCGCGGCGATCCCGACGAAATGAGCGCCATGCTGGCCGGGCGGCGCATTCGCGGCATCCGGCGGCGCGGCAAGTTCATCGTCGTTGAATTGGATGCCGGACACTGTTTGGTGGTGCACCTCGGCATGACGGGCAAGCTCCTGCTAGGCGGCACGCCTGGACGCCATACGCATGCTATCGTCAACCTGGATCGTGGCGTGCTGCGCTACGAAGACCAGCGCCAGTTCGGGAAGATCGAAGTCAGCCACGGCTTGCCCGCTCGCGTGGAGAAGCTCGGACCGGAGCCGCTGGAGGTGACCATCGCGGAGTTCGCAGCGCGGCTCAAGCGGCGCAAGGGGCGCATCAAATCCGTGCTGCTGGATCAGCACTTCGTCCGCGGAGTGGGCAACATCTACGCCGATGAGGCGCTGTTCCGGGCGGGCATTCATCCCTTGGCTAGCGGAGCGCGGTTGCGCCCGGAGCGCGTCAAACGGCTGCACGGGGCTATCGTGGAAGTGCTAACGCAGGCCATCGAGAAAGGCGGCTCCTCGATTTCCGACTACGTGGACGCGGAAGGCCGCCGCGGCTTTTTCCAGTTCGAGCACCGGGTCTACCAGCGCACCGGCGAGCCGTGCGTAACGTGTGGCGCGCCCATTCGGCGAACCTTGGTGGCGCAAAGGGGCACGCATTACTGTGCAAAGTGCCAGCGGCGTTAGGACAGGCCGGACGAATGTCCTACAACGGCGTTAACGGCCGCGTTTCCGCGCCCATCCGAAAAACGTGAGTCAGCGAATTGTCCGGCGGCGGAGTCAGCAGCGTGGGCCGAAGCATGACCAACACCCGATCGAAGCTCTTGTTGTGCGTGACGTTGCTCGTCAACGGTCCGATCAGCGGGATGCCGGCCAGCCCTGCAATACCCGCGATGCTGCGGGCATCCTCATCGTCGACCAGTCCCGCCACCACTGCCCACTCCCCCATCTTGAGTGTCACGTCCGATTTCACGGACCGGTTGGAGATGATCGGAATATTGTTTACCGACGCGCCGCCGAGCACTTTGAATTCGGCTTCTATGGTCAGAGTCACTTCCTCCGTGCCATGCACGTGCGGGGTGGCCTTCAGCGAAAGGCCCAGGTCCTCAAAAGTGAAGGAAGGCGGTGGCTGGTAGGTGCTCGACCCAAGGGGACCGGACGTGTTGCTGACGCCGCTGGTACCCACAAAGGCGCCGGTCAGGATGGGGTATTTTTGACCGACCTTGATGGTGGCCGGCTGGCCGTCCACGGAGCGCGCGGTGGCGTGCAGCAGCGTGCGGCTGTCGGACTTCGTGAGCGACGCCACCAATTCCAGGTTCGCCACGCCTATGCCGATCAGAGCCGGCCCGGCGCCGAAACGCAGCATGCCGGAGATGTTCTGCGCGAGTTGCGGCACGTTCTGCATAAAAGTGCTGAAAGACGACAGCGGGAACGAACTCTGCAGCGGCAGGCCGTAGTTCAGGTCGCTGCTCTTGGTCACTTCCACGAACTCCATTTCCACCAGGATCTCAGCGCGAGGATAAAGCAGGTCGTGGAAGAGCTGCTGGGCAGGCAGTACTTTCGAGACGGCATCCCGCATCAACACGATATTAGCGTGGCTATCCCAGGCGACCTTCTGGATGCCGCACGCCTGTTGCACCGCGGTGACCATGGCGGTCAGATCCTGCTGCGTGGTAGGCTCCGGCAGCGGAATAATCACGGCCGCGTATGGCTCCTCCTCTTTTCGCTTCTGGACAGTGTCTTTCACCACCATGAAGAGGCGATCGGAGACAGGCACCAGAAACGAGCCGGTGACTGCCTCCAACGCGTGCAAAGCTTCGCGGTAATCCGCCTGGTCCATCTGAAAGCGGATCGTTTGGGTGGGGTGGTAGTCTCCATCGAAGACACAATCCAGCCCGTAGGCGTGCGCCACGGTTTCGAACACGGTCTTGATGTCGCCCCGAAGGTCGAAATCTTTCAGAATCGGCGCGGCCTTCAACTTGGTAGGAGGCAGGGGTTTGCGCGCTTCCGCCAAGTCCATTGCAGTGACGGCCGGCAGAGCCTGCTCCTCCGACTCCGGTGCGGCGTCGGCGCCGGACGAAAGCTCCGCGTCCGCCTCCGCTTGCGGCATCACCAAGGACTCCAATGCCGCCTGCGTTTGCAGCGCCAGGCTACGCGACCAATAGAGGTGGTTGGCCGGTTCCAGCGCCGCCGCCTCCGAGTACAGCAGATAGGCGCGCGCGGCCTGTCCGGCTTTCTCGGCCTTGCGCCCTTGACTGTAGAGTTTGGAAGCCTCCGAAGCCCACACGCTGGTGGCCAGCGCTAAAACCAGCAGAACGGGAAATGTCCGCACAAACGATTGACGCAATATAACCTTGCAACGTGCAGGCGCGTGCGGACCAAGGCGCGCGCACGGTTATGATGGAAGCTGAGATGAGCGGAATGCCCGCGATTCAACACTTTCTGGCGCGACACTGGGAACAACTGATCGTCCCCCTTTGCGTCCTGGCGCTGACGCTGGCTGCCGGTTACGCCGCCAAACGCGTGGTCGTGCGGCTGCTACGCCGCTGGGCGGAGCGCAGCCAAGGGCAGGCCCCCCAGATCGTGATCAACGCCCTGAAGGGTCCGTTCATGATCTGGGTGCTGATCCTCGGCACGCACCTGGCCATGCAATCGTCCGAACTCCCCCCGCGGGCGACGCTGTGGATAGGCCGGATCCTGCTGGCGCTGTGGATCCTGTCGCTCACCATCATCAGCTCGCGCCTGGCCGGCGACCTCATCAAGTTCCACGGCAGCGGCATTCCGGGAGCGTTGCCGGTCACCACGCTATCGCAAACGCTCGCGCAACTTGGGGTCGTGATTCTGGGCCTGTTGGTGCTGCTGAACGTGTGGGGCATCTCCATCACACCGATTCTGACGGCCCTGGGAGTTGGCGGCCTGGCCGTGGCGCTGGCTCTGCAGGATACTCTCTCGAACCTGTTCGCCGGTTTTTATATCGCCGTGGCCCGCCAGGTCCGGTTGGGCGATTACATCCGCCTCAGCACAGGCGAGGAAGGTTACGTTACCGATATCGGT
>DATNMW010000392.1:0-12404 GCA_035602155.1 Bryobacteraceae bacterium | reverse complement strand
TGAATCTGGTCGAGCGGGAATACGAGGAAATAGAAGCGCACCTGTTTGGGATACGCGGTGAGCAGGTTGTCGCGCAAAGTCTTGGCCTCCTCCTTGCACATGGGGCACTCGAAATCGCTGAACTCCACCAGCACGACGGGCGCGCCGGGCGTGCCGAAGCTGGGCTGCAGATCGGTCTTCAGCTTGTCGAGGTCGGGCTTGAATGGATTCTGCGAGATGTCGTAGAGGTTGCCTTGCACCACTTTCTGCCCGTCCTTGGAGACGTAGTACGGGAATTCGGCGCTGGCATTGCCAGCCGATGCATGCACCATCACCAGCGAGAATCCCGGCATGTCGGACGGCTTGGGGTCGGCGATTTCCACTGTAATCTGGGGTCCCCAGACGTTCAGGTGCCGCACGTACGCCTCGAAGGTCGGCTTGTCCCACGCGGACTTTTTATCCGCGGGCTTCTCCGCGGGTTTATCCGGTGGGGCGGGGAACAGGCCAGTGGCCAGCAGGGTGAAACAGAGCAGCAATCTGGGCATTAATCGCTATTGTAACGAACACTGCGCTTGATTTGGGCGGCCCGGTAGTCCGCGCTTACCCTTCCCTAATGATCTCCGCCGCGTCGTAGGGGCACCGTGACGGGAACGTGGATGCGTCCAATCCTGTTTCCGACATCGCGTCGAGCAGGGCATCCCCATAGGCCTCCGAGATGAAATCGGCCTCGCCCAGCAACGGCGCGAAGCTTGGATTCTCGCGCAGAATCCTATGGAGTGTTCTGATCTGTTTCTGGATCGACACCTCCCAACTGCGCCCGCGCAAGTTCGGTTGGAAGTCCCACGTCAGCTTAGTGAAGGAACAGTTGGCTGAGCGCACTCTCGAAGGCACGACGTTCTGATTTGCCCAAATCCTCGATCTCCTCGGCTACTTCGGATAGATTTATATCGCAGACACGACCGTCCCGCAGCGCCGCGGCCGTATTTTTGGTCCACGCAAAATAGTCGGTTTCGTACAACTCTGGCATACAAACATCGTAGCGCTTCACGAAGCGCTCGCTACGGACAAAACTTCAGCCCCTGGTTGCTGCCTTGTTTTCAGCGGCAGTACTCGTCCAGGCGCCTCGAAACCACCCCCCAACAACGTCTTGAAAAACCTTCTCGGCACGGCATTCCGAAGAACCGCTGGTATCTGTAGCATACCTCGCAATCTCCTTTCAAAACGACTGTCCCGGCTGCGGCGCCTCTAACAGCCTCTCGTTCAGGCTGGGCCGTGCAGGGATAGCCCGATGGGACCGAAATCCGGCTCCGAGGAACAGAACGACCTTCGTCCTTGATCCTTCCATCCCCGAAGTCCAATAGAACGGCGCTTTTGGGGCGAGCCGGTCCGTTGGTCGCATCGACCGGCAACATCCTCCATAATGAAACTGTGCCCTTGCTCTGCTATCTGGACGCCTTTTCCGGGATCAGCGGCGACATGCTGGTGGGCGCGCTGGCCGATGCCGGCGCCGATCAAACCGCGATTGTCGATGCGCTTGCCTCGCTCGAAACCGGCGCGGCGCTGTCCTTCGAGCGCGTCAAGCGCTGCGGGATCGCGGCAACCAAGTTCTACGTGACCGTCCCGCCAGAGCGCGAAACGCACCCCCACCGGCACCTGCCGCACATTCTGAAAATGATCGAGAAGGCGGCGCTGCCGGACCGCGCCAAACAAAACGCCGCAGCCGTGTTCCGGAGGCTTGGCGAAGCCGAAGCCGCAGTCCATCAGATGCCTATCGAACACGTGCATTTCCACGAAGTGGGCGCGGCCGATTCCATCGCGGACATCGTGGGCGCTTGCGTGGCGTTCGAGTTGCTGGGCGTCACGCACATCGTTTCCTCACCGCTCAACGTAGGCAGTGGCACCGCGTCTACCGCGCATGGACTGCTGTCGGTGCCCGCGCCCGCAACGGTGGCCCTGCTACTCGGAAAGCCGATTTATTCCGATGGGCCTGCCAAGGAGCTGACCACCCCTACCGGCGCCGCCTTGGCCGTCACCTTGGCGCGCGAGTTCGGCGCAATGCCGCCGATCAAGATCGTGGCCACCGGCTATGGCGCAGGCGGCTACGATTTCCCGAACCGCGCCAACGTCCTGCGCGTAATTCTGGGCGAGGAAACCGGCGCAGTGGAAGCCACCACCATCGCGGTGCTGGAAGCCAACATCGACGATCTCAGCCCGCAGATTCTGGCGTACGCCATGGATCGCCTGCTGGACAAAGGCGCGCTGGACGTGACCCTGCAACCCATCGAAATGAAGAAGGGCCGTCCCGGAGCGCTGTTGCGCGTGTTGGCGCGCCCCGAGGACCGCGAGACGATGGCGCAGACGATCTTCGCCGAAACCTCCACGCTGGGCCTGCGCACCTACACCGCCGAGCGGCGAGTCCAGGCGCGCCACTGGGTGGAAGTCGAAACTCCGCACGGCAAGGTGCGCATGAAGGTATCGGGCGAAGGCGCGTACGCGCCGGAGTATGAAGACTGCCGCCGCATCGCCCAGGGGTCCGGCGTGCCGCTGAAGCAAGTCATCGCGGAAGCCAATTTCGCTTACTTAAAAAATTCGAGATGACTCGTCAGTATGGGATTGACACAGATCCCTTGCGAGAATATACTTGCCATAGTTTCAACGAAGGCGAGGCCAGGCCGCCATTCGTGCCAGGCTCCGGCGAATGGAGGACATGAAATGCGTCGCGCGGTTTTATTATTGTGCGGGATCGGCGGAATTGCGATGGCGGCGTACGCAGGTGCCCCCATATGTTCCAAAATAGTCGGGAGTTGTTGGTTTCAAATGCCATCTTACGACCAAACGAACCCGAACTTTGCCGCCTATCTGACCCCGAGCACCTTCGTCAACGAAACCAACAACGGCAATACGCTGGTGCCGAATGCTTTTTCCTGCGCAGCGGGGAATTGCCCGAACCCGTTTGACATGTCCTGGCTTCCCTACGGTCCGATTCCAGGCGATCCTTACGCGGTATCGGGTTCGGGATGGTTCACGGCGATTTGCTGCCCAACCGCCGAATCGATGGCGCTCATGGGGGCGATCGCCAGCAAGACTACCACTACCAAAATCAACGCCGGCAGTTGGACCGCCCGTTTCAAAGCCGCTCACGCGCCTGCTGTGCCGGTAGGCCTGGCGAATCAAAGTGGGCCGATTTTTCCGTTCGTGCCGGACCCGCGCCAGCACATGCACGTGGCTGACATTCAGCGCGTGATTGACATGGCGCTTGTGCAGGGGACCATGCCGAACGCAGGAGGCGCGGAGGACTACATCACCACAATTGGAGGAGATTTTGCGCCACCGGGTACCGGCTCCAATGGACTGACCGACAACATAAGTAATGCGACATTCATAGCCGATATTAAGGCGGGGACCGTGGTAGTAATCGCGATCCACTACTATATCGCGCACGTAACAGGATCGGGCCCTTACAACATCACGTTCTCAAGCGATCCAGGCGGGCACTGTCTCGCCGTAGAGGGGTTCAGCTCGATACGCGTTCTGGGTCCGCCGAGGAACTTCGTCAGTGTGGCGCTCAATATCATCGATCCGGTTTATGGAGTAACGGATCGGATCGATATTGTGAACCTCGCCAACGGAACCTACACGCGGGCCGGTGCATCCAGAACGCTGACGCTGCCCAACGGCTGGACATCGGTGGGCGTATGGCCGGACTCGGCAAATCCGGTGAACTCGGTGTGGGACATTGCGGATCAGGAACAAATCACATTCATCGACGAATACCACACCCTGAATGTGCCGTAGGGAGACGCCTATGACGCGACGAAACCAACTTCTGCGAGTGGCGAAGACGCTTGGGCTATCGCTCCTCCCGATCCTTCTTGTCTGCGCGGTGCGGACGAGCGCGCAGGATAAGCCGACCGTGCCGCAACGGGGAGCCGTGATCGATTCTGCCCGGCGTACCACCGAGACGTACAGCGAGATCCTTGCGAAACGCCGCCTGACGCAGAAGGACGGCGATATGCAAGAGGCGTTCCCACGCACGCCGATGGGAACAGCGCTGGCGCGCATTGCCACGCTTTATCCTTATGGCGTGCGTCAGGACAACGTACCGGAAGCCCGCCTGATGTCGCAAGATCTGGCCGTGCTGCACACCGCGCCGGTCCAGGCCTTGGCGGATCTGCGGATTGGCTTCCGGACGCTGCTGGAGAAATACTGGGCGGAGCGCCAGTTCCTGATTCAAATTGCAGGGCGGCTGGCGGTACCACGGGAAACCATCGTGGATTTTCTGACCGCGGAGATGAGCCGGCCCGTTAAAGTCTCCGCGGGCGATGCAGCCGATCTCGCGTATCTCTCCCCTGCGGCTGCGGCCGACGTGCTGATGGCGGTGGTGCCCGAGCCGGACCAGCGGGATGCCGCTTTCCGGCGGGCCCTAAAGGCGCAGCCGGACGGCGATGTCGGCCGGCTCGTTCTATCGCGCTACGAAGCAGTCGACGCTTTACACGCGAGAAGCCTCGCCGCACAGCTTGATCTGTTGCAACGGTGACGCATCCGCGCTTTCGCCAGTTTACCCCCCTCCCTTCCGTTTCCAAAATCCGCGCTAATAGGTAGTACGATGTTTTTGGGCCTGTTTTTCAAGAATCCGAGATGAACAAATACTACCTGACCACGCCGATCTACTACGTGAACGCCGCGCCGCACATCGGCCATGCGTATACGACTATCGTTGCCGATCTCATCAAACGCTTTAAGAAGATGCAGGGCTATGATGCGGTGCTCACGACTGGCAGCGACGAGCACGGCGTCAACGTCGAACGCGCCGCAGAGCGGACGGGCAAGACGCCCAAGGAATTTTGCGACGTCATTTCAGCCGAATTTCAACGGCAGTGGCAGATGCTGGGTTTGCAGATCGATCATTTCCAGCGCACCACCGACCCGAAGCACGCCCGTGTGGTGAACGATCTGTTTAATCGTTGCCGCCAAAATGGTTATATCTACAAGGGTTCGTACACCGGGCAGTACTGCATTTTCGACAATCTATACGTCAACGAGGCCAAGCCTGGCGACCCCTGTCCGGATTGCGGCCGTCCGACAGAGACCGTTACCGAGGAGAACTTCTTCTTTAAGCTTTCGGCGTTTACCGCTAGACTGCTTGAGCTTTACAAATCGCAACCAGATTTCATCCAGCCCGAAACGCGCCGAAATGAAGTGCTGTCATTCGTGCGCCAAGGGCTTACGGATCTGTCGATTACGCGCACAAATATCAAGTGGGGCATTCCGGTCGAAGGCGAGGCCCCGCATGTCTTCTACGTCTGGTTCGACGCGCTCACCGCATACAAAACGGCAGTTGAAGGTGAGGGCTTCTGGCCCGCCGACCTGCACTTGATCGGCAAGGAAATTCTGCGCTTCCACGCGGTGTTCTGGCCTGCGTTCCTAATGGCCGCGGGCTTCGAACTGCCCAAGAAAATCTTCGCGCATGGCTGGCTGTTGTTTGAAGAAAGCAAGATGAGCAAATCGCGCGGCAACATCGTGCGCTCCGAACCGATCCGCGAGGTGATGGGGGCGGACGCGCTGCGCTATTTCCTGCTGCGCGAGGTAGTGTTCGGGCAAGACGGCAGCTTCAGCTATGATGCGCTGATCGGCCGCTACAACTCGGAGCTGGCCAATGGCTTGGGCAATCTGGTGAGCCGCACGTTGACCATGATCGGGCAGTACCGCGGCGGTGCCGTTCCGACCGGCACGGTGGACCCGATAGCCGACGCAGCCCGGCAAACCATCGCGGACGTGGCCGCCGCCTTCGATGCGCTCGAATTCACGCGCGGTCTGGAAGCTGTCTGGGTGCTGCTCTCCAAGCTGGATAAATTCATCGTCGAGCGTGCGCCGTGGAAAATGGCGCGCCAACCGGAAGCGCACGCGGATTTGGACGCCACCCTCTACACCGCCGCCGAGGCGCTACGAATCGCCACCGTGCTGCTCTCGCCGGTGTTGCCCCAGTCTACGCCGAAGATTTGGGCGCAACTTGGGATGACCGAGCCGCTCGAATCCGTGCGCCTCGACACGCTTGCCTGGGGCCAATTGCCGCCCGGCCAGAAGATCGGCACGGTCGTCGCCGTCTTTCCGCGCATCGAGGCGAAGGAAGCGATCGCGAAAATGCAGGAACTCGAAGTGCGCATCACCGCAGAGCAAAACATCATGTTGGGGAAGGCGCCAGCACCCGCTGCGGTCGCGCCGATCTCTGATCGCATCGCCATCGATGACTTCACCAAGGTCGATTTGCGTGTCGGTCAAGTGCTTTCCGCCGAGCTAGTTAAAGGCTCTGACAAGCTGCTTCACTTGAAGGTCGATATCGGCGAACCGCAGCCGCGCACAATCGTAGCTGGCATCGCCGAAGCCTACACGTCCCAAGAGTTGATCGGCCGCAAAGTGGTGATCGTCGCCAACCTGCAGCCGCGCAAGCTGCGCGGCATCGAATCGAACGGCATGATCGTAGCCGGATCCATCGAAGGCGGCAAACCGGTGCTGGCCGGCTTCCTGGAAGAGGTTCCCATCGGGGCGCGCCTCAAGTGAGGCTGACCGACTCACATTGCCACCTGGACGACAAGCAGTTCGACCCGGACCGCAACGACGTGATCGCGCGCGCCCTCGCGGCCGGCGTCGAGCGCATGATGGCCATCGGCACGGGCGACGGCCCGCCGGACCTGGAAGCCGCCCTGCGCCTGGCCCGCCAGCACAGCTTCATCTACGCGACCATCGGCGTGCATCCGCACGATGCGGCGAAAGCCACGCCGGAGACGTTTGCGGCTCTGGAAACGCTTGCGGCTGAAACGAAGGTGCTGGCCATAGGCGAGATCGGCCTCGACTACCATTACGATTTCTCGCCGCGCGACGTACAGCGCGAAGTTTTCATCCGGCAGTTGGAGCTGGCGGGCAGGGCGGGGAAGCCCATCGTGATCCATACCCGCGAAGCTTGGGACGATACCCTGCAAGTGTTGCGGGATGGCAGCGCATGGCGCTGCCCCACTGGCGGCATTATCCATTGCTTCAGCGGCGGCCCGGCGGAAGCCCGCCAGGCGCTGGATCTCGGCTTTTATCTGAGTTTCGGGGGCGTGCTCACGTTTCCGAAATCGGAGGCGCTGCGCGAAGCGGCCCGCCTCGCGCCCGAGGACCGCCTGCTGATCGAAACCGACGCGCCCTATCTCGCGCCCGTCCCCAAGCGCGGCAAACGCAACGAGCCGGCCTTCATCCTGGAGACCGCGCGCGGTCTGGCCGAGGTCCGCGGCACTACGCCGGAGCGCATCGCCGAAGTCACCACGGAGAACTTCGAACGGCTGATGCTAAACTGTAACTTCCAATGAACCTGGGCAAGCTAGGGCAAGTCATCACCGGCAAGGAGATCTTCGACCTGATCCACGACGATCTGGAGCGCGTGGAAAAGGAGATCAGCGTCGAGACCGTCGCCTCGGTGGAGGTGGTCACCCAGATCGGCCAGTATCTGCAGGAGAGCGGCGGCAAGCGGCTGCGGCCGTCGCTGCTGCTGCTGGCTTCGAAACTGATCGGCGGCCCGTCGGCCCATGCCGGCGATAGCGCCATCCATCTGGGCGCGGTGGTCGAGATAATCCATGCCGCCACCCTGGTGCATGACGACGTAATCGACGACGCGCGCACGCGCCGCGGGCGGCCTTCCGCCAACGCGCAGTGGGGCAACCATACTTCGGTGCTGGCGGGCGACTGGCTGTATATGGAAGCCTTCCAGGTGGCGCTGCGCGAGCGCAACTTCCACGTGCTGGACCTGCTGATCGGGCTGACCCAGATGATGGTCGAGGGCGAGTTGCTGCAGCTTGAGCGCATCGGCCGAATCGAAGTGACCGAAGCCGATTGCATGGAGCTGGTGGACCGCAAGACCGCCTGCCTGTTCTCGGTTTGCGCCAAGCTGGGCGCACTGGTGGCGGGCGCGGATTCGCAGACCGAGGAGCGCCTGGGCGACTACGCCTGGAACCTGGGCATGGCGTTCCAACTGGTGGACGACCTGCTCGACTTCACCTCGCGCGAGAAGGTGCTGGGCAAGCCGGTGGGCAACGATCTGCGCGAGGGCAAAGTGACGTTGCCGCTGGTCTACGCGCTGGAGCAGGCATCCGGCGAAGAGCGCCGCCGCGTGGAAACCATCCTGCGCGACCGCAACTACGATCGCGTGCCGTTCCCGCAAATTCTGGCGATGGTCGAGCGCTACCAGGGCATCGCGCGGGTGAAGGAGCGGGCGCAGGCGTTTACGGAGAAGGCGCGCGGGATTATTGGCGAGTTCCCGGAGTCGCCGTATCAGCGCGCGTTGTATAGTGTGACGGAGTTGGTGACGGAGCGGGATCATTAGCTGTAAGTCAAGTGCGATTCAATCCGCGGTGGCGCGGCGATGAACGGCGACCGCACGTACCAACAAGGGAGCGCATTCAAATGACGCGAATCTTGAGGAAGTTCGGAAGCCCACACTTCGGCGGGCACCTGTACGCCGTGTTGGCCCTGTGCGCAACTACGGCGATTCCCCTGCCTGCGCAGACTTTCACCACGCTGCACAGCTTCGATTTCGCGGACGGCGCAGACCCGTATTTCGCTGGGCTGATCCAGGCCACCAACGGGTACCTCTACGGGACAACGGAGGGTGGCGGGGCCAGCGGCGGTGGCACGGTCTTCAGAATCACCCCGAGTGGCACCCTGACGACGCTATACAGCTTCTGCTCCCAAGGCAACTGCGCTGACGGCAGCAACCCCTACGCTGGGTGGTCCAGGCCGCGAATGGGGACTTCTACGGGACAGCGGCCGGAGGCTCCGGGGGGACCTCTGGTGCGGTCTTCAGAATCACTCCGAGTGTGGCACGCTAACGACGCTGTACAGGTTCTGCTCACAAACAAACTGCACGGACGGCAACAACCCCTTGTCGGGGCTGGTCCAGGCCACAAATGGGGACTTCTACGGGACAACGGTTGATGGCGGGGCCAACGGCGACTATGGCACGGTCTTCAGAATCACGCCCAGTGGCACGCTAACGACGCTATACAGCTTCTGCTCACAAACAAACTGCACGGATGGCACGTACCCTTACGCTGGGCTGGTCCAGGCCACTAATGGGGACCTCTACGGGACGACGTCCGCTGGCGGGGCCTACGGCCATGGGACGGTCTTCAAAATCACCCAGAGCGGGACGGTGACGACGCTGCACAGCTTCGACGGCGCGGACGGTTCGGACCCCTTTGCTGGGCTAATTCAGGCCACCAATGGGGAGCTCTACGGGACAACCCTCTATGGCGGGGACGCCTATGGCACGGTCTTCGAAATGACCGCGAGTGGCAGGCTGACGACGCTGCACAGCTTCGGCTACGCGGACGGCGCGTACCCCTACGCTAGGCTGGTCCAGGGCACCGACGGCAACTTCTACGGGACAACGTCTTGGGGCGGGGCGAACGGCAACTATGGCACGGCCTATAAAATCGCGCCGAGTGGCACGCTGACGACGCTGTACAGCTTCTGCTCCCAAAGCGGGTGCACTGACGGCGAAGAGCCCGACGCTGCGCTGGTCCAGGCCACTAATGGGGATTTTTACGGGACAACCGTATCGGGCGGGGCAAGCAACTGGGGGACCGTCTTCAACCTGTCCGTCGGTCTGGGCCCGTTCGTGGAAACGCTGCCTTCCTCTGGCGCGGTAGGATCGGCGGTCAAGATTTTGGGAAGCGATCTGACCGGCGCAACCAGCGTCAGCTTTGACGGCACGGCGGCCGCCTTCACGGTCGTCTCACCTTCCCTAATCACGACCACCGTACCCGTCGGCGCGACCACAGGAGAAGTCCATGTGGTTACACCGAGCCGCACGCTTTCGAGTAACGTACCCTTCCGGGTGCCATAGGCCCGCGATTTCCCGCCACGGAGCTTTGCGCGGTTCCCTTTTTCGAGACGACAAGTAGTTATCGACTAGCAATGAGCCTGCACAGCGCCCTTGAGCCAGCCGAATGCCGCAGGCGTCGCGTCCGCCGGGGCGGGCTACGACATAGGCCACGGAACCGCAGCACGCACGCCCTCGAGGCGGCCTAGCCTAGAGGACAGGTGAGCCCGTGCGGCAGCCCATCAATACTCCGGAACCAACAGGCTCAAACCTTCGATTCGGCCGCGATCTGCGCATCGAGTTGGTTTGAAGGATTAGCCTCGTCCTTTGCTAGTTACAGCCTCCGGCTTGCCTCCAGACTCGATTTATGCAGCGGTATTTGGAGGCGGAGCCGAGATCGCGACCATCAAGTTGCCAGTTGCCAGGCGAAGTACGCCAGTAAACGGGTAGAGAACCAACGACTCGACACGCGAACTGGGTAGTCCGCTGCCGGCGGCTCCCCACACCGCGGCTGCTATGATCCATCAAAGAGCCGTTCATCAAAATGGAAAATCGCCGTGCGGTTCGATCTGTATTCGCGCAAATTCCGAGTGGACCGGATTGAGCAGGAAGTTATGTTCCCCCGCGATTACAAAAGACGGGACCTGCAGGACGGCGCTCGTTTGGGAGTCGATCCACCAGTCGCCCAGGTGTTCGCTACTTAGGTCTTGGAGCCCCGGGTGTCTGCGTAGATCCTGCTCGTGAATTATGCTAATTCCATCGGGGAGCACGGCGGCCGCACAAACGTAGCCGCGCGGAAAGTCCTGTCTGGTCATGTGTACCAGATTCTCAAGGGCGGCCAAGGCGGTGCTCTGGGCCATGTAGACGACGGCTCGCCCGGGCGAATTCCAGCGGCCGCCCCACCGGATTGGGCCGGCTCGCTATGACCGCCAGGGATACTGGCTGGCCCAGAAGCGGCTCTCCAAGGGCAGATTCGAATGGTGGCCGGAATCAGACGATGTAGGAGTTCCAAAGTTCTAAAATGAAGGCAAGGCCATGAAGAAGCAAGTACGCAATCACGTCAACCGCAAGCTAGGTGAGTCCGGCGGAGCGCCCGCCAAGCCCGCCGGCGCAGTCTCGGGAGAGTTTGTCATCGAGATGTTCGAGTACGACGGTGGAAGGCAGGTCACGGTGTACGTTCCACCGGACCCGCCCGAAGCAATCGTCTTCGCCGGTGACGGTCAGGGAATCTCGAAGTGGGGCCGGTTGCTCGAGAAGGCCGACTTACCGCCCACCATGATCGTCGGTGTACATGGGCTGACCGATGAGACCCTGCGGCTCCATGAGTACTCACCGGGCTTTGAGCCCGAGCGGTTCGCGGCACACGAGAAGTTCTTCGTCGAGGACGTTCGCCGATGGACGGAGTCGCGGTTTGGCGTGGCGCTGCCCACTGGACGTACCGCGGTGTTTGGCGCCTCGGCGGGTGGAGAGCTGGCCCTCGCTCTTGGGCTTCGGCATCCACATGTCTACGGTGCGATCTTGTGCGCCTCGCCTGGCGGCGGCTACAAGCCGCCTGGCATTATGCCGAGTCCGCTTCCGCGCACATACCTTGTCGCTGGCACACAGGAGCCGTTCTTCCTCGGGAACGCGAGGAGGTGGGCGGACGCGCTGCGCGATGCAGGTGCGGATGTCGTCATGAATGAGCGAGCTGGATCGCACGGTGGCGCATTCTGGCGAGAAGAGTTCCCGCTGATGGTGGCGTGGGCATTCGGACGATGATGCATCTCGTCTCTTCGCGACGTGAAGGCAGACTTCTTACGTTTCCGTCGACCGGGTACCGCGCTCGCGTTCGTGGATGGTCTCGATTTGGCACCGCAAGTTATTAGGATTTTAAGCGTTCGGCTCGGTACTTTGACCGTAAAGTGTCCTCAGGTTTGACGTTACACATGACCTGGCGCGAATACCATGAGTTGACCAAGCACAGTGTCGAATCGCTGCGGCGAAATCCGCACTATCTCGATTGGGCCAATATGCCCAATCCATTTCGGCATTATGGAGGCGTCCCCGTCCTGGATTTGCCGCCCGACCCGCCATCTCCACAGACTTCAGCTCTCGACGTACTCGGCGGCAAAACGGGAAACACTCTGGCCCAGGATGGTGCGGAATTTCTTTCGCAGTTACTGTTTTATTCCGCGTCGATTAGCGCGTCGAAGCGAGTCCCGAGCACCGGAGATACCTACGCTCTGCGCGTAAATCCCTCTTCCGGTAATCTCCATCCCACCGAATTTCACTTTTGTGCGAAAGGATTGGCCGACTGGTCCGATGGCCTCTATCATTACCGGCCTTCATCCCACATGGCTGAACAACGCGCCGTCGGAGATTTTGGCGGGAAACTTATCGACAACTCCCCGCTCGTTTTCGTTTTGACCAGCATTGCCTGGCGCGAAGTTTGGAAATACCGCGAGCGCGCCTATCGGTATTGCCTGCACGACATCGGTCATGCTTGGCAGGCCCTCACGCTTGCTGCTCGATCGATCGGGTGCGAAAGTATTGCGCGGGGCCAATTCGCGGATGACAAAGTTTCAGAACG
>DATNMW010000391.1:0-5002 GCA_035602155.1 Bryobacteraceae bacterium | reverse complement strand
TCATCTAGCAGCTTAAGGCATTTGGCCTTGAATTCGCCCGCCGGGATTTCGTTGCGCCACGCTTTAGCTCTCATGACTAGTCATTTTACCATGGTCACGTTCACCTTTCGATGAGGATCTTTTCGAACTGAGTGATGCCGTTTTTTATCTCCACCTCTTTGGAAGCCCGCTTGCCATCCTTTTCAATCGCAATGGTGTACTTGCCGGGCCGCAGTTGCAATTGCGCCGGAGTGATTTGGTCCGACTGCGTGCCATTCACGAAAACGTGCGCGCGCGTGGGAACGCTGTCCAGCATCAGCACACCTCCGGGCACGCGTAGGGCTATAGTCGGTAGCGCCACAGCGGCGGCGGCGACCGTGACGGGGCGATGCTCGGTTTGGTAGCCTTGCCGGCTAATGCTGACTATGTGCTGTCCGGGCGTCGCATCCAATGCACAGGGCGTGGTGCAGGCGCTATCGGGACTGCCGTCCAGCATGGCGGTGGCGTCGGCGGGGATGGTGGTCACGGAAACCTTGAGATATGGGCTGGACGACAAATCCGGAACGGGTTGGCGCGGCGCGGGACGGGCGTGCTGTTCGACTACCACTGGCGCCGGAATCGGGCCGCGCTCCGGCGTAGCGCCGGCGCCCTTATTGTCGTCGGCGGTGGTCTGAGCTTCAGTCTTGCTTGATTCCGGCGCCGGGCTGACGGCGCCCTCCGGGGCCGGCATGGGGCTCGGTTTCTTTTCCTCGGGCGCCGGTGCGGGAGGCGGCGCCGGAAGCAACGCGGGCGTCTGAGTTTGCGTCAGGGGCGTTTTGGGCGGGGACTCCGTAAGCCAAGGCGCAGCCTGCCATGCGATCAAGACGACCAGGCCGGCCGCTACCAGGATTGCGAAAATTACAGGCAGAACGCCCATCTTGCGGCGCCGGCTGGGTTTGGTTTCCTCGGTGCTGCGGGATAGCGAGACGTTGCCGGGCCGGCGCGCCTCCACGGCTGTGGGCAGATTGAGTCCGCCGCCGCGCGGCAAAGGTTGCCAGCCTTTGGCAGCCGCGCAGGCCGCCTCCAGCGCATCCACGAATTTCTGGCAGTTCGGGTAGCGCGCATCCGGCTTCTTGGCCAGCGCGCGGCGCAATACGTTGGTGATCCCCTGATTGAGCGTGGAATTCAACCGGTGCGCCGGGACAGGCTCCTCGGCCACGATCTTGTAGACTACCGTCGTAAGCTGCTCACCCGTGAAAGGCTTCTCGCCGGTGAGCATCTCGAACGCGATCACGGCTAGCGAGAATTGATCGGCGCGGCCGTCCACGGCCAAGCCTTGCACCTGCTCAGGCGCCATGTAATGCGGCGTGCCCACGATCGCGCCGGTCATGGTGAACTGCTCGTTGGTGCTGATTTTGGCGATGCCGAAATCGGTGATCTTGGATAAGCCGTCCTCGGTGACCATAATGTTGGCGGGCTTGATGTCGCGGTGCACGATGCCCTTCTGGTGCGCGTAATCGAGGGCCACGGCGGCTTGGCCGAGAATGCTGAACATGCGGTCGGCGGGCAGCGGCTGGCCCGAAATAAGTTGGTCGAGCGTGGGGCCGTTGACATACTCCATGGCGATGTAGGCGATGTCGTCCTGCGCTTCCATGTCGTAGATCGTGACGATGCCGGGGTGCGACAGGACGCCGGCCGAGCGAGCTTCGCGAAACAGGCGCTCACGCAACCGGGCGCGCTCCTCGGCGTTGCTGACTTCGCCCAGGCGGATGGTTTTGATGGCGACCGGACGGCCGATTGTCGGATCGGTGGCCAGGTATACGACGCCCATGGCGCCGCGGCCCAACTCGCGCACGATCTTATAGCGTCCGATGCGGTCCATCAGACTTACAGTGTACTGTGCCGGGGGATGGCCGGGGCACGCAGGCTGGGCGCGGAGAGCCGAGGGGCCGCGAGCCCGGCATGGAATGCCCGATCCCCTCATTTCCCTACCCATGAAATAAGCCCTTTGATAGCCGACGCGAAGTCGGGAGATCCGAAGGTGTGGTTTACGTCGACCGAGAGTTTTTGCGAAGGTTTTGTCGAACAAGAACCGCGCCCTGCTCGCGACGACGCATCCCGTTTCACTTCAGGAACTGGCTGGACTTACGTGCCGCAAGGCATCCAATCTGTCTCGCACGTTGAAGACGATGGAGCATTATGGCTTCGTGCGGCTTCATCGGGGCGAGCGCGGACGGGTCCGGCCGGAAGTGCCCTATCAATCGATCTCTCTCGAACTCCCTTTCAGCGCTTCGAGGTCGGATTTTGACCGGTCGCAAGGGCGGGTCCTGGAGGACCCGCGCAGACCTGGAGGTCCGCCCCACAAGACCAACCGTGATATCGTGAAGTACGGTGTCTTCGCCCCTAAACGTCCACCTGGAACGCTATGACGGACCGCTCGATCTGTTGCTGGATTTGATCCGCAGGCAGCAGATCGATATCAAGGATATCCCCATTGCCACCATCACCGCGCAATATTTCGAGTACCTGGACAAAGCGCGCGAGTTGGATATCGATCTGGGGGCGGAGTTCGTGTACATGGCGGCCACGCTGATCCACATCAAGTCGCGCATGCTGCTGCCGCGCGACCCGGCGCTGGCCCAGGACAATCCGGAAGACGACCCCCGCCAGGAACTGGTGGAGAAACTGCTGGAGCACGAGAAGTTCAAGAATGCCGCCGAGATGCTGCAGCAGAAGCGCATGATCGAGGAGAACGTGTGGTCGAATCCGCAGATCGCGCAGTTCACTTCCGGCGATGAAGATCCGGGGCTGGCGATCACGCTTTTCGACCTGGTGAAGGCGTTCGGCGAGCTGCTGGAGCGCGCCAAGAATCGTCCGGTCTACGAGGTGTCGGAGGAAGAGACTAGCGTGGGGCAGATGATCCTGCGCCTGAAGTCGCTGTTTCTGGAGGCGGGCGCGGATGAGCCGGTGTATATCATGCGGGTCTTCGCGGAGCAGCGCAGCCGGCGAGCCATGATCACGCTGTTTCTGGCGGTGTTGGAGGTGGTGAAGCAGCAGGCGGTGGTAGTGGCGCAAACAGATCTGTTCGGCGAAATCGTGCTGCGTAGACACCGGATGTTCGACGCGGTGTTTGCGGCGGACGAGCCGGCGATCGCGATTGAGAGGGAATATAGGTAGTGATGGAAGAGCTGCTGGACGCGGAGACGCAGGGACACGGAGAAGCGGAGATCGCGGAGGGCGAGGCTGTCGAGTCCATTGCCACGGACGACTTGCTGGCGGGAGTCGAAGCGCCCAGCGCGATTTCGTCGGAAGATTCGCAGTTGAAGGCTTTGCTGGAAGCCGTCGTCTATATCACCGAGGAGCCGCTTTCCCTGGCGCAGATTGCAACCGCTTTAAACCAGCCGCGCGAGCGCGTGCAGACGCTCCTCGACGAGCTGGTCTCGGAATACGACAAGCCCGAACATGGCGTCACCATGCGCGAGGTGGCGGGCGGCTACAAGATGACCACCAAGCCGGAACACCATGAGACGGTGCGCAATTTCGTGAGGAGTTTGAAGCCGCCGCTGAAGTTGTCCTTGCCGGCGCTGGAGACGCTGGCCGTGATCGCCTATAAGCAGCCCGTGACCGCGCCGGAAATTATGGAAATTCGCGGCGTGCAAGGGACGGGCGTGTTGAAAACGCTGCTCGACCGCAAGCTCATCGCCGCGGCGGGCCGCAAGAACGTGATCGGCAAGCCCATCCTGTATAAGACCACCAAGGATTTCCTGGTGCAGTTCGGGCTGAAAGACCTCACCGAACTGCCTTCGCTGAAGGAGTTCGAGGAGATCCGGCGCATGGCTATTGACGGTGATGCGCCGGAACCCGCGCCTGAGGCCGCCCCGGGGCTTCCCCGCGAGCCGGAGCCACCGGTAGATCAAAGCTAAATGCCCGAAGAAAGGCTTCAGAAGATCCTGTCGCGCGCAGGGATCGCTTCCCGCCGGAAGGCCGAGCAGATCATCCAGGAAGGCCGCGTGACGGTGAACGGAGCGGCCATCGCGGAACTGGGCAGCAAGGCCGATCTGGATCGCGATCACATCAAGGTGGATGGGAAACTGCTGCGCGCACCCAAGCACTTGATCTCGATCGCGCTGCACAAACCGCACGGCGTGATGACCACCGTTTCCGACCCGCAGGGGCGCCCTACGGTGATGGATCTGGTGCGCGGGATCAAAGAGCGCGTGTACCCTGTGGGCCGTTTGGATTACGCCAGCGAAGGGTTGCTGCTGCTGACCAACGATGGCGAACTGGCCAACGCCATCACATCGGCTTCCATGCAGATTCCGAAGACGTACTTGGTGAAGGCCAACGGTCTGCTGACTCCGGAGCAGGAGCGGCAGTTTCGCGAGGGCGTGCCCCTGGGCGGGCGGCGAACGGCGCCGGCCGGTCTGAAGCTGACGTATCGCGCGCAAAACCCGTGGTATGAAGTGCGCTTGACGGAGGGCCGCAAGAATCAAATCCGGGAGATGTTCAAGCATTTTGGCCGGCTGGTGGAGAAGCTGAAGCGGGTGAAGATCGGGTTTCTGGAATTGGGTCCGCTGAAGCCGGGAGAGTTTCGCTATTTGACTGCGGAGGAAGTCGAGCGGTTCCGCAAGGCGGCCGCGAAACGGGCCACGCGATGACCATACCCGAGCTGTTGAAGACCAGCCGAACAATCGCGGTGGTAGGGCTTTCGAGCAAGCGCTTCCGGCCCAGCTACGGCGTGGCTGAGTACATGCAGCGCAACGGTTACCGCATCATTCCGGTGAACCCGTTCTTGCAGACGGTGCTGGGAGAGAAATGCTATCCCGATCTGGATAGCATTCCGGAGCGGGTGGACATCGTCGATATTTTCCGGCGCGTGGACTTTGTGCCGGAGATCGTGGAGGCTGCCATTCGCATCAAGGCGCGGGCGGTTTGGATGCAGGAGGGTATAGTGCACGCGGAGGCTGCGGATAGGGCCAAGGGCGCGGGTTTGGACGTGGTGATGGATCGGTGCATTTTGAAGGACCATCGGCGGATGGGGTTC
>DATNMW010000390.1:0-5466 GCA_035602155.1 Bryobacteraceae bacterium | reverse complement strand
GGCCCCGGATGGTAGGTAAGTTGTCGGCAGACGGCAAGGCGGTGGAATTCGAATTTCTCGACGTCTCCGGCGGCACAAAGTACGGACATATGCGCCATGCGGTGTTCACTATCATCGATGCCGATCGCCACACCGAAGACTGGACGTATATGTCGCCGGAAGATAAGCCCGACCAGGCGCACATCGACCTGGTGCGCGCAAAGTGAGGACCGGGACCGGTCGACGATCTTAAGATCACCTCCGAGGAGCCGGCGGTCCAACCCTTCGCAGCGTTTGGATCGCGCCGACCGAAGCGCTGTCCCGCGGGTCCACTTCCAGGCGCGAACCCGGCCGGTCGAAGCGGTATTGCCGCCCGGTTACAGGCCCCGCGACAACGAGTCCCGTTCTCCCCACATACTCGAATGTTAGACCCGCCGCCCGACCGGCTCCCGCCATAGGTCGAGACGCCTGAACGACGGGTAACCCCCGCCCGATTTGCCCTCTGCTCCTACCGCAACACATCTTTCTCCTCCTCGTCCTCGGCATAAGCCGCCGGCGGAATCTCTCCCTCCTGGGCCGTGACGCGTTCCAGCAGAATCGCCGCCCCCGAGAAAGACAGCCACAACATGACGCGTTCTTTCCATCGCTCTCCGAGCCAGCAGGCGAATGGCGCCGCCACCCACAGACTCAAACAATAAAAACAACTCAACAGGCTTCCCCAGACGCCGGCGCCAGCCCGCCGGCGCACCCTTGCCAACACATCCCACGGCCCGCTTTCCGCGTTGAGCAAATGGGTCACCCGCCACACCGCCAGAACGCCGAGCGCCACCCAGTAGAAGGACATACCCATCGCTTTCGCGCAACAAAGGACCTGGTGGCGGTCCGGCACCGCATTGTCCGCCGCCAAGTTGATCTAAGGTCAATCTAAGGCTAACCTTTAGGATACGTCGATGGTGGCTGTCTGGAAATCGACGTTGCCCCACGTGGAGAAGAAAGTCTCTCCGTCTGTGACCCGCTTGCCCGCCCATAACTGAAAGTCGTAGCAGCAGCTCACCTGGGGACTGATCTGAATCGTGTCGCCCCCGCCCACGTAAGAAACCAGCGTGGTGTCCGGTGCGCCATAACCGGCGTCCACTCCATAGAGCTGCCCCGGCAGCGTGAGCGGCGGCGTGAACGTGGACGGAGACTGGGCATAGCCGCGATGCGCTGGGCTTGTCGGAACGCTAGTTGAGCCGTGGCCGAACTGCGTATCGATCTCGTACGCGTACACGTGTTCGTTCAGACTCAGGGTTGGGCTGGGATCCGCGTCGGTCACCGTGACATGCAGGAGCAGGTAACCGCCCGGCCCAATGTGATAGGACGGACAGTCGGTAGTGGAGGACCCGCTCAGCCCTACTGGATTGCCGCTCGCATCGTAAGCGCTGAGCGAGTCGATCTGGGCTTTGCTCAGGCCGGTAGTATCAATCATGAGCGTCAACGGATTGTTGGTATCGAGCGCCAATTCGGCGCCCGCGGCGTCGTAGGCCACCAAAGTCAGGTCGACTCCGCCTCCGGGGGCCGAGCCGATCAGCGCGGATGCCGCCGCGCTCACGATCAACCCCGCCGGGGACCACCCCAGAATCAGGTCCCCCGGATTCAGCGTGGGGAAGGCCCCCAATCCGGTGACTCCCGCCGGCGGATTCGGCCGCTGGCTGGTGGTCATGTAGAGGTTATCGAGCAAGCCGAAACTGCATGGCCCAAGAACAACCTCATCAAACTCTACCTTACTGGTGGCCGCGCGGAAAATGACCACTGTGGAGCTTAACGGGAGCGAGATGGGTAATGACGCGGCGGGCGCGACTCCGCCCCGCGCCGGATTCGCGTTGCCGGTCCACAAGCCCGCCCATACCTGATAGAACGGGATCGACGAATCCGAGAAAGCGCCGTAAATATTCAACGAGCCGGTAAACGCCATGTTGGCGGCGTCGGTTCCGGCAGTGCCATTGGCATATCCGTTGGTAATTTCGCTCACCAGCGTGCCAGGGCTACCCACTGAAGTCCAGGCGAATCCCTCGCAGGTCGTAGGTGGCGGGCATACCGCGATGCTCTGGCTGTTGCCGACCAGCGTCACGGACTGACCGCTGGCGAAGCACCAACGCGTAGCCGTGGCAGGGTCCTCGTTGAGGATGGTGTTGCCATTCTGCGTCGCGCCAAAAACGAGATTCGGGTTGTCGCAGCACCACCACCACCAGGGGAACAACTCGCGAATTTGGGAGTTCGCGAACTTGGAGGCGATCAGCGCCGTGCGGGACGCATCCTGCTTGAGGACGGAGCTGTCGCGGACGAAACCCTGGCCCGTCATCAGATCCACTGCCGCCGGACGCTTCAGCGGGGCCAGGTTGGCCACCGGCGATGCGACTCCCTGGGCCGCGGACAACGGCAACTGGCGTTCGATATTTCCGATCACCGCCAGGATATCCAGCTCCCACCACCATGGCCAGCAACGCCACCAGATGGGCCAGCAGGGCCAGCAACACAAGCACTCGCACCAGTTGAAAGTGGCCGTGAACTGGCCTTCCGCGTTGGTCTGCACGGTTTCGATGGGCGTTTCGATCGGCCCATTCACGCCATTGACGACGTTATAGACAGTGACTTCGGCGCCCGGCACCGGGCATCCGTTTGGCGATTGCAGCGTACCGGCAACCGTGTATGTTCTGCACCAGTTCCACCAGGCGTCGACCAGTTCGTCGTTCACGTTCAGCTTGGCGAAATCAAGCGTCAATACCGCGCTCTTCGCCTCGCGCGCGCTGGCCGCGGATAGCGAGATCCGCGGCAAGGCGGTTCGCGCCAGAAGTGTCTGGTCGTCCAACCCCTTGGGTCCCAATACCACGATGACGCAAGGGTCGATGGCGATAGACGCTGCCGCGCGAAACCGGAATCCGTTGGCCGTGACGGGCGTTTGCGCGAGTACGTTGTTTCCTTGCACCAGGAAAGCGGCAATCCGACCGAGATTGCTTGCATTCAATTTTGGCAATCGGCCGACTATGGTGACCGATGAACCTGTTTGCGTAGACCGACTATTTTCTTTTCCGCTCATTTATGAGGCCTCCTTGTTCATGTCCTCTCGTATACAAGTGCGGGCAGACCACGCATCGTTTCAGAGCGTAGAGAGAAATTATCCGATTCCGAACCTCGTTCGATGTCTATTTCGGTTGCAGCGGCGCACTACCCGCGGCGCAGGCAGCAGGCTGGTCTCGCAGAGCTGGCCCTGCGTTCAGGCGTCTCGAAGGCGTACATCTCCGATCTTGAAAACGGCATTGCCGGGAAACCGAATGTTCAGTACCTTTATTCGATTGCGGTGGGTTTGGATGCCGCGCTTGACCAATTAGTGAACGACGCCGTGGAAATGGAGACGGCTGGCGGCACCACGTCGAAACAAGGAGTGCAACTGCCGCCAGGGTTGGAAGAACTGAGGCGTGAACTCTCCCTGTCGGATGATGATGTCGAGGAGTTGGCCAGTGTCAACTTCCGGCACAGCAAGCTCCAGGCACCGTCCCCATTTCCACCAGATGAACAGAATATCCGGACACGCGGCGGCCGAGTCATTTCCTCGGCACGGTGCCCGTACCGCTTCGAGCATCCCAAAATCCTTGCATCGAAGAGCCGTACGCTGCTTGCACAGATTTGTGCGATACTCGACTCGTGAAGTGAAGCGAGTTTCTGCGGAAGTTGCACCGTCTGGACCGCCGCAATCATCGCTTTCAGTACGATCCAGGAAGGAGACTCGATGTTCACCTTCGCTTACCCCGCGGTTTTCAGCCGCGACGAAGACGGACGATCGCTTGTCGGCTTTCCCGATTTCCCCACCGCCCGCACGGACGGGGCAGATCCGAGCGAAGCCATGGAGGAGGCGATTGACTGTCTGGCAGCAGCATCGCGTTCGCCATGGCTGACAAGGCAAACGTACCCAAGCCGTCCCGTTTGAAACGCGGACAGAAGCTGGTACCCGTGCCGCTGTGGATCGTGGCCAAACATGCTGGATCCGAATCACGACACCAAGCCGGAGAAGATTCAGGCCGCGCGCGAAGGACTCGGGAAACGCGGCGTGATGGCTTATGATGACGCCGCCCGAATCTTGGATCTCACTCCGACCGGATCGCCGCAATCGGGTCGATGCGCACGGCCCGCAGCGCGGGCACCAGGCTTCCCAGTATAGTCATCAACACACAGAGTCCGATGGCGCTCGCAAAAGTGAGGGCGTCGCCCGGCCGCACGTCCGCCAACAGCCCTTCCATCGCCCGGCCCGCCGCGTAAGCCAGCACGATGCCTGGCACTACGCCCGCGCCCGCCAGCAGGGCGCCCTGCCACACGATCATCTTGACGATCCCCCCCGGCTGCGCTCCCAGCGCGATGCGCACGCCGATCTCCTGCGTCCGCCGCGACACCGCGAACGACAGCAATCCGTGGATGCCCACGCCCGCCAGCAGAAACGCGATTACGGCGAAAGCTCCCAGCACGCGCACCTGGGCCGCACGCGATGCGGTTTGATCTTCCACGATATCCGCCATGGTGCGTACTTCCGAAACCGGCTGCTCGGCATCCGCGCTGCGAATAATCTGGCGTACGGCGGGCAGCAACGTCCCCTGCCGGGTTGCGGAATGCATCACCAGATCCTTCGGCGCATAGCCCGATAGCCACCCATCCAGCACCTGCCGGTACGGAAGATAGACCTGCGGCTCGCTTTTCCGCTCCAATCCGCGCACCCGTATATCGCCGGCCACCCCCACTATCATGCGGTCGTGAAACGCCATCTTGAAATGCCGGCCCAGCGGATCTTGATCCGGCCAATAGCGGCGCACGAACGATTCGCTGACCACGGCCGCGAACGGGGCATCCACGGTATCCGATTCGGCGACGTCCCGCCCGCGCTGCAACGGAATGCCCATGGTGGCGAAGAACCCCGGCGTGACGTACCGCAGGCTGGCGGTGTGCGAACCGGATCTTTGCACTTCAACCGGTTTTCCATCCACGGCGACCGGCCAGATTCCGCCGGTCATCGTCATCGGCAGATAGCTGATATAGGCCGCGCCGGAAACCCCCGGCAAAGCCCGCACTGCGGAGAGCACTTGCGTGTAGAACCCTGCGCGGCGCGCGGTTTGATCGTACTTGGGCATCGGCAGCGCTGTCCGCAGAGTCAGCATGCCATCCGTGCGGAAGCCGGGATCGGTAGCTTCGATCCGCCACAAAGCCCGCACCAGCAGCCCCGCCGAGACCAACAGGACCACCGACGCTGTGACTTCGGCGATCACCAGCACGGAGCGTAAGCGTTCCCTGCGTCCCCCGCCGGCGCGCGTGCCTTCACGTAGCGCGCTTAAGTCGGATTGCCTGGAAGCTCGGAGCGCCGGGAACACGCCAAAGCCGATCCCGGTCAGGGCGGAAATCAGGCCGGCGAACGCCAGCACGCGCAAATCGATGGATGGCGACTGCGCGATAGGCAGCGAAGCGGGC
>DATNMW010000389.1:0-7944 GCA_035602155.1 Bryobacteraceae bacterium | reverse complement strand
CGGCGGGAATGGCCGCGATGCGGGCTGGTCGATCCCAGCGGAATTGGCGGTGGTGGCGCCGCTGGCGCAGCCGCACGATTTAACCGCCGAAGCCGTGCCCCAGGGAGTGCGCCTCATCTGGCAAGGCACGGGAGACACTTTCGCGATTTTCCGGCGCGGCCCCGACGATAAGGACTACCAAGCCTTGATCCGGTCTCCCAAGCCCGAATATGTCGATACGTCCGCCGAGTTCGGCAAGCCGTACAGCTACGTGGTGCAGTCGGTGGAGAAAGTGGGAGAAGCCGAAGCGCAAAGCGAGCTATCCAATGAAGCGGCCCTCACGCCGCTCGACACCTTCGCGGCCGCCGCTCCCGTGGGCCTTACCGCGGTGCCTTCCACGGCCAGCATTGAGCTGGTGTGGGAGCGCAGCGCGGAGCCCAATATCGTTGGATATCGCGTCTATCGGGCGCTAGGCAACGGTGCGATGGAACTGCTGGCGGATGGGCAATCGCTTCCCGCGTACAGCGACCACCGGATCGAGGCGGGCAAAACCTATCGCTACGCCGTGAGCGCGGTCAAGAGCAACAAGAAGGAAAGCAAATTATCGGAGCCGGTGGAAGTGGCCGCACCGTAATTGTGCGCGGCAATCAGGCCAGCGTTATCGGAACCCCCTCGGAGACCCCTTCCTGGAACGTCACGGCTACCGCATAAGCCCCTGGCCGCGCACCCGAGGGCAGCATGGCGTTGATTTGGCGCAGACCCTGCGCGTCGGGCTTTGAAAGGAACAGGGCCGGCAAATCCTCGCCATCCAGGCTAACCCCGATGGCGTCCCGCGCGGCGTCTTCCGGCAAGCCGGCAACCCACAGCGAGATGCAGCTTTGGATCCCCGTGTGGATGAGACTGCGCTCCCAGGTCTTGCCGTCCGTCACGATGGCGATGCGAATGTTGGAGGCGCGGGGGCGGGCGGCGCGCGTGCGGCGTCGCTCCGGAGTCAGATCGACGCCGATGCGCACAGGGTTTCCCCACGGGCTGTCCATAGTGCGCAGGGTGGCCGCATGCCAGCCGGGCGCCAGGCCGGGCGGCAGTTTGCAGTTCACGTGCCAGAAATCTCCGCCGGTGTTCTCCAAGAAGACCGGATGCGAACCATAGGGTCCGATGCGCGGGAACACATCCGCGGCAGTAAGGTCCGGCTGGGGGCTTTCAAACCAGATCGCTACGTAATCGTCGTTCGCGGCGGAGAACTCGCGGTCGCGGGTGACGGCGTTTTCCACCGATACCGGATATGGCGCCGGCTCCCGCGGATTTTGAATTTCCGGCCAACGACGGTAGCAGGTGACGTGCGCGCGATGGTCCAGCACGCTTTCCAGATGCACGCGGGCGAACCCGGCGGAGCGGCACATAGCCAGCAGGCAGGCGGTATTCGGCCCCACCCAGTTGTCGAACTGTCCGCACAACTGCGTCGTCTCGTAGAATTCCATGAGCGGTTTGGCGGCTGGGTCGGCGGGGTCGTCGATCACGAACGACTCGACGCAGACCATGTCCGTCGCCAGCGCGCACACTGTTTCCAGCGCGAGCATAGGATGCTTCAAATGGTATAGCACGCCCAGGAACATCACGAGGTCGAAGTATCCGATCTCCGCGGGCGAGAGGCGGCAAACGTCTGCGATGCGGTACTCGACCTGCGATCCCAGCAACTCGCGCGCGATGCGGAAGCGCTCGATGGCCGTGGCATCCACCGCCGTCACCCGCGCGCCGCGGCGCTCCAACTCGAAGCTGAACCAGCCGTCCCAGGCGCCGATATCCAGCGCGCGCTTGCCGCGCAGATCGCTCGGAACCGGAAACTGCGCGAGGCGCCGGCGCGAGGCATCCAGGCTCTGAAACCCGGGAATCACCCGCCCATCGGGCAGTTCCATGCTGTGATACCAGCCCAGGCGGGCGAGATCTTCGAGCTTTTCTTTGTTGGGATCCGTCACCGAAAAACCATTATAGGGGGAGCAGACGCGGTGGCGGCGGTAAGATGGCCGGATGGAGATCCCCTGCTTGTTTTGCCGGATTGCGGCGGGAGAACTGCAGGCGGCTTCGGTCTTCGAAGATGAGTTATCGATCGCCTTTCTGGACCACCGGCCGCTGTTTCCCGGGCATTGCCTGCTAATCCCCAAGACGCATTATGAGACGTTGACGGATCTGCCCAAGCGTTTGACCGGACCTTTATTCGGCAACGCCCGGCTGCTGGCGGGAGCCGTGGAACGGGCCATGGAAAGTGAGGGCTCTTTTGTGGCAATCAACAACCGGGTGAGCCAGAGCGTACCGCACCTGCATATCCACATTGTGCCGCGCCGCAAGAAAGACGGACTCCGCGGCTTCTTCTGGCCGCGGAGGAAATACGAGAGCGCCGCAGGAATGGAGAACGTGCGGAGTCGCGTGCACGCGGCGGCCGCGGCATTGCAATTAATTGGGGGGAGGGAGTAAAGGGACCGCCCCAGAATTTGCGCAGGTGTTCGGTTATGTAATTAAGACGCCACCTTGTGCGGGATCGACGTCCGGCACCGTGAACAACTGATTGGCTATTGCGTCTATTGAATATGGATTCGCACGGGGCTGGCCGTTTTGCCATCTGCCGTCAGTTCTACCTCCGCGTCGCCTATCCCGGCCAGGCTGCGCGGAACTTCCACAGTGACCTCGTCCAATCCCGGGAAATGTCCGGCCGCCCCGGAATAGAGCACCGGCACGTCTTGTCCGGCGATCCTCACATGAATCTCGGACGCGTCGCGGACGCCCGATGCGTAGAACTGCAGCATGACCCTGTCCTCGGAAGCTCCGGGATCGACCGGCGCCGCCTCTAGCGGCCGCAGGGATTGAGTCCCGTCTGCATGCTCCGTGATTACCCGCACGGCATCGCGATGCAGCAATGGGCTGGTTTTGGCGGAATTTCCCGTGTAGATGTTGCCAGCCGCCGTTCCAATGATCGCCAACGTAGTAGTGTTAGCGCCTTGGGAATAGGTGAACTGCGACCTGGCTGTGACGATCGAGGCTGCCGCAAAAGGAGAGATGCTTGTGGTGGTGAAAGTACCCAACGGCAGTGCAATGTTGGCAGTGATGTTTATTGTGCCACCCTCTATTACTACGGCGCCAGTCAATTGGATCGTATCGTAGCCGGTAGGGGGCACCGCCAATGTGACAGTCGTTTTGTCCGTGCTGATCTTGGTGAACGACGTGAGCAGGTGGGATTTGACTTCGCCCTGCAAAACCAGGCCGGAATACACGGCGTAGTCCGAACCCGTTCTTATCGGCGCCTTGGTCTCGCAAGCATAGAGAGTGATGCTGAACGGCTCACCAGCCAACTCGAGCTTGTCGGCTCCGCCGAGCACGCTGGCGCCAAATTCCCCCGAAGCCTGATAGGCGATCGCCGTGCTATTGCACGTCGATGCGATCAAATCGCCGGACGCGCCAAAACCGGATATTACGGCTGCCGCCATTGCAATAAACCTCATCTTTACGACCATTGATCTTTCCTCCTGTGTTGTTATGTCTCCGCGATCGGAGATGCTACGACCTGATGCTGAGCGGAAGTCCTCGGCCCCTTGATCGGGGCTCTAGTGGCGCGCCTCGGGGCGCGCTCCGCCGTGAGTTATTGAATGTGGATGTGCACCGGGCTGGCCGCCTGGCCGTCCGCCGTCAGCCCTACCTCGACGTCACCGATCCCGGTCAAGCTGTGCGGAACTTCCACAGTGACTTCGTCCAATCCTGGGAAATGGCCGGCGGCCCCGAAATAGAGCACCGGCGCCTCTTGTCCCGCGATCTGCATGTGAACTTCGGAGGCGTCGCGCACGCCGGATGCGTAGAACTGCAGCATGACTCTATCCCCCGGCCCCGCCGGATCGACCGGCGCCGCCTCTAGCGCCCGCGTGATTTGAGTCCCGTCCGCATGGGCCGTGATTACCCGCACGGCGGCGGCATGCAGAAACGGGCTGCTTTTGCCCCCAGGCGGTGTGTACACGCTGGCAGCCACCGTTCCAATGACCGCCAAGGTAGTCGAGTTAGCGCCCTGTGAATACACGAACTCGGAGTTGGCTGTAACGACAGAAACGCTTGGAAAAGGAGCGATGCTCGTGGAACTCAGGGTGCCGCTCGGAATTGCGACGTCGCCGAAGATATTAATGGTGCCCCCTTCTATTTTTACGGAACCGCTCAACTGGATCGAGTCGAGGCCAACAGGTTGTTGCACCAACAAAATACTCGTTTCGTCCGTGCGAATATGTGTCGGCGCATCGAGGAGGTAAGACTTGACCTCACCCGTCAATAGGAGACCCGTATATTCGGCGTAGTCCGATCCCGTTTTGGTCGGCGCCATGGTCTCGCAACCATAGAGAGTAACGCTAAACGGGCCGCCAGCCAGCTTGAGTTTGTCGGCTCCGCTGATGGCTGTGCTTCCAAACCTTCCTGAAACCTGATAGGCAATAGTCGTGCTGGGGCACGCTGCCACCAGCCTGTCCGAGCCGCCAACACCAGATATTACGGCTGCCGCTATCGCAATATACCGCAGTTTGACGAACATTGAATTCTTCTCCCTTTCTCGTGTTTCCGCTAATGGATACAATACACCCGGAAACCGATCCTTACCCGGCGAACCTGGCCGATTTGCGCTCCGAGCCGGCGATCCCAACTAGGGCTTCGACGCGCGTTGTTGTCGCGGACTCATATGCGATTGCGAAGAGCAACTTCCGCACAGTCCGTAAACCCGCAGAGCGGGGGCGTATGCGGGACTCGCCGTCGCCGGCGATGACGTAGGCACGTACACCTTGCCGTTTGCAATCGTGGGAATCGAGAACTTGGTCGGAAACCAATAGTCGGTGCTGGCCCACAGTTGCGTTGCAACATTGGAGGCGCTAAAAGCGTACAGGGTACCCTGCACCTGCGAGTTCGCAGCGGTCGTGGGCACGATGGCCCATACGATTCCGTTGCTGTTCCCATTGGCGGAAACCGCCAGACCCCCTCCCGGATAGTCCTGTGCAGTCAGTGTGCCCTGGTTGGTGTCCGCACGGAAACGGTTGGTTAGGGGATTAAAGTCCCACGCTCGCAGAACATCGCCTTGTGCCCAGACGTACAGCGCCGAGTTGCCGCTGGTGCGGTTCCACAACGCTGGAGAATGGAGCTCGTAGCAGCCGGCCAGGCCGGGCCCGGTTCCGCAACCCAAGGTGGTGGCGGTGAAGTTCTGCAGGGCGCCAGCGTTCCCCGAGGCGAGTCCACCCATGCTCGCCCGATTCAAGACGGACACCAGCCCGGTCTTGCCGGCCGCCAGCATCAGATTCGGAGCAGTCAGGTTGGAACTGGTGAACAGGATGATGCCGCCGTCGCATAGATCCAGGTCGTCCCGGTTCAGCACGGCATAATTGAACGGCGTGAAGAAGTCTTCGACCGCCCCGGTGCTGTTCAACCGCAATGCAGATTCGCCCCAATTGCCGGTACCGGTACCTCCGAATCCGCCGTTGCCTGTCGACGCGTAGATTCCGGTGGTGTCCAATGCCGGCCCACGGCCCGACATCCAGATTCCCGCGCCATGGCCGCATTGATTCGACGCGGGATCCGTGCCGGTACACGCCGGCCCCGTCTGCGTCTTCGATTGCGTTGTATTGAATATCATCAACTGCGTGAAGGCGCCGGCCGAGTATTCGTAACCAATCAGCCAACCGTGGTAGGGGCTGGTGATTTCCTGTCCGTTGAGGGCGCCGAACGCCAGGTAGACCGTCGAGTTGAGAGTGCCTTCCAATAAAGCGGGGCGCTGCAACACTTCGTTGGCCTTGAAAGGTATGCACGGTGGCGGGACGGTCCCGCCGTTCCATGAAGTGCATGAAGTGATCTGAGAATCGTCGCCCGACCCCGACACAGCGCCCTGCACCACGATGTTAGTAATCTCGACTCCGGTCGGCAGATTGAGCGCGTGCAACCGGTACACCGGCGTCCCGCTTTCGAAGGTGAACGTCACCACGAAGATCGCATTCGCGTTCAGGTCGATCACCGGCGTGCTCAAAATCCCGATGGCCGGCTGCGAGGAAGTGCCGATCGTGACCGGAGTGCCCAGCGATGCCTGCCACAATGCCGGCTGCAAGGTGTCCGCGTCGAAGGCGTAGACCGAGTTGTTCAACGTTGCTACAAATGCAACGTTATGCACGGCGCCATTGATAGTCAAGCCGGGAACGTAGAGGGGCTGTGCGAAAATGTTCGCGTCGACAGTCTGGCTGAACAGCAGGCCGAACGTGCTGGCCGACACGTTGGCCGGGGTCAGTGTGGTCTCGGAGAGATTGGCGCCCGTCCGGTAGTTATTATATTGTCCCGTCAGCACCGGGGTCTGCGCCCGCGCCGGGCACGGCAAAATCGCCGTTAGCAAAACCGTTACCAAAAGCGTTAAGAAAATCGCACCGCCGCACGAGGTATACCTGTCCGTTCGTCGATTGATCCCCAATTTCTTTCACCCTTCCCTGACTCTCTAGCGAGCGGAAACCCGTTGCGGGTTTGTTTCTCCGACCTTTCGTCAGTATAGCCCAAATGGGCCGAGCGGACGGATACTTTAGTACTACTACCGATAAATCCCGCTTGGATATGCCGCCTTGCTTCACGAGACTTCCGATGAAGTGGCGCGCTCCAAGCACGGCCCACAGTACTGGCCAGATTCCCGGCCTGGTGGCCGGCGTATGGAACTTTTTGCTGCGAAATGAATCCATCGGGATGGGCCGCTTGCAGCCGGACTGCGCCTGTTATAATTGGATAATTCAGCGTACCTAGACTTGACATGCCATTGAAACCCATAGCCGCCAATCCCGGCTCGGAAAAGAAAGTGTATCTGCTGAAGCCGCGCGGATTCTGCGCCGGCGTGGTGCGGGCAATCGACGTGGTTAAGATCGCGCTCGATCTGTATGGACCGCCGGTCTACGTGCGCAAGGAAATCGTTCATAATAAGCACGTTGTTGATGAACTGCGCGAGGCGGGCGCCATCTTCGTGGAGGAAATCGGCGAGGTGCCCGTTGGCGCACGCGCCATTTTCAGTGCGCATGGCGTAGCCCCGGAGGTGCGCCGGGAAGCCGCGACGCGGCATCTGGAAATCATCGACGCCACTTGCCCCCTGGTGACCAAAGTCCATCTGGAAGCGGTGCGCTTCGCGCGCGACGGTTACAGCATACTTCTGATCGGTCACAGCCATCACGACGAGGTCATCGGGACGCTGGGCGAGGCGCCTGATTCAAGTTATCTTGTCGAAACTGTCGAGGACGTGGACCGGCTGGAGTTGCCCGATCCGGCGCGTGTGCGCTATCTTACCCAAACCACGCTCAGCCTGGATGAAACGCGCGACATTATTATACGTCTTAAACAGAGATTTCCGTTGATCGAGGGGCCGCCCGCCCAGGACATATGCTATGCGACGGAAAACCGCCAAATGGCGGTCAAAGGCGTGGCTGAATATTGCGATTTGCTGCTGGTTGTGGGATCGCAGAATAGTTCCAATTCGAAGCGGCTGGTCGAGGTGAGCGCCAACGCCGGGGTGCGCGCTTATCTGGTCAACGACTATGGCGAAGTCGATCTCGCATGGTTGAACGGCGTTCGTAATGTGGCGGTCACCGCGGGAGCCTCCGCGCCCGAGAATTTGGTGGAGGACTTGATTGGATTCCTGCGCGACCAGGGCTTCAACCGGCTGGAAGAAGTGGAGTTGATCGACGAAGACGTGCGCTTCTCCCTGCCACCGGAGCTGGCTCGGGCGGTTCCGGGTTTGACATCGGCTCTAACATCGGCTCTAACAACGATATCCGCACGATGAGTACATCAACCGCTTACGCAAGAGAGACCACAGCCACGGTGGCTGCGCGGGCCGCTCGACGGGCCGCCGACCGCCTCCTGGCACTGCAGGATTCAGACGGCTATTGGTGCGCGGATCTGACCGCCGATACGACTCTGGAGTCGGATTACATCCTGTTG
>DATNMW010000388.1:0-7162 GCA_035602155.1 Bryobacteraceae bacterium | reverse complement strand
TCCAAGGGGACCCGCGCACAGACCTGTCCGCCCCACTGCGATCTTCCCCAAATCGGTTAAGCACCCTGACCCAGACGCGTCAGGCGGGCTGCGCTGGCGGGCGGCTGTATCCGGGCCTACTGCTTCTTTAGCGTGTAGACGTAATCGTTCAGCCCTATTGCGGCGGTGCTGCCGTCGATGAAGTGGAAGTCGAGTTCGTTGGCGCATCCGGTTTCCAGCGTCTTCCACGACGAGCCATGAAATCCAAGCGACGCCGCGATCTTGACCGGATCTGCCGCGTTGTCGCGCGCGTGCATCTCCCCGAACGCGCCCTGAAACAACCAGTCGGCGGGGTAGTACTTGACCCGGTATGCCGGGCCTTTGCACGCCAGCGGCTTGGGTCCGGCGATCTCCTTCGGCTTGACGGCGACAGTCCTGCCGACTAGCGATTTCATCTCCGATGGGTCCGGCCGGGCAGGACCGGCCCACGGCGCCGGCACTGCCGAAGCGATCTTCCAGACGCCGAGATAGAATGGGCCCGCGGCGAGAGCGGCGCGGGCGCACAAGCCCGCCGCGGCCAGAGCTAGAGCCGCGCGGCGAATCGAGATAAATTGGTTCGATGGATCAGTCAAGCGGCACACCCCGGCCATTATATCTGGAGGATCTCCATGTGGGGCAGCGGTTCAAGTCCGGAGCGTATCGGATCGACGAGGACGGCATTAGGACCTTCGCGGAAGAGTTCGATCCGCAACCCTTCCACTTGGATGACGCGGCTGCCCAGGGCACCATTTTTGGGGGATTGGCCGCCAGCGGCTGGCACACCGCTGCGATCACCATGCGGCTGATGGTTACCGGGGGAGTGCCCCTCGCCGCGGGCATTATCGGGGTGGGCGGGGAGATCGCCTGGCCGCGCCCCACGCGCGCCGGCGATACGCTGCGGGTGGAAAGCGAAATTGTCGAAATAATCCCCTCGCGGTCGAAACCGAACCAAGCCCTGGTGAAGGTGCGCAGCACCACGCTGAATCAGGATGGGGAGCCGGTGCAGGTGTTCACGGGGAAGATTCTGGCGTTCAAGCGCGCCTCTGTTTAGGGCTTGGGCGCAGGCGCGGGTCCCGAAAGCTTGCCGCGCCGGTATTCTATACTTGGTGCGTGCGGCACATCATCGGTATCCTCCTTTGCGGCGCCCTGTCTGCCGCGCCGCCCGTACGCTTTGCGGAACACACTGTCGCTACCGGACTCACCGGCGGCTATCAGGTCGTGGCGGTCGACATGAATCACGATGGCAAGATCGACCTCGTCGCGCTGGCGAGTGGCATGACAGAGCTGGTATGGTTCGAGAATCCCGGCTGGCAGCGCCACGTTATCGCCTCGAACCTCTCCGGCATGATCAATCTGGCTGCCTGGGACGTAGACGGCGACGGCATTCCCGAAATCGTGCTGGCCTCCGGCTTCTCCATGGACGCAAAGAAGAGCGCCGGCATCCTGTCGGTGCTGCACCATAATGGAGATCCCAGCCGGCCCTGGAGCATCCGGGAAATCGACCGGCTGCCCACTTCGCATCGCTTGCGGTGGGCCGATATCGATGGCGGCGGCGAGAAGGTGCTGGTCAACCAGCCGCTTACGGGCGCCAATGTTGAGCACCCCGAAGACCACGCACACACCCCGCTGGTGTTCTACCGGCCCGGCGAATGGAAACGGCAAACCATCTCGGATCTGGATGAGGGCGTAGTCCACGGCATCTGCATCGTGGATTGGGATGGCGACGGCCGCGACGAAATCCTGACCGCCGGCTTCACCGGGCTTCATCTATACAAGCTTGGCGGCGACGAACGATGGAGCCGCACCGGGATCGCCGAGGGCGACCCCGCGCCGTGGCCCAAATCCGGGTCCAGCGACGTCGCCGTCGGCCGCCTGGGTAAGCGGCGGTTCCTCGCTACCATCGAGCCGTGGCATGGCAATCAGGTGGCCATCTACCGGGATAGCGGCGGAATCTGGCAGCGCCACGTCATCGACGATACGCTCGCCGACGGCCACACGGTTCTGACCGCCGATCTGAACGGCGATGGCGGCGATGAAGCGATCGCCGGATATCGCGGCAAAGGCGTCAACGTCTACTACGCCCAGGATGCCGATGGCGGCGAGTGGAAAAAGACGGTGCTGGACGGCAGCATGGCGGCCGCGGCCTGCGCCATTGCGGACTTGAACGGCGACGGGCGCCCCGATATCGCGTGCATCGGCGCCGCCACCGCGAATCTGAAGTGGTACGAGAACCTGGGCCGGCCGTGAGTTTGCGGCAGAAGTAATGGCAGGTGGTTACGCCTGCCTTCCGTGTATTGCGTCGTATTGCTCCGTGTTACCATGTATTCTATGGCCAAACAAACCATGACGATTCGTATTGAGCCCGAGGTCCGCGGCGCGTTGGATTCACTTGCCGCGGCCGCGGATCGCGACCGGACCTGGATCGTGAACCAGGCGCTGACAGCGTACATCGAAACGTACCAGTGGCAGATCGAACACATCCGGCAAGGTGTGCGCGAAGCCAACGCAGGGAAGTTCGCTTCGGCTGGCGAAGTGAAAAAGGTCCTGGCCCGGCTGCGCCGTAAATGACGATTCGCTGGACGCCGACCGCACTACGCGATCTGGAGTCCCTGCACGCCTATATTGCGGCAGATAGCGGCGCAGCGGCAGCCGCGACGGTGGAGAAGATTCTGGCCGGGCTGGAATCCGTGCAGCGCTTTCCGGGAATGGGACGCAAAGGCCGTCTGGCGGGCACGCGCGAGTTCGTCGTCCCGCCGTTCATTGTCGCCTACCAGGTAACGGAAGACGTCATAAAGGTGGAGGCGATCATCCACGGAGCGAGACGCTGGCCGGACTCGTTCTGAGCCTATCGCCAGATTCATTTCAATCTCTTGATTGCGATCGCTCCTGAAGGGCGCTTTCAATGGCCGCCCCTTCCTGACACGATCCGTACTTAAAGCAATTCAGGAGCGCTCCCCAAAAACCATGCCCGTCAATATCCGGCAGCCCGAGCGGGCTGTTCCGGACGTAGGCCTAAAGGTTTAAGATCTGAGGATCTCCAAAATCGGCGTAGGGTACCGGTTCGGGATTTCCCGACCAATCGGGGCTCCCCAGGAGCCTGGTAACAATGAAAGGCCTGCCCGGCTGTGGAGCATTGATTCAATTTGGAGCATCTTCGGACGATTGCCGTAGCCCCGAAATCCTTGAGCAACAACGACAAGTGATCGAACGGCTCGGCCCCGCAAAATTTTTCGATATACGTTCTCCAGATCGCAAACTTGACGTGCCGCGTTGGAATGATGCGTTACCATTGGGCGGGTCTCAGCGAGAAGAGTCAACGAGATAAATATTCGACAGCGCTCCTTTCTTGCGTCGTGCCATGCCTGCGGGCATCGCCGCCGGGCGCCTGAAGGAGGTGGACGAAAACTGCACCTCCTGCTTCGGCGGAACCTACGGCATCGCGGGCCAGGCAACCTACCAAACAACCTACGGCCACGACGTGCTGGACGACCTGACCGGCGTCACCCAGAGCAGCGAATCGCGCAGCTTCACGTATGACTCGCTGAAGCGCCTGACGCAAGCCATGAACCCGGAGAGCGGCACGATCAATCACACCTACGACGCCAGCAACAATCTATTGACGCGCGCCGACGCCGATGGCAATGTGCTAACCTTTTCGGCATACGACGGAATGAACCGCGTGACCGGCAAATCGTATGCTTTGGGTAGGAAGGTTTTCTGGACCGCGGCTTCATGGACCGGATTGACGCACTGAAGGACGAGCAGGCGCAGCAGGACGCGCTTGAGGCACAGGCGCCCAAGTTCGGCGATCGCAGCCAACTGGACGCCGCGGTGCGTGCCATCAATGCGCAGCGCACCGCCAAGCTGGGGCGCCTGCCGCTCAGCCGCCTGCTGGATCACTTCGATCACGCCATAAAAGGGGCGGGCGTGGATTATGTGGGACTGGGATCGGATTTCGACGGCGCGGACGATCAGCTTCCGGAAGGCATGGAGGATATGTCGAAGATCCCCAACTTGGTGCGCGGCCTGATGGAGCGCGGCTATTCGGACGATGATATTCTGAAGATTCTGGGGGGCAACACGTTGCGCGTCATGCGGGAAGTGGAGCAGGCATCCTACCAAACGCGCTAGCCCGTGGCGCACGCACTCGTGCGTGCCGCGTCGGCACTTATGCCGACGCCTCTTATTTATATCTTTTGGTGCTGTTGCCTTGTCTGATATACACGGTTGTCTACACATCCCGCGCCATCCGGCTGGACTACACTGCCGTTCCCATTTGGGATTCCTGGCGGAGCGTGCAATACCTGGATCCGCTGCTCAGTTTCGATCTCAGGCATTTCTGGGTACAGCATAACGAACACCGCATCGTCTTCCCGGAAATAGTGTACTCGCTCGATTACATCTTCTTTCAGGGAGTGCAGACCCTCCCGATCGCGTGCAATATCGCATGCCAACTGGGGCAGTTGGCGCTCTTGTGGTGTTTTCTTTGGCGGATGAAAGACATGCCGCTGGCCTTCCGGCTCACTCTGGGCGTGTGCTGCGCCCTGTTCATGACTTCCGCGATGCAGGTGCAAGGCATCCTGGGCACGTTCGAGCTGCAGTGGTATCTGAGCGAGATGGCGGCAGCTCTGGCGTTTGTGTTTCTCAGGATATCGGCGCGCTCGGGGCGATGGACCAGTCTAGCAATGTCGATTGTCGCTGCCGTGATCGTAACGTACTCGACCGGCAACGGCATGTTCATCTGGCCCGTACTTGTGACGATGGCGGCGCTGCTTCGTCTCCCCAAGCCGCGCATAGCCGTTGTAGCAATCGCCGGCACATTGAGCATCGCGGCATACTTCGTGGGCTATTCGTTCTTGACTCCTGGACGATTCGCCCTTTTGTTAGACCATCCGTTCTACGCGATCTGGTTCGTGGGCGTCTTTCTGGGAACACCACTGAGCTATGTCGGTGTCGAGTTGGGCGGCGTCGCAGGACTGGCCAGCCTCCTGCTGGTGGCGCTTGCTTTGGCGATCGCGCTCCGCCAGCGCCGGTTGGGAGACCCGGTCGTCATAGTGACGGCGGGTGTTTGCCTCTACATCGCCGGCAGCGCGCTGACGATCGCTTACGGCCGCATGAATCCCGCCGACCCGGCAGTCGCGGCGGCGCTGGCCGCGCGCTATGTCAGCGTGCCACTCACCTACTGCGCAAACTTCGTCCTGGTCATGGGCTGGCTCGTCATGCAACTTGCTCGCGGCAGGAGGATCGCACTGCATTTGAGCGCCGCCGCCCTGGCGCTGGCCGTTCTGGTTGCGGTGATGAACCGGCAGAAGTCCTATGAGAGAACTTTTGCGATGCAACAAGCGCTCGCGCACGAATCCGGGATTGCCATGGTGGCCGGCATTGAAGATGACGACTTAAGCAAGGCGATCTTCCCGGACCCGCAATTCCTACGGGAGATGCTGCCTAAGATACGGCAGAGACGGCTTTCGATCTTTGCAGCGGGCCGCCAGGACTGGATCGGACAGCCGGTGTACGGCGTGTTCGTGCCTGCTCCGGAAACGCTCTGCTTCGGCGGTGTGGAGATGTTGTCGCCGGTGAGCGGCGGTTATCGCGCCGCGGGATGGGCTTGGGACCGGGCAGCGGATCGCCCGCCCAGGGATATTGTCATGGTCAACACGGCGGGCGCCATCGTTGGATTTGGCGAAACCAGGCCTGGCGGCTATCCGCGCAACGATCCCGCGCGCCGGCCGCCTTCGGATTGGGATTGGGCAGGCTTTGCGCGGAACACCGGAATGTCCGGAACTATCCAGGCATATGCCATCGTCCACGGCGGTCAAATGGCCTGTGCCATCGGATCGCCGCAGCCGGCCCCCCGCATCGAACCCATCGCGGCGAGCCGGGTGGGTGCTCCTATACACATTCCCGAATGGAAAGCCGATCCGGCGTGGACTCTTAACGGATTCCATCCATCGGTGGGAACCCTCAGAGGCGAAGTCCTCTACGGCAGCTATAGCGGCAGCGACGCCAATCAGGGCGTGTTAACCTCCGCACCCTTCACGGCCAGCGGGCAAACGTGCATTGCGCTGCCTGTGGCGCACGGTCCATCCGTTGACGGCCAGTCCGTCCGCCTGGTGGAATCCGACAGCGGCAAGACCGTTCTGTCCATACCGCTGCGTGAGACCTCGGGGACGTGGCAGTATTGGGCTATCGACCTACCAGGCATCGACAAGCTGCGCATCGTTGCCGAAGATAAGGGTAGCCAGTTTGGCCAATGGGTGGCTGTAGGCGAGCCGCACTTGTGTCAGTCACATTAATAAAATTTTTCTTGACCACCACACCCGCGTGGAGTATTCTGATGAAGCTGGAGGTAAATGACCGATGATCGCTTATAGCCGAGGTTCCAACAGCCTCGCTGGTGCGGCTTCTCTGAAGAACCGTATGCCTGCGATAGTCGGGGCCTTCATCCATCCGGATATAGCTCACTGGACAGAGCAGCAGACTGATAATCTGCGGGCCGCGGGTTCGATTCCCGCTATCCACACGCTGTGTAAACAGCTTAACCTGAGCGATCCAGGCATGGCTCCCGCCACCCTAGCAAGATAGACTTCGGTCCGTTTTGCCCGGACTGGCAAACGGCTCCACTGCTCTGCGCTTTCCCTGAAACTGCGAACCATCGTTTCGCCGGATGTTTTTTGGCGCGGCTAAGTCCGCTCTAGGTAAGGCCCGCTGGTTGGCCGTGGAGTCAGGCCTGGGAAACTCAAAAACAAGAAGACAGAAGACAGAAGCCAGAAGTCAGGAGTCGGAAGCTTGGACTCGCGCATCGCCGCGAAATTCGGATTCTGACTTCTGTCTTCTGTCTCCTGACTTCTAAATTGTTGGAGATAACTCATATGTTGCACAATGTTTTGATTGGCGATAACGAACGGATTCTAGTCATCCGCAAGCGCCGACTGGGTGTTCGGCTGCGGCGTCGAATTGCCGCCGCTCAACGTCCCCGACCCGATCTTCGGTCGCGCGCTACTTCACGGTGGTTGAGACCTCCGACGCGCAAGTGGCCGTCGTGTACCTGGACTGCCGGCTCGCGCGCGTGATCGCCCCTTCCAACCGCGTGCTGACCTTCGAGATCGTTGAAGTGCGCGCCGAGCCCGAAGTGCCCGCCGCC
>DATNMW010000387.1:0-5396 GCA_035602155.1 Bryobacteraceae bacterium | reverse complement strand
GCCACCAGCGATCCGGATACGCTCTCCATCTACGCCGCCCAGCGCGTGGATTCGGCCTTGACGGTGTTGGTGCTGAATAAGACTAGCGCGGCTATCGCCGACTCGATCAGCGTGGCCAACTTCACGCCCGCCGGCACGGCCCAGGTGTGGCAGTATAGCCAGGCGAACCTGGCGGCCATCGTACGTCAGACCGCGGATATCAATGTGAGCGGCAACAGTCTTACGGCTACGTTTCCGGCATATTCCATGACGCTGTTGGTGATTCCGCAGGCGCAGAGCGCCATGGCCGTACCGCAGCCGGTGGTTTCGGCAGTCACCAGCGCTGCGTCGTATGACGCCAGCGGCGTGTCGCCGGGAGAAATTGTCACGATCTTCGGACAGTCGATGGGACCGGCCACACTGACGCCGCTGCAGGTCGACTCCAACGGCACGCTAAACAATTCCATTGGCGGCGTGCAGGTGTTCTTCAATGGTTACGCGGCGCCGATGGTCTACGCGCTTGCTACACAGTTGAGCGCCGTCGTCCCTTATGAGATCGCTGGGCAGCCGAGCGTCAACATGGTGGTAGTGTATCGGGGGAATGCCTCCCCGCCATTTCCGGTGGCGGTGGCGGCCGCCAAAGCCGCCATCTTCACCGGCGATACCTCTGGGCATGGTCAAGGCGCGATCTTGAACCAGGATTACAGCTTGAACACCGCGGCGAACCCGGCGCCGCGCGGGCAGTATGTATTCATCTACGGCACCGGCGAAGGAGTGACTACGCCGCCGGGTATGGATGGCCGCATATCCGGAACACCGCTGCCCAAGGTAAGCCTATCCTGCTCGGCCACCATAGGCGGACAGACTGCCAGCGTGGGCTACTGTGGTGAAGCTCCGGGCGCCACCGCGGGTCTGGTGCAAGTGAACGCGCTGGTACCGGAGTCGGTGACGCCCGGCGGCGCCGTACCGGTCGTCATCACCATTGGTGGAGTCGCCAGCCAGGCTCATGTGACCCTGGCCGTGAAGTGAGCGGTGAAGCGATTCCGCCCGAGAAGGCTTCGTTATCCCTATTCACTGGCTCCGAGGCTGTATTAACATCACTGAATTGTGCAAGGCTGATAAAGAGATCTCCGGACATCAGAGGTTCGATGTCCTACTTCTTTGGCAGGTTGTAGCTGAACGTCAGCTTCAGCACGATGCGGTCGCCGGAAAACTCCACCGGGAATGGCGGAAAGGGATGCGAGGCGTCGATGCCGGCCACCGCCGCGCGCTCCAGGGCCGGAATGGAATGAAGGACGATTACCAGCTTCGGCACGCTGCCGTCCTTGGCGATCACGAATTGCGCCTCGACCTTTCCGCGCAGGCCCAGCCTAGCGCTCTCCGGATACACGGCGAACCAATTCCGACGTACGCTGGCCAGCACCTGTAGCAGGTAGGGCCGGAAATCGACACCCTTGGGATCGCTCAGCAGTTCGAGCGAACTAGCCTGACGTCCCGGCGAAGGGGGCATGTTCAGGCCGGCTCCGATCCCGCCGACACCCACGTCGCTGGTGTCGTCGCCTACCGCCAAACCGCCTTGCGCGCCGCCGTGCGTGAGCTCGCGGATGGCTCCTTCGACCGACGTGTCCGGACGCGCGAACCTGCCCACTCCGTTGGTGGGGGGCGGGGCTGTGGGAGTCTCGAATGCCAGCTTGGGTTTTTCCTGTTCCTGAATCTGCGGCGGCACCGGGATGGCCGGAGGACCCGCAGGCAAGCCGCGCGGCGGCTGCATGTCGCGATTGCCGGCTTGGATCTGCGGCGGCTCGGGCAACGGCGCGGGCGGGGGTTGGAGCGGGGCGTTTATTTTGGCCGCGGGCCGCGTGGTGGAGGGCGGTGAGTTCGGAATCTGAATCCGGGGACGCGCCTGCAAGGCCTCCACCGTAATTTCCTTGGCGATGGGAGCCTTGTTGGGCGCTTTCTGGGTCAATTCGGTGGGCGGCTCAATCAGCGGAGTGATCAGAGGCTCCGCGCGCCGGGGCGGCTGCATCAGGCTGCGGGGCACGAGGATCAGGGCTATGACGGCGGCTACGTGCGCCGCTACCGAAATGAGGCGCGCGTTGCGGACACGTCCGGGGTCCTGCTCCCAACTGGTTAGCAGATGCAATTCCGCCGGATCTTCCCGCGAGGAACGACCTAGAGTTTCCATCCGCTTGCCAATGACTTAGAGACTATCTCCGAGTGTTCCTTGATTTTATCAAGAATAGACAAAGCTATCCGCAATGTTTGACGCGCCGCAAGACCCGAAGTTTTCGGCGATTTTCGGGTTTCCACGCTGTCCAGAAAGGCATCCAATTGTAACTGCAATGGCTCGGATTTGGTCACCGGGACCGCCTCGAAGGAGACTTGCCGGTCCGCGCCGACCGAAAACATGGCCAATTCTCTGCGCGTGTAATCCAGCGAGCAATACTGTTGCGGCTGGAAAAGCCGCAATTTGCGAACCTGCTCCGTGGAGACCCGGCTGGCGGTCAGATTGGCTACGCAGCCGTTCGGGAACTGCAGTCGCACGTTGGCGATGTCCACTTTGGGCGACAGGACGGAGACGCCCGCCCCGCGGATTTCTTCCGGTTCGCTGTGCGTCAGGCTCAGCACGATATCGATGTCGTGGATCATCAAATCCAGGATTACGTCCACATCCAGGCTCCGCGGGCTAAACACGCTGAGCCGGTGGATCTCGAAGAACAATGGCAGCGTGACGCGGTTTTCCAGCGCCATCACCGCGGGATTGAAGCGCTCCAGGTGGCCCACTTGCAAGATCCGCCCGTAGCGCGCGGCCGCCGCGATAAGACGGTCCGCAGATTCCAGGTCGGGCGCGATGGGCTTCTCTACCAGCACGTCGATGCCATGTTCCAGCAGCCAGCAGCCGACCTCCGCGTGGGCCGAGGTGGGTGTTGCCACAATGGCGGCATCGATTTTGCCGGTCAGCTCGCGGTAATCCGCTATGGCGCCGCGGGTGGGATCGATATCCACCACGGCGGTGAGTTCGGCGCGTGTGGATTGCCGGACCACGCGGCAATGATTCTGTCCAAACTGTCCCGCTCCGACGACTGCGATCCTATGCATCCGGCGCCTGCCCCACCACCGCAATCCCGGCTTCATCCGCGCGCGCCAGCATCTCCTCGCGATCCAGCAGCAGCGTACGCCCCGCGTCCACCGCCATCGCGGTCGTCCCGGTTTCTTGCATCACCGCGATGGTGTCCAATCCGGCCACCGGCACATCGAAGAGCAAATGCCGCCGCCGGTCGGAAGCTTTCACCAGCGTCAGGGGTCGCCCGTTCACCAAGCTAGCGGCGCGCCGCAGTAGGGCGTCGGTGCCTTCCATGGCTTCGAGCGCCACGCAGGCGCGTTCGCAGATAGCCACGCTCTGGCCCACATCGTAGCCGGCCAGCGCTGCCGCCACCTTCCTGCCGTAGGCTATATCGGCTTCCTCGCGGGCATCCGGCTTGCGCCGGGTCATCGCGCCGCAGTCCGCCAGCAGCGGTTTCAGCAACGCGGTCGAATCGCGAAGCTGAATCCCCTCGCCAGCCAGCACTTGCGCGACTCCGCCGATCAGCCCCTCGGTATTCTTGGAAGGCAGCGAGGCCAACAGCTTGATCAGCCGCCAGTCCGGCCGTATGGAGGAAAAGATCTTGGCATGCTTTACCTGGCCGGCCATCACCACCTCGCTAATGCCTTCTTCCTTAAGGATATCGATCAGCCGGCTAAGCTGGCCCAGGGAGAGCCAGTGGCATTTTGCGGCCAAACGCTCGACATCGGGCGATGCCTCCTCCTGAATGGCTAAGACCACCACCTCGTGGCCGAGGCGGCGCGCGTTTTCCAGAGCCAGCAGCGGAAAGCGGCCGTTGCCGGCGATGAGACCGTATTTCATCCTTAGTGGGGCAGGACCTGCCTGTTCCGCTGCACGAGGAGCGGGTCTGGAGACCCGCTGCAGGCGTGGACGCCCGCCCCACAGGGCTTCATCACTATTCGTGGGCCCCACATTTACTTAACCACTCCCCGTTGCGATTCGGCGAGGAACGCCAGCAACTCATCCACCTCGGGACACTCGGAAATCTCCGCGCGAATCCGCTCCACCGCCTGCGAGGTATTCAATCCGGCGCGCGTCAGCAAACGGAACGCGGTCTGCAATTTCTCGATAGAAGCTTGCTCGAATCCCCGGCGTTCCAGTCCGATCCGGTTGGCCCCAAATACTTTGATCCCGCGCTCGCTCACGGTGTTTGAAAACGGCAGCACATCCTGCGTCACCACGCTGTATCCGCCTATGATTGCGTGCCGCCCGACGCGGCAGAATTGGTGCACGCCGGTCGAAGCACCGATCACCGCCCAGTCGCCCACCTCCACATGCCCGCCCAGAGTGACGGCGTTAGCCAAAACCACGCGGTTACCCACGTGCACATCGTGCGCCACGTGTGCGTAAGCCATCAACAGATTGTCGTCGCCGATGCTGGTGACGAGGCCGCCGCCTTCAGTGCCGCGATGAATGGTGACAAACTCCCGAATCTTATTCCGGTTTCCGATGCGTGTTTCGGCCCGTTCGCCGTGGTACTTCAAATCCTGCGAAACCACACCTACGTTGCTGTAGGGAAAAAAGACGTTGTCGTCGCCGACGTGCAACGGCCCTTCCATATAGACGTGCGCCATAAGCCGCGTGCCGGCGCCGATTTCGACCTCGCTGCCGACGATCGAATATGGGCCGATCTCGGCGGTTTCGGCGATGCGCGTGGCGGGCGAGACGATCGCGGTAGGATGAACCGGCATCGATCAGGAAAGCGCTTCCGCTTCTTCTTTGTCGGCCAGCTTGCACATCATTTCGGCCTCAGCCACAACCAACCCATCCACGGTCGCGGTTCCGATCATCACCGCCACGCTGGCCTTGCGTTTGACGATCTTCATCTCCAGCCGCAGTGTGTCGCCCGGAACCACCGGCCGGCGAAACTTGGCGCTGCTGATGGAAGCCAGCAGCACCAGTTTGCGGTGCCGGTCTTCCACCTGCTTGAGCACCAGGACGCCAGCCGTTTGCGCCAGAGCCTCCACGATGAGCACGCCCGGCATCACCGGGAAGCCCGGAAAATGGCCCTGAAAGAAGGGTTCGTTCTGCGTCACGCACTTGATGCCCACAATCCTCTCGGCTTCCAACTCGATAATTCGATCGACCAGCAGCATCGGATAACGGTGCGGCAGTATGTCGCGGATTTCGTTGATGTCCAAAACGGGCATGGAAGCCGCTATTATAACAGCCGTGGATTCCATACTCTTTGAAGCCCGCTCCCGGCAGAAACAGATCGTGGCGCTGATCCGGGAAATGGTGGAATGCGAATCGCCCAGCGACGATCCGGCGGCGGTGAACCGCTTCGTGGACCTGCTGGGCGATGTGGCGCCTT
>DATNMW010000386.1:0-27673 GCA_035602155.1 Bryobacteraceae bacterium | reverse complement strand
TCGCCGATCGATCGCCGGCCGCCATGGCGCGCGCGATTGCGCGCGTCCAGCCGGAACCCTCCGGGATCGAAGCTCCGCTCGACGCTGTTCTCGCGAAAGCGCTGCGCAAGGATCCCGCCGGCCGCTATCAGTCCGCAACCGAAATGGATGCCGACCTGGCGCGTTACCTGGAAGGACAGCGGGTCCGCGCGCGGAGACCGCGCAAGAGGTTTTGGGGCGCGCTGGCGGCCGGCCTGGTCATTTTCGCCGCCGGTATCTTGGGGTGGCGTACGCTACGCGCCCCGGACGGCGCTCATCGCCTTATCCCTTTTGATGCAGGCGTGCCGAACGCCATGCAACCGGCCCTTTCCAACGACGGGAAGTGGCTGGCGTTCGCGGCGTCGTCGTCCGGGGAAGAGAACGAGCATCCGGAAATTTGGCTCAAGCCGATGCCCAACGGCGCGCCGAAACGCGTAACCGCCGGCGAGGCAGCCAACGACGAACCTTCGCTTTCGCCCGACGGCCGATGGCTGGCCTTCCATTTCACGCGCCAGCCCGCCGGCATCTATTTGCTGCCGTTGCCGCCTGTGGGCGGTGCGCCGCGGTTGCTTGTGGCCGGCGGGCGGGTCCCGCGCTTTTCGCCTGATGGAAAGTGGATCGCTTATCTGAACACCGGTGAGAATGGCGGGGACATTCCGGCTGCCAACACACGCATGTTGTACGTGGTGCCGGCGCAGGGAGGCGCGCCGGTACGGCTGGCAATGGGTTCAGCGTCGGTGCAGGGGGTCGCGTGGAACTCCGACAGCCAGAGCGTACTCTTTCTGGCCGCCGACGAATTCGCGACGCTGGGACTCTGGAAAGCCCCGCTAAATGGCGGCGCGGCTGCACTGGTACCCGAATTCAGTTACGATTTACCTCTGAGCTCACGCGCCTGTGCGGTGACCGGAGATCGGTTCCTTTATATGAGCGCCAATGAATTCGTCCCGTCGTTGGGCGAATTCCCGCTCAAGCCCGGCCCCGGCGCCGTCCGGTACTCCACCGCGCAAGGACGTATACGGGGGGAGGTACGGGCGGAGAATGCCAGTTGCACGGCATCCGCCAGTGGCGCCATTCTGGCCGATGCGGCAGACAACAGGTCAAGCGCCTGGGTGCTGCCGATTGACCCAGGAAGCGGCCATGCGCGCGGACCACTCGCGCCCCTGACCAAACTGGAGCCCGGCGTCCAGCAGCCGCGATTTGCCCCGGATGGCGCATCGTTCCTTTTCCCGCAACCCGGTCTGGCGAGTTTCCTGCAAGACTACCGGACCGGGTCGCGTACGCCATTGCCGGGAGCCACGGAAATGAGTTCCGACGGCCTGTTTATTCTTGAGGCGAGTCGACGGATTCCCGGCAGAAGTTCTGAGATTTTCAAGGTTCTGAATCTCAAGACCGGGGAAGCCTGGGGCCAGGTCATATCCCCCGGTGTAATCTGGGATCTTTCACCGGGCGGCCAATGGGTGCTGGCGGCCAGCGCGGCGCTGCACCGGGCGATCGTGGTCTGGGATACCCGCACCGCCGAGCATCAGGCGATCTATGCACATCCGACAGCGAACCTGTACCTGGCCAATTTCTCGCGGGACGGGAGATGGGCGCTATACTCCTCCGAAGAGCGCGGCCGCCAGCCGCATATGTGGGCCGCGCCGTTTCGGGGGTTGCAGAGTGTTCCGGCTACGGAATGGGTGGATCTGGGACAAGGCGATTATCCGCGCTGGGCTCCGGGCGGGGGCCGCATTTATTTCACGCAGGTACACGACGGCTTCGAGTGCATCTTCACGCGTGCCGTGGATCCCGCGACTAAGCGGCCCGTGGGACCGGTGACCGAGGTGCAGCACTTCCACGATCGGCTGACGGTGGGGGGCCTGCGGCCGGGCACTTTCCGTATCTCAGTGGCGCAAGACAAGCTCGCGTTTTCGCTGGGCGAGCCGGTGCACATGCTGTTGCAGTGGCAGTAAGGGATCAAGATCCGGCTCCGTTTCATTTTCAGGCACGCATCTCATTCTTGTACAGTGGATGGTATAACCCGCGCTCCAAACCATAGCAATAAAATAACTTAGCCTGCCACCGCCATGGCCCTGCCCGTGCATACAACAGGGATGATGGTGGCGCGCCGAGCGGCCATCCGTGACTCATAAAAAAGGGAGCTTATTGATGATGAAGATGTTTTGTGCGCGTTTGTGGTGTGACGAGCAAGGTCAGGACCTGATTGAATATACATTGATGCTGGCCTTCGTGGCGCTTGCTTCGGCGGCGTTGTTTTCGTCCGCCGGCTCGAGCATCAACCAAATTTGGTCGAAAACCAATTCGCAATTGAGCACTGCGGCAAGCTAAGGCGTTGGGCCGGCATTGGATGCCACCCTCGCATAGCGACCTAGGCAAGGAAGCCTGATGTTTTCCCTGCTGGAATCCCAAAATCCGGATGGCGGCTGGCCCTACCAACTGGGCGGGCCGTCTTGGACCGAGCCGACGGCGTACGCGTTATTGGCGATAAGGGCGCAAGAATCGGTTTCGGAGCCCGTTGCTATGGGGCTTCGGTGGCTGATCGCCGCGCAGCGTCCCGATGGCGGTTGGGCGCCGCAGGCGGCCGTCCGACAGAGCGCCTGGGTCACCGCGGTTGTTGCATTGCTCGGACCTGCGCAGCTTGGCGGGGATGCTTACAGGCGCGGCATCGGCTGGATTGTGAGGGAAAGCGGTGAAGAGACCAGTTTTCTGAGCCGCGTGCAGCGGCTCTTAACGGGGACTTCCCAAACCGCTCCTGGCTGGCCCTGGTTTCCGGGGACTAGCGCGTGGGTGACTCCCACGGCATTGTCGATGCTCGCCCTGCGCAAGGCCGCGCAGTGCGCGGAATCCGGGCGGATCCGCGCCCGCCTACATATGGGGGCCGCGTGCCTGTTGCAGCACGCCTGTAGCGACGGTGGCTGGAACTATGGCGCCGCGCGGGCGTTGGACTTCGACTCCCATTCCTACCCGGAGACCACCGGCGTGGCATTGCTGGCATTGACCGGCAAGGACTCGCCGGTAGTCCGCAAGGCCTGCCGTTGGGCGCAGGCGCAATTGCCCAAGTGCCGCACCTCGGAAGGCGAAAGCTGGCTGCGTCTGGGATTGCTGGCGCACGGGCAGCTTCCGTCGCATGCTCCTCCACCCGCGCGTCCGCAGCGCACGGTCCAAAATGCCGCCTTAGCCCTCCTGGCGTCGGACGCCATCGAGGGCCGTAATTCATTTCTGGAGTAAATGCGAATGTCAGGCCTAAATCGGCGCGAGTTCTTGACAGGGTCGGCGGCCGGTCTGGTTTTGGCTGGCTGCGTTCGGCGTAAGGCCGTGCCGTGCGAGAAGCTGGTTTCGGTCGTGCGGAGGCCCGATTACACCCAGGAATTGTACAGCGATCTGCGCCGCATACTCTCCGAATACCGTCTCGACGTCCGCGGTAAACGCGTACTGCTCAAACCAAACCTGGTCGAGTTCGAGCCCGGCAGCCCCATCAATACACACCCTCTCCTGGTACACGCGGCATTGGAAGCTTTCCGCGAATTGGGGGCCGACGTAATGATTGGAGAAGGCCCCGGCCACCGCCGGAACACGCTGGACATGGCTGAAGCGGCGGGTTATTTCGAGACCATTCCAAAATTCGAGGAGATCTTCACCGACCTGAACCTCGATCGCGCAACCGAAGTCCGGCTGGCGCATCCCCAGTCGCGTCTGCAGTCGATCTACTTGGCCCAATCGGCGATGTCTTGCGACCTGCTGGTTTCCATGCCCAAGATGAAGACGCATCACTGGGTCGGGGCCACCCTGAGCATGAAGAACCTGTTCGGAACCGTATCGGGTGGCGTATATGGATGGCCCAAGAACATCCTGCACTGGGCCGGAATTCCTGGCTGCATTGCCGATTTATACAAAACACTTCCCGCCCATTTTGCCATTGTCGACGGGATCGTCGGTATGGAGGGCAACGGGCCGATCCAGGGCACGGCCAAGCGCGCCGGCGTGGTGGTTGCGGGCAGAGATCTGGCGGCCGTGGATGCGAGTTGCTGTCAGATCATGGGCATCGATCCGCACAAGATCGAATATCTCAAACTGGCCGTAGGGGACGTACAAGGGCTGGTCGGATCGATACACCAGATCGGGGAGCCAGTGGAGAGTGTCAGGACCCGGTTCGACCTGCTGCCCGAGTGGAGCGGGCTTCGCCAGTCTTGAGCCTGGTTCACGGCAGCGGGCCGGTCAGCCTCCCGACGGCAACCCTTCCCGCTGGCTTTTCGAGCCGGCAGCCGGTCGCGATCGCTACCATAGGCGGCGCAAGTAATCCAGACGCGAAATCGTCCGATTGTCCGTATTGTTCTGCCAGGCGATCACTTCGAGATCGTTGTTGCTGTTCTTTATCGCGGTGACAAACTGACCGGGGCCGGTCAGGGCCGCCACGGACACCGCGAACGTCGTTCCAGCCGACGCACTGTCGAACAGCTCGAGGCTTTGGGCGGAGGCTATGCCGGCGCATTGGGCGATTAGGAAGCCTGCGGCAATCGCGGGTCTCCATACGTTGTGTTTCCGCTTCGCGGCGGAATGTTTCGTCATTTCCGATTTCATTTTAGTTATCCTTTTCCGTAGCTCTAAAAGAGCTTCGCTGAAGAACCGACCAGAGTAACCGCTCCCACGCCGATACGGCGCGAGTTGAGTTGCCACAAACGTGCTTGCATGCGGATACGTTCCGTGGAGGTTTTACGTCTTTCGGCCGCCGCCGTATCCAACAAGGTGGCCTCGTGCAACGCTAATGTACGCGCTCCGCCAGCATGCTCTCACCCGCTATTGGCTCAGCGCAAAAACCGTGGCTGGCTCCCTCGGCATCTACGTACATGCCCACGAGCCAGTCGTTGTTATTGATTTGGGACAGGACGGTGGTCACGGCATTGGGTGCATTGACGGTTGAGTATGTGTCGTTATAAACGAACCCGTTCCACGTGTCCCCAAAAGAGTAGGAGCCGGAGATCGCGCCGTTGTCGTTTAATCCGCCAACTGAAGTGTAAGCCGCGCCCGGATATGCGATCAGACTACAGGCGCCGAACGCTGTACTTAGGAATCCATTGGCCGTGATGTTCAGGCCCGATCCGGTCCAGTAGTTACCGCCTACAATACCCCAGTTGTTGATAGCGACCGGCATGGTGTGGGTCGCATTGAAACACTTGAAGACCGTATTCCATGGGGACCCGATCCAACCCTCCTGGTCCCCATTGGCCAGGCTGCAGAAGCCGGTCATCGTCCCGCTTTCGTAGTCGTTGATTCCCGCGATCACCGTGTTGGAACAGCCCGATTCGTTGAATTCGGATAATACGCCGCCGGTATCGATCATGCCGTAGGTGGCAGTGCTGGTCTGATAATAGCCTACAATCGTTCCAGCCGAGTTGGCGGCATTGGCGACGACGGTGGTGTTTCCTCGCGACTTGATAGGGTCGGTCCAGGCGCCATTAGCCGGATTGTAACTGAACCCGTAGGTCTCCCCGGTGCTGTTTGCGTATTGCCCTACGATTAGGTTTTCGTTGCTGATCCCTTCGGGGAACGTTAGGGTCGACCCCGGCACACTCAAGGGCACGAATTTGTATTGAGCGGTTGAAACCGCGCAAGTTGCGATGGCGATGGCAGCCGTGGCGAAAATGGGCCTCAGGCTTAAGACGAGTGTTCTCATAGTGGTTCTCCTCTAAGTTTTTTGTGTCGCGCTTGGATTACTACCTCTTGATTTGTATGGACAAAGGGTATACACTTGAGAGCAGATGCCGGGGCTGCCCACGCGAATCGCTTTCGATTGGGACCAGGCGAACAGGGAACATATCGCGCGCCACGGCGTGACGCCGACGGAGGCTGCGCAGGTCATTTCCGGGCTTCGCTGCCAATCGAAACCCAGGACCGGGGCGGAGAGGAACGGTACACCGAGCTCGGCCAGACCGCCGCCGGGCGGTTACTCGTGGTGGTGTGGACTTGGCGACGGCGGCGGATTCGAGTGGTGACCGCGTTCCCGGCGAGTGGAAGGTGGCGCACACTGTGGCGACGATTTAAAGGAGTTGAGGATGCCTAAACGGAAACTGTCGGAGACCCGAAGCGAGGCAGAAGAAGCGCGTTGGTTCGTGGAGAATCAGGAACGGCTACTGAGGCTGTTCGAGGAAGCCGAGAAGGAGGGCTCGTTGCGTGTCGGCGGGAAGAGCATCGGCATCACGCTATCCAAGAAGACGGAGGCGTTGCGTAAGCCGCCCTCGCAGAAGGTCATGCTGCGGATTCCCGTGGATGATCTGGACCGCGCGCGGCGTCAGGCAGAGCGCAAAGGGATCGGGTACCAGACCTACATCAAGATCCTGCTGCGGGAAGGCTTGGATCGCCAGGGGCGCGTCCGTCGGCGCGCATAGACGGAGAGCATTACAATGCAGATCGGCGAAAGCTACCGCAACTGGCGGGAAGACTTCCCGCAAGAAGTGCATTCTCGCCGCATTCCCCACTCGCCTGGAACTTATCCCAATTTGCGCGGCTCCACTGCCAGGGACATAGGCTTCCCCTCGGGCTCGTTTATGGCGAGCGGCAGTGTTTGAGCGGGTTTGTCGTTGGCCCACGAAAAGCGGATCAGTCCGGGTCAATGTCGGTTCGGCAGCCAATCCGGTGCACTGGGCTAACTCCCCACCGCTTTAGGGGTCTCTTCTTGATCTCCAACCGCATCTGACGCAAGTCCTTGTCGGAAATCACCATTTCCTTGCGCAACCCGGACTCAATCCACCACATTTTCATTGGCGGGCTTTCCCGCAGGAAAGGTACGCGTCGAAGCCAAGACCATTTGCCCGTGCAGCGCTGCCTCTCGACAAATCTAATACACGAAAGGGTGAAGTCCATCAACTCTCTCTCCACCCACCAAACTCTCAACTCCTGCTTTTGGAGGACATACGGACCAACCATCGCCCAGAACGGTACGATGACATGCGGAAACCATGTTGCAACCTGCCGGCGTCTCATCGGTGAACCTCTCAACAGGAACCATAGGTGATCAAAGGCGACAATTTCGTTCTCGCATGTGACTCGCAACAACTCCTCGCTCCAGATCCTCTTGGCGAACTTCGCACGGAAATCTTCTAGTGCACTCGTTCCTGCGCCGGCAAAGAATTCGCGATAGGTAGCCTGCGCTCCTCGCGGGTCGCTGGGTCGAGGGCTTTATGTTCGAAGGCGGAGAACCGATTTGCCTTCAATTCCAGGTAAATGACATAAGCGACGAGTAGTTCGGCAACAACCGGCGCCCAGTCTAGTACCCTGCGTGGCGTATTAATTGAGTCTGGCATAACAATGTCCTTTGACAGTCATCCGTTGGCGCCAAGCACTGGCAAAACGCCCCTTTACGATTGGCATTGGCCAGACGACGCTCCTCAACCAGCCATGCCATCATGCCGCGGCGTCGGTGTTGTTTCGATGTCGCCACGCCATCAGCCGAGCCCGAGTTCGGCATTCGGCGGTGGAGATTCGAGAATGAATGCCCATCCCTTCGGAGACGACCCAGATCCTCGCTCGCCACCCTGGCGGCATCTAACCCGCGAGAACTTCTCCAGTCACCAAATATACTCTTTCGCCGCCTTCCGCTTCTCATACCCGTCCAGCACGTGCACCACGCGGATTTTCTTCAGCGCCACCGGTGAAAGCTGGCCGATCGGTATATATACAATCGTCCGCCCAAACCGCGCCGCAATGCCGCGGAACACGGTCCTCGGCGGTTTGGCCGCGACATATACCACGAACTTTTCGAGCGAATAATCCAGCCCCGCCAGCAGCAGGCGCTCTGCTTTACTCTCCGCGAAATCGTAATCCGGATCCTGCCACACATCGAACATGCGGCGCGCCGGCAAGCTCATCAGGAAGCCGCCGTACTCGCCGCGCCCGATGCCCGGCCCCACCAGGTTGTCGAACGGAAACGTCGAGTAGAACGCCATGTCCGATTCGTTCTGATGCTCGCCCAGCCACGTGGTCATGTAGTAATAATGGTTGTCGCGATCCTCGTCGAAGATCACGATTACCGAACCCACCTCGCCCGCGACCTTCTGATATTGCCGCACGTAGATCTTGCCTTCGTGCCAGTTGCGAATGGTTTCGCGTAGATCGATGCCGTCGAGCAGCGACGTAGTGAACGGCTCAACGCGCGTATGCTCTTCCGAAAGGATGCCCTTGCCTTTTCTCTTCAAAAAGCGCCCGTAATCCTCGATCACCAGGTCTTCCGGCGGGTACGAGCAGATGCTGTTGCCATCCAACTGGCTGGCCCATTCGCCCGGAAACTTCTCCTTCTTGCGCGGCTTCAATCCTACCGGACGCAACCGCCGCTTGACGCTCGGCAGCCTGCGCCGCAACCGGATGCGCTTGGTGTCGAGCCACACCTCCTCGCCTGATATCTGTACGGTTTCCAGATCGCTGGCGGTCTTCTGCGGCGGGTAGCGGCCGGCTGTTTCCCAAACCTCCCAGCCATAGTTATCGTCCACGATGCTGCGCGCGGCGACTGTCAGGTCGAACACCCCGGGCATCAACGCACGATCCGCCAACGCCAGGTTGCGCGCGTAGCGCGCCAGCAGCCGCCGCTGCCAGTGTGCCACGCGCTCGCCGGTACTTACTTCGTAGCTCTTCTCCGCTTCGCCGAAGAGCGCGAATTGCGCGTGCCGCCGGTCGATCAGGTTCGAGTCGGTCAGCAAGCCGCGGAACTGCTCGTAGCGGTATTGCAGATAAGGATATTCGAGGGTGATCTCGGCCAGCGAATCCGGATGCGGATTGAGCAATCGCACGCCCTCGCGCCGCAGCCGCGACATGGGCTGCGCTTGCGGCTCGTCCATGGCATCCAGGACAGGGTCCAGCAGGTTCAGCGACAGCACCACCAGGACGCGCGCCAGCGGATCGCAGCCTTGCAGCTTCCAGGCGATGCCGGCCGCGTGCCTGGCGATCCCGTCGGATCGTTCCTGCGGGTAAACGCGGTACGCCTCCACGTATTTGTCATAGCCGATATGGCGGATCGAATATGAGTCCGGGTAAGCGTCCTTCAGGTGCGGCCGCTCGCCGAAATCCGGGTCGGTGAAAACCACGTCCGCGCCCGTCTCCATAGCCGTGCGAATCGCTTCCACGAAAGAATCGGCCGGCTCCACCGGCACATAGATGGCGCGTTCCGCATCCTCCTGCGACCTCTCGTCCGGATAAAATATGACGGACATTTCCGGCAACCGCGCCACCGCGCGCACATAGTGCTGTTGCAGCGCGATCGGCAATTCCAGCGCGACCACTTGCGGGCGGTCGCGCAGGATCGCCTGGCGCACCTCGATGGCAAACTCCAGCCGTCCCGGAGTCACCGGCAGGTAGGTGAAGCGCCCGCGCCGCAAGCTGCCCGGATCGGGCAACTCAGGAAGGTCGATTTCCCCGGGCATAGCGCAGTGCCTCTTCGCCGAGCGTTTGCAGGATGGCCGTTTCGAGCGCCTGGGTTTCGTGCGTCCGCTCGGTGGCCAGGCTCTTCAGCTTGATGGCGAAGCGTCCGATGTTGATGCCATCGCGCACCGTGTACCGCTCGTCGGCCGCATGTGCCTGCTGCAGGAACTCGGTCACATAAGTAAGGATGCGCTCCTCGGCGAACGGCAGGTTCTCCTTCAGGATTTGATACTCCTCGTCGCGCTCCGGAAAGTCGATCAGGATCTGCGGCTGCAGGCGTGAGTGTATATATTCGGGCAGTTCGAAGGTGGAGGCGTCGTCGTTCATGGTGGTGACGATGCGGAACTGCGCATGCGCCTTGATCTTGATGCCCGCCACGATGGACTCCACATAGCGGCGGTTATCGAGTAGCGGCGCCAGGCTGGCCCAACTCTTCTCGCTCATGCGATTGCCTTCGTCGAGAATGGCGATGCCGCCGCGGATCATAGCCGTCACCAGCGGCGAGGCCACATAGCGCAGCCGCCCTTGGCCCTCGATCACTGGCGTTACGAGCAGATCTTCCGGGCGCGTGTCCATGGTGGCTTGCAGGATGTAGACTTCGCGGCCCATGCGCTTGGCGGCCGCATAAGCCAGCGTGGTCTTGCCCACGCCGGGCTTGCCCAGCAGGCGCGGGTGCATGGGCAGATCCTGCTCGCTTACCACGAGCCAGGCCGCCAGCAACTGGCGCATGAGCTCTTCCTGGCCCACCCAGCGCACGGGCAGTTCGTCCGGATGCGCCAGGTGCAAAGTGACGCCTTCTATCTCGACGGTCATATCTGGCTATATTATCGTGCAATGAATGGGGGAAAAGGGGAAGGCTCGACCGCGGCCGTTCAGGCGTCGGTCCGTGGCGGCTCAGAAATCATGGCCACTGAAGACGCTTACCGATGGGCATACTTTCGCAATCGAGCTAGCACCGGCCTCCGGCGAGGCGAACACGAAGCTGGCGTGATCGACATACGGCTTCCCGACGAGCAGGACGGTGCGCGGAACCTGGAATAATGACTCTGCGGACGCCTGTAATCGCTTCGGCCTGCGGGCGGAAGGGGGATGCCGATTTCATCGGGCCCCAGTGGCCTGCCAAAGGACTCCGTGGCAATTGAAAGTTACTCGATACAAAGGAATTACACGCACCAACACCACGACCAAAGCTATACTGTTGCCTTTTGCGGTTCCCCGACCCCAAAGAAATAGACAAATCTCTCTTGTCCGTTGGTTTGTCCGGGTCTCGGAACCTCTAACGCCACTGCCCCTGTGTCGGGGCCGTTCACGAAAATCAGGCCGCGCTTCCCAGCCTCTATCTCTATCACCTCAGTCAGTTCCTTGATTCTGCGATGCATGTTGCCTTTGTCCATGTTTTTCCTTTCCTCAAGCCGCGGTTAGTCAATGCATGTAATTCCATTGAAAGGGTAGCGCGGCGGCGGTTGGGAGCCGGTGGTGACGATTCGGGTGGGCTGGCGGAAGTGTTTTGTTTGGAGATGGTTGCGGGCGGCGAGAGAGTTGCCGGAGCGTGTGAACGGCTTTTCGGAGAATGGGAATCTTGCTGGCTGTGGCCGTAACTCATTGAAGGGATGGATGTTTATTAAGATGCCACTCCTCAATACAGCGACGAGCATCCGGACTTGAGAAACCGGATGCTCGCCCTTCGGGAAGTTGGCAGCGCGCCACTCGCGCGCTTCATACTGCCGCACCAGTGGCTGGGGCGCCGGGTCGCCAACTGCGATCACCTAGTTAAAGGTCTTCCGCAACGTCGCCACCGAAATGTGCGGCCATCCCAAGTTCACATACTTAGGGGCGGTGGGTGGGACAGTGGTCGGTGGATTGAGCAGATGGAAAATGGGGAAGTTCAGCACCACCATTTGCGCGTATTGAAGCTGCATGAAAGAGAAGCCGGTCTGCGTGTTTGTCACCTTTTCGATCCAGAACGTCGCATAGACTACCCCCGTCTGAGCGTTCTCCTCCGGCACCGCGCCCTGGCTGCCGACCGTGACGGTCTGGCCGCCAAGAAACTGGATAAATCCGGTGCCTCCACCAAACTGCGGCACCGTGACCGGCGGCGCCAATGCACCTGCGGCGCCGGAATTGGCGGTTTTCAGGAAATTGATCGGTGTCGTGGTGGCGATGTTCAGGGCCGTTCCCTCAAACGTGAAGCCATCGGCCACCAGGATCTGGACGTCTTGTTGGAGTAGCAAAATCGGATCGTTGATGACGTCCTGCATAGCAACTCCGTTGATGCTCAGGGGTAGCGCCGGGTCCAATGGGCTGGTGTTGTACGGCGTGCGCGTGTTGAGCGCAAAAGGCGGATTAGGGGGACTAGTGGAGTTTGCGGCAATGGGTCCGATCGGAACGCTGAAGTTGTATTGGGGAAACGCGGGAGCCGGCGGCACCACCGTCGGGGCGGTGAGCGCTTCCGAGGATCCGGCGGCATTCAACACGACCCCCGGGGCGGTCGGCGGCACGCCAAAGGGCGTGCTATTGAACGACGGGAACAGCGAGAAGCTGTATTGAGCGGTAGGAATCGTCAACACCGGCGGACCTGAGAACGGCAGCGCAATACCTTCGGCTAACAGCGCGTTGCCGTGAGGGATCGATCCCATCCGAGCCACGAGTTGCCCGGTCGCGGGTGCGGTTTCGGAGGGAAACGTGGTGGCCGGTTGCGTGATCCAGATGCCCGGCTCGATGTGCAGTGCCCCGTCGGAGGCGGCATCGGAAATCTGCTGCAGATACGTTAAGCCGAACAATTCGATGTCGTCCTGCCCGAAACCACGATTCGGGATGGATGACCCGATCGGGTCGAACTTCAAGGTTTCGGTGGTCTGATTGAGTTGCAGGTACAGGTCCGTGCCATCGTGGAAGTCGGGCCTGGCGACCAGGTTGAACCCCGTCCCTTTCCATGTTCCGGCAAGGTCCTGCAGAAGGCCCAACTGGCTTAGGACTGTTTGGTTGTCCGGGGCTACTCGCGTTTCAGATATTCTGTTGCTCATCGTTTTGATCCTTTTCACCGGTTTTCCAGCCGGTTTGGAAGTTCCCGATCCAACTACTGAGAAGGTGAACTTGATATATAGTGACCAAACTTGCGATAGCGTTTCAGTCTTTGGAAAGAAATATTGCCCTGCATCCGGAAGGCCGCCTAAACGGTTGATTCGTAGTGGGTGACTTCCGCTCGACTGAGTCTGCGGGGAGTTAGGGGGCCAGCGCCCAGCGTCTAATTCAGATACTTCTTCACGTCCGGAAACAGCAGCGCCTTGATCTCGGGCTTATCCAAATCATCCTTAGTGACCACCGTAGCGCTAAGATCGATCACTTTCGGCGGATTGGTTCCATGCAACTTATCCACTTGCGTCTTGACCGCTTCAAACCCCATTTTGAAAGGGTCCTGCGCCACCAGCGCGTCGATGGAGCCGTCTTTCAGATCCTGCACCAGGTCGTCGCTGGCATCGAAAGCCACCAGCTTGACTTTCCCGGCGAGGCCGCGCGACTTCAACGCCAGCGCGGCGCCCACCGAGCTGGGCTCGGAGGAGGCAAACATGCCGTCCAAGTCCGGTTGGGCTGTCAGAAAGTTTTCCGCGGCCGCCATACCCTTGGCGCGATCGGACATGGAAAACTGGCGCGCCACGATATGTATGGCAGGGAACTCTTTCTGCAAGACGTCTTCAAAGCCCGACTCCCGGTCCAGTGTGGACTTGCTTCCGGGAGCGTTCATCAGCATCGCGACGTTGCCCTTGCCATTCAGCAGCGCAGCCAGCTTACGCGCGGCCATCTGCCCACCCTGGAAGTTATTGGTCGCGATGTAAGTCATGTAATTCGTGGAATCTACGCCTGAATCGAACACCGTCACGGGAATGTGGGCCGCGGCGGCGCGTTCCAGCGAAGCGTTCAGCGTGGTACGGTCCTGCGCCGCGACTACCAGTCCATCCACCTGCCTCGCGATCATGGAATCGACGATCTGCACCTGGCGTGCGTAATCTGTCTCCGAGGAGGGCCCATTCCAAAGCACGTCCACATTGAATTTCTGGCCCGCGGCCACGGCGCCCGCATGCACCGATACCCAGAACAGGTGCGCGGTAGCTTTCGGGATGACGGCGATGGTTTTGCGCTGGGCACCGTGGCAGGCGGTTAGGAGGAGGGCAAACAGTAGAGCCGACGCGGCGACACGGCGATGCGGCGACACGGCGACCTCACCGTATCGTCCACTGTTCCGGTGCCGAGAGCATGCGAACAAGTTGCGCAATAACCTTATCATAAATGTCGTCCAATTCGTCAAATTGAATCTTGTTCAGGTACCCGCACTGGAAAGAAAACTCAAGCCACACTCGCGTCTCCGACGCTTCGCTTTCCGCGTCGCTCAGCTTACTCACAAAATGCGCCTTATACCGCCGCTTCCGCCAAGCTTCCCCGAGACTTGCACAGACTGACCGCGAGGAACGCCGCATCTGGTCCACCATGGAGTACCGCTCCTCGACCGGAAATTGCTTCGTCAGTTGGAAGAGTCGCATTGCTCCGTCGAACGCCGTCCGGTAAACATCCAGCTCCCTATAACTGCGAATATTTGCCATAGGCTACGGATGCGGATCGCCGTGTCGCCGCGTCGCGCTACCCTGCACACCATCCCCCATCGATGAGCACGTCAGTTCCCGTGATGAAGCCGGCTTCCGGCGAACAGAGGTACACAGCCAATTGTCCTACTTCCTCCACACGTCCCCAGCGGCCCAGCGGAATTTTAGCGACGAACTGCGCATTCAGCTCGGGATTCTCGATCAACGGCGTGTTCATCTCCGTGGCGAAGGGGCCTGGGCTGATGGCGTTCACCGTGATGCCTTCCGGCGCGAGTTCCAGCGCCAGGGCGCGCGTCAGGCCCAGAAGCGCGCTCTTGCTGGCCGAATAAGCGGAGCGGCCCGGCATGGATACGTGCGCCATGATGGACGCCATGTTAATCACGCGCCCGTAGCCGCTTCCTTTCATATGCGGGACAAACGCCCGGCACATCAGGAATGTGCTGGTCAGGCTGGTGTCGAGCACGCGCCTCCACTCGTCCAATGTGAATTCGATGAGCTGCTTGCGGACGTTGATGCCGGCGTTGTTCACCAGGATCTGGACGCGCCCGAACGCCTCGGCCACCTCCGTTTGCAGGCGCAGCACCTGCTCCTCGCTGGTCACATCGGCTTGAAATACCTGCGCGCCGCTGCCCGTACGCCAAACCTCTTCGGCCGTCTTCTGCAGCGCCTCGCGATCCCGCGCCACCAGGGCGATGTTGGCGCCTTCGCCCGCCAACGCCAGTGCCATGGCTTTGCCCAGGCCGCGGCTGGCTCCGGTGATTAGCGCGACTTTTCCGGCTAGTTTGCCGCTCATGTGATCTGGCCCTTGCTACCAGGGGCGGCGTGCGAAGCGGCCAGAATCTCGTCCGCAACTTGCTGCGGCTGGTCGACATTGCGGATCGTCAGGCGGCTGGTCTCGCCGGCCGTCTCAATCGAAAGGTCGCCGATGCCGAACATCCGCTGCATCACCGACTGATCCACGCGCGCGTCCTGCACCTTCGGCAACGATATGTTCCGCGTGGACTTGGCCATTGCGCCGACCTCGTATCGCAGCCTGTCGCCCGCGATAGTGGCCTTGGTGAACTGGCGGGCGATGTGCCGGCGAACCGGCCAGATGAGCAGCAGCGCGGGCACGGCCATAATCCAGGGCCTGTTTTTCCATTCGCTCTCCTGCGAAATCATGCTGAAGCCGATCACGCCCGCCACAATCGCCAGCAAGACCAAAGCATAGCCCAGCTTGATAAACTTCATAGTGGGACGGATCACCGTATCTTCCATGGCATTGCCTCCCTGAACGCGCTATTGTAACAGCACCTGGACGGTCACTTGTCTTTTTTCAAGAGCCTCAGGCCCGGCGGCAGCGTGAACATGCTTTCCTTGAAATCCTGGTTGATTTCCACGCTCTCCGAGTACCTCTCGAAGACCTTCTCGCCATTGCGTTCGTTCCGCACGGAGAAGGGCCACATCACGCCGCCGCCCACGTCGCGATACTTATTGAACAACGTGGCTTCCTCCAGTTTCGAGTTGTCGATCGGGTCTCTTCGGAAGTAAACCTGCCGCGAGGGAAGCTTGCTGAGTTGATCGAAGTACACGGTGACCGTCTCGTTATTGGCGTCGGTGATGTCGACAACCTCCACGGGACGGTTCTCGAAAAAATCGGCGCCGCGCGAGTCGAATACGATCCCCGGCTCGCCGAGGCGCTGGCGCAGGATATAGAAGATGTTGTGCAGCGTCGCCGTCTTGAACTGTTGGACGGTTATATCGGACAAGGGGCGGGCGCCGCGAAACGTAACTTCGTAGCCGGCTCCATCCATATACAGGATGACATCGTCTTGTCTCTTGCCTTCGATATCCTCCGGTTTCCTGCCGCGCGCGTCGCGCACCCGCACGCCCAGGGAACCGGGCTCGGCCTGGTCGGGGCGCGGCAGGTATTTCGTGTACAGCGCATCCACCGCCATGCCATTCACCTTATCGTTGTATGAACTGTAGATCCTCCCGGTTTCGACCCGGTTTTGCATGTTGAGGAAAGCCTGTCCGCCCAGCGCCGCCAGAGCTTCATCTACGATGCGCCTGCCCTTCAGCTGGCTGGTCTCCGCCCGCGCACCCATACCGGCCATGCCGGCTACCAGCAGCGCCGCCCACAGTGTTTTCATGGTTTCTTGCCTTCTCCACCAGACTTGGGGATGGTTAGATCGATGGACGAAACCGGCAGGTCCAGCGTTGCGAGAGACTCCCGAAACTCGTCCGTTCTGCCCACCGCCACGATAGTGAGATCGCCCGGATGCACATGTTTGCGCGCCACGCGCAGCACATCCGCCCGCGTCACCGCCTCCAGAGCTTTCTCATACCGGTCGATGAAGTCTTTCGGATAGCCGTAGTATTCATAGTTGAGCAAGCGGCTCAGTGTTTTCGTCTTGGTGTCGAAGGCGAACACCAGGCCATTCAAAGCCGATTGCCGCGCGGCCTCCAACTCATCCTCGGTGACCTCGCTCGAGCGGATGCGCTCAATCTCCTTTTGGATCGCAGTCAAGGTGTCGGCGGTCGAGGCGGATTTCGTGCTGCCTTCGATCTCGAACAGGCCTGGATGGTCGTAGTCCGCCCCCCAATCCGCCGATATGTCGTAAACCAGCCCAAGCTGCGTGCGCACCCGCTGCATCAGGCGGCTCTGGAAACCACCGCCCAGGATATCGCCCATCACTGCCAGCGCCGGGAGATCCTGGTCGTCCAACCGCCCGCCCAAATGTCCTTCGATGAAGAAGGTCTGTGTCACATCGTCTTTCGTGGCCAGGTAGATACCGGGCCGCGCTTTCTCGCGGACCGGCGGGAACGGCGGCACTTTGGGCTGTTCGTAGTTCCAACCGCCAAACAGCTTGGTCAGTTTCGCTTGCATTTCGGCGGCGGAGAAATCGCCCCATACCGCCATCAGCATGTTGGACGGGAAGAAGTAACGCCGGTAAAATGCGATCGCATCGGCGCGCGTGATGTGGTCGAGCGTGGCATATTCGATTTGCCAGCCATAAGGCGTTTCCTTGCCATAGACTATACTTGCAAATTCCCGGTCCGCCACGCCATGCGCATCGTCGTTGCGCCGTGCGATGCCGCTAAGCAGTTCGGACTTGGCCAGATCGATCTTTTCCTGGCGGAACTCGGGTTGCGTGAGCACGTCCTTGAAGGTGCCCAGCACTTCGTCGCTATGCTCCTTTAGCGTTGAAAAAGATAGCGACCCGCTGGACTCGCCGATTTCGCTTTCGACCGACGCGGCAATGTTTTCCAGTTCTTCATCGAGCTGGTCGCCAGTCTTGCTTCGCGTGCCGCCGGACCGCATCACGGCGCCGGTAATGGTAGCGAGGCCGACCTTATCGGGTGGTTCGAACAGGTTGCCGGTCCGCACCCGCACCGTCCCGCTGACAATCGGCAGTTCGTGATCTTCAAGTAAGTACAGCTTCATCCCATTAGGGAGAGTGCAAGTCGTCACGCTTGGAATCGGGACGTGTTTCAGCGGCGGGAATCTCAAGTCTCTATAGGCCACCGGAGTGTTCGGGATAGCGGCCGGACCCCCGGTGGTCTGCCCAAAAGCCGCTACCGAAACTATGAAAAACGTGGCGCACGCACGCAGGCGCACCCTGTCGAGATTCATCTCGACACCTCATGGATGGCCGCTTGCTGCGGCGCGACCAGGTAAGCCACCGTGCGCTTCTGGGGCACGAAGCATTCTTGCGCCACGCGCTGGACATCTTCGGCGGTAATCCGGTCCACGTCGTCCAGCGAAGTAAACAGCTTCCTCCAATCGCCATAGATCGCGTGATAGGCGGTCAGTAAGCCGGCCAATCCCGAATTGCTATCCAATCTACGGATCAGATCCGCGCGAGTCTTGGCCTTTACCCGCGCCAGCGTCGCGGCGTTCACCCTTTGCGACTTGAATTTCTCCAGCACTTCATAAAACGCCTTCTCGTTCTCGGCCGTTGTGTGTCCTGCCGCGGGCGCCACGGAAAATAGGAACAGATTCGGGTACCTGCCGCCGGGAAACGTATCGTCCGCCTCCGCCTGCAACGCGATCTGCCTGTCGCGCACCAGATCCTTGTAAAGCAGGCCGGTCCTGCCGCTGGAGAGGATGCCGCCGATCACATCGAACACGGGGTCTTCCTTGCTGTACTCGTCCGGCCGTTTATATCCCACGAACAGCAGCGGCTGGCTGGGCGACCCCACTTCTGCCTGCTTGGGGCCTTCCTGGGGAGGCTCCTCGGTGTGCAGCAGCGGCGGTAATGGGCGCGCTTGCATTGGACCGAAATACTTTTCCGCCAGGCGGCGCGCATCGGCGGGATTCACGTCGCCCACGATTCCCAGCGTAATATTGCCCGGAACATAATATTCATGGAAGAATCGCCAGGCGTCGGCCCGCCGCAGATGCATTACATCGCTGGGCCAGCCCGCGCCCATCACTCGGTACGGGAAGGCCGAAAATGCCGTGGCCAGAAACGTTTGCATCAGCTTGCCCTGCGGATCGGACTCCACGCGCATGCGGTACTCTTCCATTACCACGTCGCGCTCTTTGTAGAATTCGCGGAAGACGGGCTGGATGAAACGCTGCGACTCCAGCAAAAACCATAACTCGATCCGATTCGATGGCAGGCTATAGTAATACTCAGTCGAGTCCCAGGAGGTCTGGGCATTCATGTTCTCGCCGCCATTCTGCTCGATGATGCGCGGATAGAGGTTCGGCTCGACGAACGAGTTGGCTTTTTCCTCCGCGGTCTTCAACTCAGCCTCCAGTGCCGCGATTTTGCCGCGGTCCGCTTTGGCGCCTCTGTCCCGCTCGCCGTCGAGCCGGTCGTAGACCGCCTCCACCTCGTCGATGGCCTTCTCTTCCTCGGGCCAATTCTTGCTGCCGATATTCTGGGTGCCCTTGAACGCCATGTGCTCGAACATATGGGCGATTCCGGTGGCGCCCGAAGGATCGTCCACCGACCCGGCGTTCACGTAAGTGTGAAACGAAACCACCGGCGCCTCATGCCGCTCGGCTACGATGAAGTGCAGGCCATTGGCGAGGGTAAACTCCGTGACTTTTTTCTCAAACTCCGGCAGGCTCTGTGCCGCCAACAGCAGCGGCAGTAAAAAGACAACCAGACGATGTGTCTTCATGCTCTATCTATCGAGAGCGGGCTTACTGCTCCCAAACGCGCTTGGGCACGCCGCCGTCCCGATCCTTGACGCGGTCGTAGAGGTAATACGTTGAGACGGTGCCCAGCGCCTCGTTATACAGGGTCTCCAATCCCAGCCCCTCCTTCAGGTCCTCCTCGAAATCGTGCAGCGCCTTCAGTTCGGACGCCAGCGCCGGCTTGGTCTTCCCCGAAGGTGTACGGAAGAACTTCTGATAGCCGCCGTCCACCAGGGAGCCGATTTCGCCGCCTATCAGGATGCCGCCCAATTCCGCGCGCCGGACTTCGCCGCCGCTCTCGCGCAGCGCCACCGCGAAGCCCCCCCTGGCCACCAGCACTGCGCCATCGGGCCGCGGCGTCACGCTGAATCCCGCCCGTTTCAGGTTGTCGAGTCGATCCTGGAACGTGACCTCGGCAGGACGTTTTCTGCGAAAGAACATACCGGCATTATAGCGTGTGGAGCGGACCTCCAGGTCTGCGCGGGTCCTCCAGGACTCGCTCTTCAAAGCGCGTAATTCAGTAGTGAAACCTCCAACGGAACTCGCCGTAGATCTGCCGCGGGTCGTTGAAGTGGAATCCGCCAAACGTCAAGCTGTTGTCGAGCAATACGCGGCGATTCGCCACATTCGTCGCGGTCACCGAAATCCTGTATCTCTCTTTCTCGCCGAAACTTTTCCCCAGGGCGATGTCGAACGTAGTGTGCGGCGGCAGATAGTTTCCTGGATACTGCGCGTCCGGCAAGCCGTTTGTGAATCCCGAGCCGTAGTACACATTCGTCGAAGCGAACGCCTGCCAGGGGAGACTTGCGTTGGCGCCGATGTTCAAGGTGTTTCTCTGATCGTGGTCTACCGGCGAATATCCCGGCGGGATCGCCACGGGGCATGCGTCCGTGACGGGAAGAGGGCAGACCACGCCGCCGGTGATAGGCGCTGTGGCCTGCGCGATCTGATTCGAGTAGGCCAAGTGGACCTGCGCGCGATGCCAAATGCGCGGGGAACGCAGCGTGGTTTCCCAACCTTGAATCAGGGCGGCCGTCCAGGTGATAGGCCAGAAAATGTTCGATTCGCCGATATTGTTGTGGTCCAGCCAATTCTGCGCGCGCGTTTCGAATGTGTCTTCCTCAAGCACCCACCCGTGAAAAGGAATCGAAACTCCGAATTGGTATTCTTCATCGCGCTCTCCCTTCAGGGGGGCGAAAGTCAGCGTCTGGCTAGTGGCTAAATCGAGCAATGGACCCGTAGCAGTCAGGAGTGGAGGCGGCTGATAGAAGTGGCCGTAAAAGCCATGAAAGACCCAGTTTAGTTTTGGGACCCGGATGGCCACGCCGAATCGCGGGTCCGTCGCGTTCTGTGTGACTCCCGCCTCGGTTCCGGCGCCCGGGGTGCTGAAGTGCGATTCGCGAAGGCCGGCGATCAGCGTCAACCACGAGGTCGCCTTAAATCGGTCGCTGATGAACCCTTCGGCCAAGCCGCCGGTTACTGCGGCCGAAGACGGTCCGAAGTTCTGACAGCTCGTACCGCAATCCGTAAAAACGTTATTAAAGAAGTTGCTCTGGTGCTGGGCGAATCCGTACACACCCACTTCCACGCTATTCTTCCCAACGGTTGCGTTCAAGGTCGATTGCAGACCGGCATAATTGGCGGTCTGTTGCACAGTCGAGATCACCGGCACGTCGTTCGGCCCGCTGTTATAGCTGGCCTGGTTGTAATGATAGAAAGGTGAGACGGTCATCAGCAGGTTTGGATTGAACGTGTGGTCCCAGGAGAAGGTAACATAGCCATCGGGCTCACGTTCGCTGTCGCGCAGTCCGTAACTGGGATAAACCTGATTACCGGATGAGTTGGGGTTCGGGTCGATCGGTATCTGGTAATAATCCTGGCGCAGCGAGGCGACCAGCCGGAATTGGTTGGAGGAACTCGGGTTGAATATGAGGGACGCGAATCCCCCATAGCCGTTCTCCGCGTCGTGCACGACTTGCCCGATGGGGGGCTGCAGACCGTAGTCGCTGCGATTCGCGTTAACGCTCAGGTAATACGCGAAGCGCTCGGTGTGCCCGCTGAAGTTAAGTTGATCGTTCGTTTGGTGCCAATTGCCGAAGGAGGTGACCAGTTCCGCCTCGTTGTCGCGCTCGAAGCCGGATCGGGGCACAATATTGAAGATTCCATACGTACGGTCTCCGTATTCCGCATCGTAGCTGCCGCGCTGGATTTCGAGATAATCGATGTCCTTGGGGTCGATCTGCGGTCCCAGATTGGTGGCGATATTCGTGTTTGGCACAGGCACACCATCGATCAGCCAATCGACTTGGTGGCCGCCGCGCATATGCAGCATATCGTGCGTCACGTATGCGCCGGGCGTGTAGTCGGTAATCATCGCCATACTGTTGGTGCGGTCGGCGCCGGGAGTTTCGGCTATGTCGTCGCGATCGACCAGAGTGGTCGGGGTTACCGAATCCATATTGACCGGTTCTGGGTGGCCGGAGACCACGGTACTTTGATTCAACGCCGCGATCGCCAGTTGAAAGTGGAGAATCGGCGACGCCCCGGAAGCGACCGTGACAGTCTGCTCAGACTTTGCGAAGTTGGACTGAGTGACAGTGATTTGGTAGTCGCCGACCGGCACGGTGGCGAACGAAAACTCGCCATGATCGTCCGCTTGTGCCCTCTGCGACCAATCGGACGTCGTCGCCTGTAGTCTTACCGACGCTCCGGCTACCGGCCGATGCTGCGGGTCGTGTACGATTCCTTGTATTCTTCCAAAAATTGTCGCGTGAAGCAGTGAAACCGGCAGACACAAACTGAATATGAAGTTGCGCATGGAGCCTCCTTTAGACTGTAGGACAGGCCTCCGGCCTTTCCAGGTTGTTGCGGCAATTGTGTCTATGAGAAGAGAGTAGGAGGTCCGCGCTTCCGATGGGAACCGTCGAACGAAATGCGATATCCAACGTCAGCTTGAGCCGGACTTGCGGTTTGACTGACGATTGAGATGCCGGCTGACTGAGACGCATCCGGCATCGCCGCTTCCGGATTCGGCACCACCGCCCCGCCGTGTGGAAAAAACGGGCACCTGGCGCGCAACGTATCGGCTGACGGTCCGGTTGGCGGCGTTTGCGCCATGTCCGTCATGCCGCAATGATGTTTGCCATCGCGGCGGCAGCAAGCGGGCAGATTCGATTCGCTGTCTACAAACAGCGCGGGCGCAATCGGCGAGAAGCTGAATAGAAACACCAGCAAGATGGCCGGGAAGCGCCGCATTGCACCATAATACTCCGGTTGAGAGGGCATTGCAACAAGTTTAACGATTGAAGTTTAACGATTGAATGGATCCTCGTTGATCCAATGAAAGCCGCGGCTGGTGAGCAGGAACTGGGAGGCGTCAAACCGATGGAACTCGGCGACGATCGGGTTGCCATCCAGGTTCCCCCGAAAGATCAAGTGCTGGGCGTCCGGCTGGGAGTAGGTGAAATCGCCCTTTTGTTTTGGCTGCGCGGAAGTCAATGTGACAGTGTGCTTCGGCTCATCGTATTTCGTTTGGAAACGGACTCTGTCACCCGCGGCGTTGCGGATATACAGCGAACCCGGAAACTCCGCCGTTAGCTGACGCCAGGGCGCGGCGTCGCTGTCGGCATTCCAGACGCCATAGAGAGGCGCGTGCTTGTAATAAGTGGTTGAGTACTGCGTGAGGCTCTTGTACCCGCCCCACATGTTGTTGTAAAGAACCGAGGCGATCGCCAGGACCTGCAGGGCGATCGCAGCGGCGCGCAACCAGTGGCGTTGAAACTTCGGCAGCCACACACCCTCGAGCCGCGACGGCTGATGCAACAAGAAGAAGCGCATCAACGCCGCGGCGTCCGGGATCAGCAGAAAAAGCGACATAAGGATGAGGTGCAGCGAGTATAGCTTCACGGGAACGTCGTAGCAGAAATTCAGCGCTGCCACGTTCAACATGGCGCCCGCGGCCACCAGTGCGCCGACTGTAGTCGTCCGGCGAAACAGGAGCAGCAATCCGGCAGAGACTTCCGCCAGTCCGCAAAACCTTGTGTATGCGGTCGACGCGCCCATAAAAGTCCAAAGAATACCCATGGGCGACGATTCCCCATAGGTTTCGGTGAGCCGTGCCAAGAAAGGCGGCGGGAATTGCAGCGGATATACCTTAGCGAAGCCGTAGGAAAGCATGGTGAAGGCAAGTGTGAAGCGAACCAGCAGCCGCAACCATGCGTACAGGGCGCGATAGTTGGGACGACGGCGGTCGAGAAGGGACCAGACCATCGCCGCGAACGCTGCGATCGCGGCGAAACAAAACACTAGAACGTAGTCCAGAGTGGTGTCGCCGCTGCCCGTCGGATGGTATTGAGTGACTGCGCCGTGCAGATGAAAGACATGGACCGCAACCCAGGGGCAGAGAGCCCGCCACGGAGCCTCCGCCAGTTTGGTCAAGCCCAGCGCATCGTCGTCGTTCATGGATCCCATGCCAAAGTTGGGAATCGCATCGAATAGGTTCGACTTCCCCGCGTACGGCCAGCAATAGAAAATCAGATACATGAAGGCGAGGCGAAACAATATCCGGCGGGACAGGCTCCAGCGCTCGGACGCATCCGCGGCGGGAGTCGAAAGGGCTGTGGCGGGAGCGGTCATTGGTAGATTATGGCGCGGTACTAGCGTCTAGCGCCAGCCCGTTTCCATCAACCCCCTTTCAAACCGTGCGTGCGGTTTTCCCGCACACGGCTTAACGACGATCTTCTTGATGTGGCGTGCGTGGCGTCCCACTCCCTGCCGGATCGGGCCTTTCACCAGGGTGTCAAGCCAGTTGTAACTACCTTCGCAGATCCCGCAAAGTGCGGACCCACTTGGCGCACATCGATAGCCGGACAGCGGAGTTGTCGCGCTTTTACTGAGGAGTTGTTGGCCGTTTCCGGCATGCCCTCACGCTTACCTCCCCGCCGACGTGACCAAAGCAGGTCCCTTCCCTCCAGCGCGTTATACTGTGCGCCTTCCCTGGTACTACGGACCCCTCGGACTTCCTCCCGGCTCCGTGCGACTTCAGCCATCCGGCCTTATACGCCCGGTCTTTGCCCGACTTGGCTGCCAGGTAGGATCTCTCCTGTTCCACGCTATTCTGTCCCAACGCGCCACCGCTTGAGACCCCGGAGAGGTCCAGCACCCGTTCCGATCCAGGATGCTGTCTGTTGCCTTCACCGCGACATGATCGGTTCGGCCCTCCCAAACGCCTTTCGGCTGATAATTTGACGAGGCTGCAGCGTTCACTTGTTGTTGCGGCCCGCTGGCTTGCTCCCCTCTGTTTCAAGGGCTTTCGACACTCCGCTCGGCGCGGGCGGATTTCTCCGCTCGGCTGGAGTCTGCTACCGGGCGCTTCGGCGCTTACCCGGACAGGACTTCCACCTGCTAGAACAACGCGTCTTTCAGGACGCACCATGTCATCATAATATATCGTTATAATTGCCCCATGGCATGTGTGCTCTCCCTCGACGAAGGCACCACCAGCGCGCGCGCCACGCTTTATGACGAACAGGGGCGCCGCGCCGCCATGGAATCCGCGCCGGTCGAATGCCGCTATCCGCAAGCGGGCTGGGTGGAGCAGGATGCCGATGAGATTTGGAACGCGCAGCTTTATGCCGCGCGCCTTTTGCTGGACCGTTCCGGCACGCCAGCCGCCGAGATCGTCGCGGCGGGGATCGCTAACCAGCGCGAGACCACCGTGGTTTGGGAGCGCGCGACCGGGCGCGCGGTGGCGCCAGCCATCGTCTGGCAATGCCGCCGCACTGCGCCCTATTGCGCGGAGCTGGCCCAAAGTTCAGGCGCTGCCGAAATCACGCGCCGCACTGGCTTGGTGATCGACGCTTATTTTTCAGGCAGCAAGATCCGCTGGATACTCGAAAATGTGCCCGGCGCACGGCAAATGGCGCGCGATGGCGAACTGCTGTTCGGCAACGTGGACACCTGGCTGATCTGGAAGCTGACCAACGGCGCGACGCACGTCACCGATGCCACCAACGCCTCGCGCACCATGCTAATGAACCTGGAATCGGGCGATTGGGACAACGATCTGCTGCGCATCCTGAACGTGCCGCGCGCCATGCTGCCGCGCATCGCGCCTTCGAGCGCCGTGGTAGGGACCGTTCACGCGGACCACTTCGGCGCGGAAATCCCCATCTCCGGCATCGCCGGCGATCAACAGGCCGCATTGGCCGGCCAGGCTTGCTTCCGCGCGGGACTTTCCAAGAACACGTATGGCACCGGATGTTTCGCTTTGATGCACACGGGCGAGCGCCTGCCTGTGTCGCGCCATCGCCTGCTGGGGACGCGCGCGGCTTCCACCAGCGGCGCGCCGCAGTTCGCCATCGAAGGCAGCGTTTTCGTCGCGGGGGCGGCCGTGCAGTGGCTGCGCGATAAGCTGGGGCTGATCCAAACGGCGGCTGAATCAGAAGCGCTGGCCGCCTCCGCGCCCGATACCGGCGGCGTCTACCTGGTGCCCGCGTTCGTGGGATTAGGCGCCCCGCATTGGGATGCCGGCGCGCGTGGCATTATCTGCGGCCTGACGCGCTCCAGCGGCCGCGCGCATATCGTGCGCGCCACGCTGGAAAGCATTGCCTACCAGACGCGCGAACTCATTGACGCCATGCAGGCGGATGCCGGCGAGCGCATCTCCGAACTGCGCGTGGATGGCGGCGCTGCCGCGAACAATTTCCTGATGCAATTCCAAGCCGACATTCTGGACTGCCCCATTGTCCGGCCGGCCGACATCGAGACGACCGCGTTGGGCGCCGCATATCTGGCAGGTCTGGCCGTCGGCTTCTGGAAGAGCCTGTCCGAAGTCGAGAGCTTCTGGCGCGCCGAGCGGCGATTCGAACCGGCCATGAATGCGGACAATCGCGACCGCTTGTTTTCGGGTTGGACGGATGCCGTGGCGCGCTGCCGGGGAGCGGCATGAATCGCAAAACGATCGCAGGCGTGGTTTGGCCGGTGCTGGCCCTGGCGTCGTCGTTGCGGGCCCAAACCGCGCAAACGGCCCCGTTTCGCGCTGTCATGGCTTCCGCCAGCGGCGACTCAGGCGTCACAGACCTTCTACTCCACGTGGTGAAGGACTCGTCGGGCAATATCCTCTCCGGCTCCATCGACTTTAACCTCGCATATCGATTTCCGAACGACGAAGTTGTGACCGGCATGGGCATCTCCGGCGGCCCCGCGGGATTTTTTACCACCACATCGCCGGTCCCTGCCGCTGCGGGCAGCGGCCGGATCTCCAGCCAGGTTCAAGTGACGGCGTCCAATCAAACCGGTGTGGCGATTCTAACCGGACTGCTTGCTAATCCGGATCGGTATTCCGTCAGCGTCGGCACGGCCGATCCGTCGGCAGCCATGAATGGCACTGTGCAATCCGCCAACTCAGCCGTGCTGATGGCCGTCCTGAGTTCCACCGCCGGCACGGGCGTGGCGACCGTGATTGTCTCTTACACCGGAGCCGCGTATGCGATCGCATCCGCGGAAGTGGCCATACAGTTGACCTATCAATTCCCCTCGCAAGTGACCTTCTCCGGCATGCGCGTGTACACCGTCCAAGGTGGGAGCGGGCAAATCGCGGTTGCGGCGGATATCATGCCTGGCACGCCCTCCGCCTCAGTGGGCGTGGGTGTGCTGACTGTTCCGGCGACACAAATAGACATGACCAACACTCAGATGGTACAGGCTGTTCAGAACATGCTGCTCGGCCCCACCGGTTTCTCGGTGGATGTAGACACCGTGGAGAATCCTTCCGCGCCCCTTACGGGGCAACTCCGCGGCACCGACTCCATGACGTTCCAAATCCCCGGTTTTGCGGGCGCCGGCGCGGCTTCGGAAATTGGTCTGCACACGCTGCGCCAGGAGTCGGGCGCCGTGCAGGCGGGCACGGTGATCTTCGACGTCAACTACCGCCTGGGGGCAGGCGCGCAGATCGCTGGAATGGATATCGACGGCGATGTGACGGCGCTGTCCGTATCTACCGATCCGTCGGGATCGGGCAACGCATACGCTCTGATGGGGGTCAACGCGGGCGCCGGACTGACATCTTTAAGCAGCGTGGTTGTCGCTCCGGCCACACACCAACTCGACGTCATCGCGACCAGCACGATGACCGCACCGCTGGCCACCGCGAACGCCGCGAGCGCCGCGCTTCCGGCAGTGGCCGCGGTGATTCCGATTGTGGAGGTTACCGGCCTGTCGACCTTCGCACCGGGCGAGTTAGTGGAGATCTACGGAACCAACCTGACCCAGGTGACTACCGATCTCAGCGGCTGGCCGGGTGACTCGCTGCCCAGCGCGCTGAACGGCGTGTCGGTGGTTCTGGGCGGCCAAGCCGGGCGCATTCTCTACGTGTCACCAGGCCAGGTCGATGCATTACTGCCCTTCGCGGCCCCCACCGGTTCGCAAACGCTTACGCTCACCACCGCCAACGGTACCAGCGCACCAGTTTCGCTGAATGTGGCCGCCGTTGCCCCGGCGCTCTACAACTTCGCGTTCGAGA
>DATNMW010000385.1:0-12268 GCA_035602155.1 Bryobacteraceae bacterium | reverse complement strand
GCAAACGCTCACGGCGGACTACATCCACGAAGGCGCCACCGGTTGTTCCGGCCACGTCTACGAGCCGTTCCTGGAGTTCACGCCGCACCCCGATCAGCTTTTTCCGCCTTATTTCCACGGTCGCAATCTGGCCGAGAGCTACTATCTCGCCATACCGGGATTGAGCTGGCAGAATATCGTGGTGGGCGATCCGCTGTGCAAGCTGAAGTGAATTTCTTGGCTACCCTTATCAAAAGCTACCTTTGTCATCATCGTCGAAGGGCTGCTGCTCGGGCAACACTCGCCGATGCAGAATGCGAGAAACCAGAATGCCCCTGGCCTCCTTCCGATAAAACACCACGTGCGTGCCTCGCTCCATCCGATGCAGGCCCCGACGAATGTGATCGCATGCTCGACCGAGAGTGGGATTGTCGGCGAGCATCTGGCAACCCGTCTCAACGTCGTCGATATATCGAACGGTCTGCTCTTCGCCCCAAGTGCGGAGGATATAGCGAGCGATGCCGAGCAGATCGACTTCTGCTCGGCGAGAGTAACGAAGCGTGGGCACAGGCTAGCGTCGCGCCGTCGGCAGGTTCAGCGTTTTCCGCACACGGTCGAAGACATCGCCCTGCGCGATGCCGCTCGCATCGCCTTCGTCGATGGCGCTACGTAGCGCAGCAAGTTTCGCCTCGTACTGGCGCTCGTCGCGTTCCAGTGTCCTAAGGGCTGCGCGCACCACCTCACTGGCATTCTCGTAGCGTCCAGTCTCCACCTTCTCTAGTACGAAGCGGTCGAGTTCTTTGGTCAGGTTGACATTTCGAGTCGGCATTGAATCATTGTACTGTAATTTCAACGTAATTGGCAAACATTGCTAACACGCTTAGGCCCCCCGCAGCGAAGCCCCGCAATGCGCGCAGTGCGTCCAGCCCGGCTCCACCGCCCGCCGGCATTGCGGACACGCCTGCGACAGCGCTCCGCCGCACTTCGGACAAAACGTAAACCCCGGCCGCACCTGCGCACCGCAACTTGTGCAGTTCGTCAGTAGCGGGTCGCGCAAAACGAAGTACAGAATGATTCCGATGGCGTTGGGGATCAGCGCCGCCAGCAGCGTCCACATCACATACCGCATGCCGCGCCGCTTGGCGTCCGCGAAGACGTAGCCGATCAGCAGCACCAGCACGAAAAGCGGTATCCCCGGCAGTACGGACATCGCCAGCTTGCCCGCCAGCGGCCAGTTTCTGCCTTCCTGATCCAGCCGGAACGGCAGCAACATCATCAACAGGAAAAACCCCAGCCATACGCACGTGGCGATGGCAAACGCCGGGCGCGGCACCAATTCCAACTCATCTCGAAAGCGACTCATAAGACCCTCCTCAATTCGCGGCGGCGCTTTCCCAAAGCCAGGGCCGCCACCGCCGCGGTCAGCCACACCAGCACAGTCGAGCCCGCGGACCAGGTTCCGAACCGCACTAGGTTCGCGCCCATAATCACCAGTTCGCCGCCAGTCACGATGCGCGCCACGAACCAGAACGTCAGCCCCACGGTCCAGGCAAACAGCACCAGCGCCCCCAGCATCAGTTCGTCCCAGCGCCGGTCCGCGGCCGCCGAGCGCTCCTGTACCAGCCGCGCGCGCGTGCGCTCCATCAACCGCGCGGGGACGGGCGGTTGGGGCAGATGCCGCAACCCCTGCGAATACGCGCTCCAGATTTCCAACTCGCGCCGGCATGCCGGGCATTCGCGCGCATGCTCTTCCAGGCGGCGCTGTTCGCGGACATCCAGCGCTCCGGCGGCCGCCAGCGCCAACATCCCGGCCATGGCTTCGTGTTCGCTCATGCTCCCTTTCTCCCTGGAGACCGCGCGTCCATTGCCGTGCGCAACCCTTCCAGCGCGCGCCGCAACCGGCTCTTCACAGTCGAGAGCGGGATGCCGGCCACCTCCGCGATGTCCTCCAGCTTCATATCTTCTTCAAAGCGCAACGTCAGCACCTCGCGGTGGATGGGTGGCAACTCGTGCATGCAAGACGCCAGCATGGCGCCGCGCTCGAAATCCAGCAGCTGCTCCAGTGCATCCGGCTCGCCCGTGCGCAGACGGTCGCCGGGAGCCTCGCCCGGGTCGCCGCCGTTGGCATCGTCAAGGCGGCTTTCGCCGCGTTTGCCCCGCCAGGAGTCCACCGCCAGGTTGTGGGCCACGGAAAACAGCCACGACTCAAAATTGCGGCGCGCATCGTAATGGCCGATCTTTTCCATCACGCGCAGCCAGGTCTGTTGGAACAGGTCGTCGGCCGCCGCCGGCTCCCGCACCAGCCGCAGCAGATAGCGGTACAGCCTGTGCTGGTAGCGCGAGATCATGGCCGTCAACGCGTCGGGATCTCCCCGCCGCATGCGGGCAATGGCGTCTGGCGCGCCGCTGAAAGCCTCCGGATTCATAGCCGCCGCGAGGATCATACCACTATCCGGTATACGGATGGTCCCCGCAAAAAGACCCATCCGGCATATACTAGTTGGGGAAAGCGCTGGATGGCACTGGAAATCAATCAGAAAGAGGTTGCGCCCGCGACCGTGGTGATCTCGCTCGAAGGCAGCGTAATGCGCGGGCCCGAGGGCGAGCGAATCGAGGCGGTGCTGAACGGCGCGCTGGCGCAGGGGCTGCGGCGCGTCGTGTTCGACATGACCGGCATCAAGCGCATCGACAGCACCGGTATCGGCCGGTTCATCTACTGCCTGAATAAGGTGCAGGAAAGCGGCGGCAAGCTATGGATGGCGGGCGCGCAGGGATACGTGCGCGAGTGCTTCCGGGTCACGCGTTTGGATACCGTATTCCAGTTTTGCGGGACGGTAGAAGACGCTTTAGCCGCGAATCAACGCGGGTGATCGGCCCGATCCGGTGTTAGTCCGAAATCCGCAACCGGCAAAGTGGCCGCAGCGGTCCGCCGCAAGGTGTACACTGCAATACAAGGAGATTCGGATGCGCATCCTCGCCGCTGTAATGCTCGCCGGTTGCCCGGCGCTGTTCGCTCAACGCCCGCTCGCACTTCCCGGCTGCGAGGCGCCGCCGCAGGTTCGCCAAGTACTGGATGACAAGCTCGGCGACAAGGTTGTCGAGAATATGAAGGGCGTCGATCAGGCGCCGCTCGAGCGCCAGATCCTGGGAGATCTGATCGCCAAATATCCGCGCGAACTGGAACCCCACCGCCGCTTGATCCAGGACATCCGCTGGTTGGACGCCGAGGCCTATCCGGCCCTGGCCGAAGGCTACGTCAACCAGGCCGAGCAGCACCCGGACGACCCCTTGGCCCTATATCTCGCGGCTGTGGTGTTGAACGGCAAAGACACTCCGCGCAGTATCCAGTTGCTGGAACAAGCCAAATCCAAAGCGCCGGATTTCGCCTGGCCCGACATGTCGCTGGCCGGCATACACGCCGGAGGGAAACTGGCCGACAAGAAGAAGGCCGCCACCGAAATCGCCGCGTTTTTCGCCATCTGCCCGTCCTCTACCGATAGCCGCGCCCAGAGGACCTTGAATCGTACCGGCAGCACGGAACTGCAAGCGCGCGTTGCCGCCGCGTTGCGTGCCCGCCTCGTTACCGAAACCGATCCAAAACGGCTGCAGGACTACGCCACATTGTGGGGTCTTGAGTTTCGTACTCGCCCGCCGCAGGAGCACGACATCCTGCGCAAGCAGGTAGCCGCGGATTTGAAGCGCCTCGAATCGATGAATCCGAAGCCCGACGCCGAGTGGCTGGTCTTCCTGAAAGACGGCTACAAGCAAAGCGGCGCTTCGGCCGAGACTATCGCGGCCATGGAAGATCGCGTGACACAGGCGTTCCCGCATTCCGAGGAAGCTTACGACATCGCCTACCAGCGCTGGAAGAAAGCGCACAAGGAACCTGAAGATCAGAAGGACGCCGCGGCCTGGCGGAAGTACGACGCCGAGCACTATGCCGCGGTCAAGAGTTGGATAGCCCAGTTCACCGACGATCACAGCCTGCAACGCGTCGATTGGTTCTACACGATCAACGGGGATCCGGACATATCCGAGAAGGAAGGCTTGCGCGCTTTGGACGACTTCGTCGCGGAGATTACCGATTACGAGCCGCCTTCAGCGTGGAATTATTCGAACGCGGCCGGCTTTTTGGTGGACCACAACTGGCAACCGGAGCGCGCCATAGAACTGGCGGGTTTAGCCGAAAAGTGGGCTGCGGTCGACCGCCGGGTCAATAGCAATGACAACCTTACGGCGGACGACGCCAAGGATCGTAAGGAGCAGGAAACCTATCTGGATCGGTATTTGGTTGGGCTTTCTCTGCGCGCCGCCAAACTGGCGGGGAAGCCGAAGGTGGCGGATCGTCTCAAATCGTCCATCGAAGGGCCGCCGCCGGTCGACGTTAAAGACGCGTCGGCCTACTGGCTAAACCGCGCCCGGCTGGCTGCTATTGAGAACCGCAAAGCAGATGCGTTGGCCTATTACCAGCAGGCCCTCTTCACCCGCCAGCAGACTCCTCAGGCGTATCATGGCCGCCTCAAGGACGACGTCTTGGACGAAGCCGGCGCCGTTTGGAAAGACAACGGAGGCACCGAAGCCGCTTGGAACGTTTGGAAGACGCCGCCCGCCGGCAAAACCCAGGAACTGGCCGAAGGCCGCTGGGAGAAAGCCACCAAGGCGATGCCCGCCTTCGAACTGGCGGACCTCGCCGGCAAAACGTGGCGCGTGAAGAACCTGGAAGGGAAATCCGTGCTGATCAATGTCTGGGCCACGTGGTGCGGTCCCTGCAATGCGGAGCTGCCCCATCTGCAAAAGTTGTATGAGAAAGTGAAGGACAGATCCGACATCCAGATTGTGACGCTCAATATCGATGAGGATCTGGGATTGGTGGCGCCGTTCGTGAAGGAGAAGGGCTTCACCTTCCCGGTGCTGCCGGCTTACAGTTTCGTGCTGTCGCTGCTCGATTCCATAGGGATTCCGCAGAACTGGATTCTGGATCCAAAAGGCGCATGGCGCTTGACCCAGTTGGGCTATGACGCTTCGGATGCGCAATGGGCCGACACCATGATTGGCAAGCTGCAATCCGTAAGAACGGAATAGAAGGGCACATCCGCGACCCTCTGATGGATGAAGCCCGAGCGCTATGGACGCAATTGGGCGGCGCCGAGACGGCATGGAGTCTCTGGAGCACGCCGCACGCCGCCAAGATACAGGAACTGGCCGAGAGCGGATGGAAGAACCCTGGAAAGACGATGCCTGCGTTCGAGCTGGCGGATCTGGCCGGCAAGACTTGGCGCTTGAAGGATCTCGCAGGGAGGGCCATTCTGATCAATCTCTGGGCCACTTGATCGGTCCCTGCTAAGCGGAATTACCCAAGCTCGAAGAGCTGTATGAGAAGGTGAAGGATCGGTCCGATTTGCAGATACCGACGCTGACCATCGACGAGGATCCCGGCGCAGTGGCGCCCTTCATGAAGGAGAAGGGCTACACGTTTCCGGCATTGCCGGCGTACAGCTTCGTCACTGGATTGCTCGATCAAGTGGGCATACCCAGGACTGGATCGTGGATGCGAGGGCGCTGGACGGGCGTAGCCTGCGCTACACGGCGCGGCGTCTGGGTGCGAAGGATCGGACGTGCCGCTGCCTCGGAATCTCGACTACTTCCGCGGTGGTCTTCTGCTCCCGGCAAACGTCGGGCGAAACCTGGCGGCGGACCAGCCGGGTAGCCAGTATTCGCTCAATGTGGGCAACATCCGCGCGCTCGGCGCGGGTGGCGAAAGTAGACGCTGTTCCACCGGCTCCCGCGCGTCCGGTGCGGCCGACGCGGTGAATGAAGTCTTCGGGAACTTGCGGCAAATCGTAATTCACCACGTGCGAGATGCCTTCCACGTGAATGCCGCGCGCGGCGATATCGGTGGCCACCAGGACGCGGTAGTATCCATCCTGAAAGCCGCGGAGCGCTTGCGTACGCTGGTTCTGGCTACGGTTGCCATGGATGGTGGCGGTCTTCACGCCGTCGCGCGCAAGCTTTTTGGCGAGACGGTCCGCGCCGTGTTTGGTGCGGGCGAAGATCAGAAACGAACCCTGCTCGTCGCGAAGCATCATCTGCAGGAGCCCCAGCTTGCGATCCGGTTCGACTTCGTACAGATGCAGGTCGATTTTGTCGACGGGCTTGGTGGTGGAGCCGATCTCCACGCGCACGGCATTGCGGACGTGCGTTTCCACCAGGTGTTTGACCGAGCTTTCGATGGTGGCCGAGAAAAACAGCGTCTGGCGTTCGGCCGGGATGACCGCCATGATGCGCTTGATGGTCGGCAGGAAGCCCATGTCGAGCATGCGGTCGGCCTCATCCAGCACCAGGATGCGAACGTTGCCGAGAGCGACCAGTCCGCGGCTGAGGAAATCGTACAGCCTGCCGGGCGTGGCGATGAGCACCTGGACACCCTTGCGAATGGATTGCAACTGCGATCCTTCACCGACGCCGCCGATCACGACAGCGGCGCGAACCGAGCCGCCCGCGGCCATTTTGACAAAGGTCTCATGGATTTGGAGGGCGAGTTCGCGCGTGGGGCTGAGTATGACCGCCCGAACGCCGGAGCGCGGCTGTTCTTTTCCGAGGACGTCGATTATGGGGAGGACGAACGCGAGCGTTTTGCCGGTCCCGGTTTGCGCCGTGGCAACCACGTCGCGTCCGGCCAACGCGGGCTCGATGGCCTGGGCTTGGACGGGGGTTGGCTCTTTAAAGCCGTTCTTTACCAGATTGCTCTTCAGGAGAGCAGAAAGGGGAAATTCAGAGAAACTTTTCATTTTTGAGTTTGCGGATGAGAATCGACGACCGACTACCTAACGGAGGGAGAGGGACTGTGGATCAACTTCCAATAGGTTTGATTATAGCACATTAGACTGCGCGATTTGCGCGCACCCCGGTCCAGGGGGACCCGCGCCGGGTCCACCCTACCATAGCCCGATGGTGGACTCAAGCGGGCGCGGCAACAACTGCTCCAACTGCGCATAAAGCGTAATCACGGGGTCAGGCGAGCGCCGCAGCTCGCGTATGGCAGTCTTCATTCCCGCCGGATCGGCGAACGCATGGATCAGCAGCATGTTCACCGGATAGAACCACTCCGCGGGATGTTCCCGCCGATAGCCGTTCTCCTGCAGCCAGGCCAGCATCGTGCTTAGCAGCAGGTCGCGGTCCGGACCGTCCGGCGCCACGTAGAACAGGTCGCCGTAGAAGCGGCTCTTGTTCTGGAAGTAGTCGACCGGGTTGTCGTCATCCTTCCAATCGCCCAAGGCTGCCAGGTATTGACGCAACTTGGCGGCCCATTCGGCGGTGGCCCTCTGTTCGGGGGTGAAGCCGTAACCGTTCGGCGCCATTACCAGGCTCGCGGACTGCGCGGCAAGCTGCCGGCATTGCGGAGAATCGCAGGGGGCCGCCGGACGCGCTTTACCGTCCACGCTGGCTGGCTTGACATCGCCGCCGGGCACTCGCGCCGCCGCATCCGCGCACCGCGCGCCGCCGAATTGCCGTGCCGTATAGGCCCGCCACGCCTCCAGTAACGGCTGCGCACTGACTCTCTTGCTCGTGCAGGCAGCTTGCAAATCCGCGATGGCGCCATCCGCATCCCCCAAAACGATGGCGGAAAAGGACCGGTCGTCGCCCGAGAGCAGTTGTAGCCCGCCGGCGAAAGAATTCACCAGCGCCTCAAGCTGCGGCGGCTTCACCGACGCGCCCGCCAGCATGCGCGCGATGGGCGTCACTTGCGCCGCGGAAGTCACCTCGGCGGCGTAACGCTGCAGAAAATGGAACGGCTTCTCGTCGGCCGTCTCCTTCATATTGAAAGCCCGCGCCGCAACCTCGCCCGCCGTCGCGTAGAAGATGGAGACATCGTAAACCAACGAGCCTTCGCAAGTCAGACGCGGAATTTGCGGCGGCGGCATCTCGCCAAACATCTCGCGCGCCCTCTTGTAGTCGATGGCGAGCATGCCGTGCACCGCTTTGCATTGCAGTGTGGATGCATCCAGCCCTTGCGTGTAGGCTTTGTCCAGCGGACTGACGGGCCATCCCGTCCAGTTGCGGCGGGCAAAGGGCTGCTGCGCGCTGCCCGCCAGTTGGAACGCGTCTTCCAGTACCTCGCGTTTCCAAGCTGCATCGGCCACCTTTGGCGCGTCGACGATCCGCAACAGTACATCGGCGGCGAATTCCGGCGGCAGCGCCCGCGCGCTATCGGCCAGATCGGCGAATATCGGTGGTCGCGGCGCGGTGGATCCATCCGTTGTCCCGGCAGCGGCCAGCCAAACGGATGCGGTGAGTGCGGTGAATGCCAGGAAGCGATGACGGCCCATAGGCGCTAGGCTACGATTTCAAAGTCATGCTTTCCGGGTCCCACGTGCAAACGCGCTGCTCGAAGTAGCTGACGTTCGATAGCAGCGCCGGACCTGCCGCGCGGAATCCGAACACCGGATCTTCCACCACCGGCTTGCGGCTGCGCACCGCGGCGATGAAGTTGCGATGGTGATCCAGGTGGTCGCTGTACCCGCGCGGCGGCTGGTACTTATCCTCCACATTGGGGCGCATACTATCGGCATTCGGCGTTTGCGGCGGATACTTCGCGTGGTATTCCTTTAGAAACTCTTCCTGCACGGCCTTCGGGAAAGTGTCGATGGTGTAGCCGGGATCGGCATCCCGCGGCGCCTTGGACACGCTGACGCCATTGCCGATCGTCAGGATACCTTCCGAACCCACAAAACGGAAGCCGGAACTTTCGCCCGCGCCGGAAACGAAGTTCACGCGCAACGCCAGGTTGAACGCGGCGCGCCGATCAGTGGCCGGGTAATCGTAGAGGCCTAGAAATACGTCGGGCACGTCCCGCCCGTCTTTCCAGAAACGAAGGCCGCCGGTGGCGAACACGCGCGTGGGGCCGATGGCGCCCGTCACGAAATGCATGCCGCTGAACAGGTGCACGAAAAGATCGCCGGCCACGCCCGTGCCGTAATCGCGATAGTTGCGCCAGCGGAACAGCCGCACAGGCTCGAACGGCACTTTGGGCGCGCGCCCCAGGAAGGTGTTCCAATCGATGTTCTCGGGCGTGGCGTCCGGCGGAATGGAATACTGCCAGGCGCCAATGGCGTCGTTGCGGTCCCACCACGCTTCCACCATGTTCAGCTCGCCGATCGCGCCGGCGTTCAGCAGCTCTTGCGCCTTCTTATAAACGATGGAACTGACGCGCTGGCTGCCCACCTGCATGATGCGGCCGGTCTTCTTCTGCGTCTCGACAACATCGCGGCCATCGCCGACCTGCTGCACCATGGGCTTCTCGCAGTAGACGTCCTTACCCGCGTTCATGGCGTCGATGGAGATCTTGGCGTGCCAGTGGTCGGGCGTGCCGATGAGCACCGCGTCGACATCCGGCCGCGCCAGCACCTCGCGGTAATCGCGCGTGGTGAAAAGCTGCTTTCCCCAGCGCTCTTTGGCGCGCGTGAGCCGCCCTTCGTAGATGTCCGCAACCGCCACCAGTTCGACGCCCGGTACTTTTTGAGACGACTCGGCATCGCCGGTGCCCATGCCGCCCGCGCCGATCAGCGCCACCCGAATACGGTCGTTGGCCGAAACCTTCTTCTCTTGACTCTGTTGGTCGTCTTGCGCGCTTAAAGCGGAGGCCGCCAAGCCCGCGGCTGTGGATGCTTGCAGAAAGTGACGTCTAGTTGGCATGCGTTTTTCCGCCGCAAACCGCAGCGGATTCCTCTTCCAGATCCATTGTACCCGGTACCAGGTCGAGCGCCATGCCCAGTTCTTTTAGCTTCGATTCGAGTTGCGCCTGTTCGTCCGCGGATGCTCCGGAGAGTTCCGGCAACAGCGTATTGGCGCGCGTATACATGGCTTCTGCCTGAGATCGAAAGATGGAGTGTTTGGTCGCCGCGACGCTAGCCAGGGCGAGGGCCCGCTCCAGATCCGCATTCAGAATGCGCACCAAGTCGCGGTCCGTCCGGGCGCGCAACTCCGCGAGTTTGGGAAAGTACACCAAAGTGCCCATGGCGATACTTATTAGACGCGCGAGGCGGGGAAAATGTTGTAAGGCGCGGGTATTTTTCGACCCACGCCAATACGCCCGCAGGCCATCGCAGGCCATCGCAGGCCATGTTAAGACGAGTGCCCCTTGCCCACCCTCGCCGGCGCTTACGGGATCAGCACATGGTAGTACACGGTTGGATTACGCCGTGCATTTGTACGCAATACGGAGCATACGCTGTGCGGGTCGGAGTCGAACCGTCTAATGCTGCCCTCGCATCGCCAATCGGCATTTCCCCGCCGGAGGGTCGTGCTCGCCTCGCGCTTACGCCAACTACCTGCTCGTCCTATTCCAACAATATCGTCAGCCAATCCGCTTCCTGTATGCGCGTGTCAAGCTCCCGATATTCCCTCGCAAGGTCGTCGGCCTTTCGCTGGATCGCCGCAACGCTCACCGTACTGACGAACTTCACCTCGGAGCGCGTGGTGCGGCCTTGCGCCGTGGAGGCGGCGTTAGCCAGTTCCCGGTACACGTTGTGGCGTATTTTCAGAACGTCCCGTACTGCAAGCGAGTCCGCAAGCGTTCCTGGTCCGAAACTTGATGCGGCGTTCGTCCGGTTGATTCGCTGAATCAGCAAAGTCAATTCTCGCGCCGATTTCTCAAACTCGAACTGCAGTTCCGCAGGATCTTCCTCCGGTGCGTCGCCTTCCTGAATGCGCGCGTTCTTAACCAGGCGCTGTTTCAATTGCTCCAGACGCCTCTGGAGATCCGAACGTAGAGCCAATGCCTCTGCAATTTTCATTCAAGGACGTCCTGGCCTACACCCACTCCAACGCGCCCTTTTTGTATGCCCAGATGTAGCCCACCACCAGAATCAAAAGGAATACCACCACCTCGGCAACGCCGAACCATCCCAGCGTCTTATATCGGACAGCCCAGGGAAACAGGAAAATGGTTTCCACGTCGAAGATCACGAACAGGATGGCGATGATGTAGAAGCGCACCGTGTAGCGCCCGCGCGAATCCGAGGCGGCCTTGATCCCGCATTCGTACGCTTCCAGCTTGGTCGTAAACGGCGAGGATGGCCGGATCAGCTTGGCGGCAATGATGGTCACCACCGGAAACGCGATGGCGATCGCCAGGAAGATGAAGATCGGTATGTAACCGCTCGGCATGGCCATAAATATATCATGATTAGAGCCATGCCCAACGACCCACGCAGCGCATATACGGAGCGATTGGAGGCCCGCCGCCGCGCCGTCGCACAACACGACCAGCGCCATCGCACCATCGGCAACCTGCGCCTGCTGGTCTTCGCCGGCGCGGGCGTGCTGGCATGGCTGATTTGGGGTCGCGGACTGATCGGCGCGATCTGGCTGGGGCTGCCCGCGGCGCTGTTCATGGGCCTGATCGTGGCGCACGAGCGCGCGCTGCGTGCACGCCGTGCCGCCCTGCGGGCCGTAGCGCATTACGAAAGAGCGTTGGCGCGGATGGACGGGCAGTGGGCAGGGCACGGTGAAACGGGCGAGCGGTTCCTGGACGGGGCGCACCCCTACGCGGCGGATCTGGACCTGTTCGGGCCGGCGTCGCTGTTCGAGTTGCTGTCCACGGCGCGCACCCGCATGGGCGAAGAAACTCTTGCGCACTGGCTGCTCGAACCCGCCTCGCCAGACGCGCTACGTGCGCGCCACGAAGCCGTAGCCGAGTTGCGGCCCATGCTGGATCTGCGGGAAGACTTGTCTTCCCTGGGCGAGGATGTGCAGACAGGCGTGCATCCGGCGGAACTGGCGGCTTGGGGCGAAGCTCATCGTGAGGGCCTGCTCGAATCGCCCCGCGCCCGCGCGATTGCTTTCGCCATCCCCTGCCTGGTGGCCGTCTCCGCCGTGCTCTGGGGCGTACAGGGTTGGCGCGATCCATTTTTTGCCATGCTAGCCGCGGTAGCGATCTTCATCGCGCGCTACCGCCGCGTGGTCGCGCGCGTGGTGGAAGCGGTGGAGCAGCCGGCGCACGATCTGGCGTTGCTGGCGAAAGTGCTCGCGCGGCTGGAGCAGGAGCGGTTCACATCGGCGCGACTGGCGGAGCTGCGCGCGGAGCTGGACGTCGCCGGCCAGCCGCCGTCGGCGCGTATCGCGAAACTAAACCGGCTGATCGAGATGTTGGACTCGCGCGACAACCCGTTCATGAAAGCCGTGGGGCCGCTGATGCTGTGGACCGAGCAACTGGCATTCGCCATCGAAGCCTGGCGCAAGGTGTCCGGGCCGGCGCTACGGCGCTGGCTGGCCGCGGTGGGCGAGGTCG
>DATNMW010000384.1:0-39423 GCA_035602155.1 Bryobacteraceae bacterium | reverse complement strand
CCAGTAATTGGTGAGCGGACCGGACCGGCGGAAGTCTGTGCCCGCCACTACCACCGGTTCGCCTTCCACGCGGCCCACGGTGTAGATGAATGGGGCGGCCACTGCGCCTTGCTTTTCGGCCAGTGCGACGGCCGCCAGGGGTACCGTTCGTTCTACGCCACCCGGCGCGATGACCATATTCGCGCCGAAGCCGCGGAACTGCACGCGCATCTTGCGTTCGATATCGGAGTAGACGGAGAACAGGGCGGTAGCCAGCGTGGCGGACACGGCCAGGGCTACGAAGGCCAGGGCCAGCCGGCGCTTACGGAATTGCACGGCGCGCAGGACGAAGTTCCAAAACATCACTTGCCTCCCAGGCCGGCGTGGACGCCGGCCGCCGGCCTGGAGGCCCGCCCCACGCATCACTCGCCTCCCCGCAATACAACGGCCGGCTCCAGCAGCAGCGCCCTCCGCAAAGGTTGCGCCGCCCCCGCGACCGCGGCCAGCACCGCCGCTCCCACCACCACCGGACCCAGCATGGCGGGTATCTCGAGCGACGTATGAAAGACCGCGCGGCCCACCCACTCTGCCAGCAACAAACCCACCCACGATCCGATCAGTCCGCCCGCCGCTGCCTCCAGCGCCACCTCGGTCGAGAACAGCGCCGCTACCAGCCCGTTACCCGCGCCAGTCGCCTGCATGATGGCGATCTCTCCGCGGCGCTCGATCACCGTAGTTGCCATCACGCTCCACACCGTCAGGCCGGCCGACGCCAGTGCCGCCAGCGTAATCAGCAGCATCAGCCCGCGAATCTTGTCCAGCACCTTGCCTTCGCTGTCGGCCACGCGCCAGATCGGCCGCGCCACCGCCATGGGCAAGACTTCCTCGATCTGGTGCGCGATGGAGCTGACATAGGGCGTGCAATACCAGCGGTCGTATTCCCTTGGAGTCATCTTGGCCGGGTCTTTGCGCGCAAATTCGTCCTCCGGCTTGGTCAGCGCGCCCACCTGCACGGCGTCCACCTGATTGCGCCGGTTCACCAAACGCTGCAGAACCTCCAGTCGAACGAAAACGCGGTCCTCCTCCTCGCCGCCGGTCGATATGATGCCGGACACATTGAACCGCTGACCGAAGAGTTGCAGCGTGCCGCCCGGTTTCAAGCCGAGCCGCCGCGCCACCGCGCCGCCCACCATCAGATCCAGCGCGGAGTCGTTGCGCGCGCCGTCGTCGACCCAGTGGCCGTCCACTTTCCACGCGCCATTCAGCGTGCGCAGCCCGGCTTCCAGCGTCGAACCGTCCGCGCCGCGAAACCTGCGCCGGAACCACACACCTTCCACCGGCACGTTACGTCCGCCCAACGAAGCCACAGCCATAAGCGACGGCGAGAACCCCGTGATATTCAGTTGCCAAAACGTCGACTTGATTTTCCGCACCTGATCTTCGGGAATATAGTCCTGGCTGGACACCGGCCGATAGCTGATGCCGCCGATCTCCACCGGCAGCGACCGCGCCTTGGGAGTCACCATCAGGTTCGCGCCCAAGCTGCGCAGTTCGCGATTCACCCGATCGCCGATATCCAGCATCACACCGAGCATCGCCGTAGCCACCGCCGTCCCCATAGCTACCGCCGCCACCGTCATCGCCTTGCGGCGCGGCGACCGCCGGATGGATTGGCTCACGAAGCGGAAGAACATGCGGCTAACTGGGATTGCGGAAGATTTTCTCGCCGGGAATGAGCTTATCGCCGGCGATTACCAACTGATCGCCTTCCACCTGCGAGGCGATGGGGATAGGATTGCATCCGCCATGCGAACCGATGCTGGGAATGAAGATCGCGGATGCGCAATTCTTGCAGATCACGTTGGGGCCTTTCTGATAATAGCCCTGATTGCCGCAAATCTGGCAGGCGTCGAACGCGGCCGCCAACGATTGGTCGGGCCGGCGAATCACGATGAAGCGCACGCTCACGCCGGCCTCGTCGATGGCGAAGCGGTGCAAGTTGCCGTCGTTCACCGAGGCCACCGGGATGCGCACCTCGCCGTTCACCACGGAAACCGGAATGGCGGCGGACAATTCAGTAGTGGATTTGGCATAGATGAATTCCGCGGTGATGCTCAAGATGAACAGGCCGGTGGCCAGGCAGGATGCGGTCATCCATAGGCGCTCGCGCTGCACCGTCCAGCGGGCTTTGCGAAGGGCGGCGCCTTGCAAGCCGTCCAGCGCGGGGGCCCGGCGCTTGCGGTATTCCATCAGCAGCATGGCGCCCGCCAGCGCCAGGATGGCCACGAAGAAGAAAACCTCGTTGCTCACGATGGGACCGATCAAAGCCATCTCCTCGCGGCTGCTGGGCAGCACCTGGCTTTCCGACAACTCATGCAGGCCGGTGATAACCAGTTGCACCACGATGACCATCAGGATGACGGTGGTCATGCGGAAAAAGCTGCGCAGATCGATGCGGATGGTGCCGCGCACGAAGCTCACGCCGAACAGCACGGCCAGGCCCAAGCCCAGCACAACCCCTGCAATATCGAGGACTCCCGAGGTATCGAACTTGACCGCGGTGAGCAGCAGGACGGTTTCCACGCCCTCCCGGAAGACCATCAGAAAGACGAAGAGGAAGATGCCCCAGCGGCTGCCCGCGCCGCTCCGTTGTTGCAACTGAGTTTCAATTTCGCCCTTCATGCCGCGCGCATGGCGGTTCATCCAGAGCACCATGGAGAGCACGAAAACGGCGCTAACCAGCAGAGCCCAGCCCTCGTATGCGTCCTCGCCGAGGCCCAGCCGGGAGAGCAGCCAGGCGAAGCCAAAGCTAGCAATGACAGCGGTTCCGAAGGCCCGATGCACCACGGGCAACAGGTCGCGGCGGCCGATCTTGCGGAGGTAGGCGATGGCGATGGCAACCACCAGGGCGGCCTCCACGCCTTCGCGCAGGGTGATGATCAGTGTCTGCAACATAGTTGCAAGTGGCCCACGGACATATTGTAATGCATTTCCGGAATCTTTGGAGAGCGGGCAATCCTGCCCGCCGGCGGCGGGGTCAAGCGCGGCTATCTTGATCTGGTAGTCACTAAGCCCGCGACAGCAGCAGCCGTCAAGCCAAGGATTCCGGCGACGCGGCTAAACGCGTTGAGGAATCCCGCGGCGGGGGATACTCCCGATGCAGCCCCCGATGCAATCCGTGGCAGACGGCCATCCGCCGCGGCAAGGCTAATCAACGCGGGATCCCCGTATGCACGCCCCGCGCGCGCATACACCACGGTACGGCCGCGGCGGACGGCATCGAGGATTCCCGATTGGCTTTCCTCCCGCGTAAAGACGTAAGTGCGGCAAAGGCCGATGGGTCCCAATCCGTGATAGTCGGAATCGCCGATCGCCGTCAATGGCGCGCTATTGTAAAACTGTCGCAACTGTGCGGCTAGCTCGCCGCTGCCGTACGCAATGGGATGCAGCACCTCTGCGCCATCCAGCGCCCGCCTGGTCTGCGCATCGTATGCCGGCCAATACTGCGCGAGCGGATGGGCCGCAATGGCCACGCCTTCCTGCCGATGTATCTGCTCGATGGCGCGCGCCGCCGGTTGTCTCCAATCGATAGTGGAGTCGATCCCGACGGCCAGCAAATGGTAGCGCGCCGACACGATCTCCTCCCCGGTAAGAACCAGCGGACCTCCCGCCATGCGGGCGAACGCGCGGCCTGCTTTCGAGACCCACACGTGGTTGTGACCCACGATGGCAATCGCATCGAGACCCTGCCGTCCAGCCTCCGGCACGGTATCCCAGGGCGCCAGCGTCGCCCAGCTTAAGGGGAAGCTGTGGACGTGGAAATCAACGGCCATCACATAGTAGCCGCCCAAGATCAGGTGCGCATGCGCCGGCCGCGTATCGGCGATGGTGCCGGCGGTGAGCGATGCCAGAAGCAGGCAGGCGGCGATCCAGCGCAGGGCGGTCATGGTCCGAAGCGTACCCCGAGCTGTGCAGCAAGTTCCGGCACAATCGCCGGTCCACCGAAGATTGCTACGATGATGGTCCACGAAACCAAGCGCTGCACCAGCAAGTCGCGGCTGGCGCGCGCCGGCTTCTTGCCCATCGCGAATCGGAAGAAGCAGAAGTCGATATAAGCCGACCAGACGATGACGATCGCGCCGGCGCCATACAGCCAAACCCTGGTGAAAACGAAGGCATGAATTGGCGGCACGAAAGACCAGATCGCGCACAGGCCGATCAGCCACAACAGCCAGGGACCGTGGCCCGCGAAGAACAGATCCACCGTCCGGCCAAACGGACTCCGCTTTGCCCGCCAACACACGGCCGCCAGCGCCGCGATCTCGGCGAGAGGCACGAAGCCCCAGTAGAAGGCCGCCGGGCCCGCCAACCGCAGGGACAGGCTTGCCGAGGTAATCAGCGACATCGTGCAGCCCAGAACCACGGCTACCAGCAGCGGCTTTCGCCAACTGAGCCATGCGCCGCTACGCCCAGGGGGTGGCTGTGCCTGTTGTGCCAGGAATCGATAGGCCGCCCCCGGGTTCAGCATGACTGGTTGCACTATGTAATGTTACTCCGAATGGCCCAGCAGCGATTAACAATCGGTCTGCAGAATGCCATCCTGCTCCACAAGCCGAATGGTACAGTAGATCGAGAGGAAAGCATCGCCATGATCTCCCGTTTCCGCATTGCAACCCCGGCCCTCCTGCTGCTGGCATCGGCCGCCTTCGCCGCCGCCGACATCAAACCCGAGGCCATTCTGGACAAGTACGTCGAAGTCACGGGCGGCCGCGCCGCTTATGAAAAGGTCCAAACCGAAATATCCACTGGAACGCTGGAAATCACCAGCATGGGCCTGAGCGGGACGCTCACCACCTACCGCGCCGCGCCGGACAAGAGCTACACCGTCATCGACTTTACCGGGATGGGCAAAGCCGAGCAGGGATCCAACGGAGAGGTGGCTTGGTCCAACAACCCCGGGGAAGGCCCGCGCATCAAGCAAGGCGATGAACGCGCCACCACCCTGCGCACCGACGCCATGCACACGGAGATCCACTGGCGCGACTTCTACAAGAAGGCCGAACTCGCCGGGAGCGAGGACGTAGGCGGCAAGCCCTGCTACAAAGTGGTACTTACTCCCAACGAGGGCAGCACCGAGACCCGCTATTACGATAAGAGCTCCAACTTGCTGGTGAAAGTCGTGCTGCCGGTAAATACTCCGGATGGCGCTACGACCGCGGAAGTCGCTCTCAGCGACTATCGGGATGAAGGCGGCATTCTGGCGCCGCATACCATCGCGCAAAAGCTTCCCAACATCGAGATTCTGGTCAAGATCGACAGCGTCAAGCACAATGTGGAAATTCCGGCGGGCCGCTTCGATCTGCCGGCCGAAATCAAGGCGCTCATGACGGACAAGAAGCCCGACGAGAAAAAGACCGAGAAGAAGTAGTCAGTTCCGCCTTCCTAGCTTCCGCGACCGCAGATACTCGAGTAATTCGGCGGGCCGGTCCGTCTGAATGCCTGCCGCGCCGCGGTCCACGGCGTCCTGCCAGGCGGAAGGATTGTCGGCGGACCCCAGGCGGTCTACATAGATATCGACGCCCGCGCGTTTCGCCACCGCGATGGCATCGTCCTTGAAATCTCCGGCATCGAAGGCCACCACTTGCGGTTTCAAATCGGCCAGCAGCTTTTCAAGCGTGCCAGCCCCGCCGGCTTCCGGCATGACCTTCAAGGATGAATTCAGCGCCTGCACTCGTTGCAGGAACCCGCTGCCTCCATAAATCACGACCTGCTTGAGCATGTCGGCTTTCGCGAGCGCGGCGGCCAGATCGGCTGGCGCGATGTCCTTCGAATCCACATAGACGCCGATTCTGCCGTGCGCCAGGGCCAGCGCCTCCTCGAATGACGGGACCTGCGTGCCGGCAAACCGCAGGCTGAACTTCGCGCCGGCATCCAGCGCGCGAATCTGGTCGAAGGTCATTTCGCGGACCACGCCGGCGCCGTTTGTGGTGCGGTCCACCTTGGCATCGTGCATCAGCACCAGGCGTCCGTCGGAGGTGGTGCGCACGTCCAGTTCGAAGAAATCGGCTCCGGCATCGATGGCGGCTTGAAAAGCGGGAAGTGTGTTCTCGGGATGCGCGCGATGTTCGCCGCGATGGGCAATGACCGCGATCCGATCGGCTGCACTTAGCGCCGTGCACGAGAGCAATAGCAGCGCGGTGTACTTCATGCTTGCGATAGTATCAGATCATGCGCCGTCTGCCCATTGCCGTAGCGCTGATGCTCACGTCCGCCGCCCTGGCGCAGCGCCCGCTGGTGGAGATCAAGGTCACGGGGAATGCGCGGCTGGCGGCGACGGCCATTATCGCCGCGTCCGGCTTACGCGCCGGCCAGACGGTCACTCAGGCGGGACTCGATGCGGCCGCACAAAAGCTGGCCGACACAGGGTTCTTCGCGAGCGTCAGCTACCGGTACGATCCGAAAACGGCGGGCGCCGTCACCGGATACGCGGTTACGCTGCAGATCTCCGAAGAAGCCGCCCGCGCGGCGGTCGATCTGGATATCCCGGGACAAGACGCCGAACGGCTGTGGCAACAGCTCAAGTCCGCCGACGGGTTCATCGACAGGCAGACGCCGAACAACGAGCGCGCTTCGGTCCACTACAAGCGCGCCATTGAATCCGTGCTTCGGCAATCGAATTGTCCGGAAGAGATCGTCCTGAAGACCGAAGCCGACTTGCAGACCGGCAGAATGTGGGTCGTCGTCCGTCCGTCGCATCCGCCCAGAATCGCCGCGATTCGCTTTGAGGGCAACGCGGCGATTGGGGTAGGCGCGCTGCAAGATGCCATGGCGAAGGTGGCCATGGGCCAGGACTTCAGCGAGCGCGATTTTCGGCGCATGCTGGACTTGAACGTGAGGCCGCTTTACGAGGAGTTGGGCCACCTGACTGTGGCTTTTCCGCGCGTGAATATGGCCCGTGCGGCCGATGCCACCGGCGGTGCCTTGGTAGCTGTGACCGCGGGGATCGACGAAGGACCCGTGTGGCGCCTCGGCACCGTCCGCGTCACGGGTGACGCTCTTCCGCTCGCCGACATGCACGAGGCCGTCCGATTCGGCAGCGACGCGCCGGCCAACTGGAAGCAGTTCATGACGGCTGTCGGCCAGATGGAAAAGGTACTCCGCCGGGATGGCTATCTGAGGGTATCGTCGAAGCCCGTGCGCTCGTTTCACGACTCCACACAAGTGGTGGATGTGAACGTGGAGGTTGCCAAAGGCCCGCAATTCTTTTTCGGCCAGCTGCACATCGAGGGGTTGGATCCGGGCACTCAACAGCGCCTGGCCGGGCTATGGAAGCTGCCCGGCGGCGCGCCCATGAACGAGCCGTATGTCGATGAATTTGTCCGCTCCGCGCTGCCGATCCTGCGAGGCAAGTTCAAGACTTTCAGTTCGGAACTTCACGTCCGCACGGGCGCGAATGTGGTGGACGTGACGCTCAAGTTTCGATGAAGGAGGAATCGCGTCATGCCCATCACGCGCAGACATTTGTTCGGTCAAGCCGTATTGCTGGCCGGCGCGGCGGCATCCCGCACGGACCGCAAGCTCAAGGTGATCGTAACCGGAGGCCACCCCGGTGATCCCGAGTACGGATGCGGGGGAACCATTGCCCGTTATACCGAGCAGGGCCATGACGTGGCACTGCTCTATCTGAATCGCGGCGAGAAGAGTTGTCCGGAAGCGCCCGCCGACGCTGCGTCCAATGTGCGGGTCGCCGAGGCAAAACGCGCCTGCGAGATTCTGAAGGCGCGCCCTGTCTTTGCGGGACAGTGCGACGGGCACGCGGTGGTGGATACGATGCACTATCGACAGTTCCGGGACCTGATCGACGCCGAGCGTCCCGACGTGCTCTTCACCCACTGGCCCATCGATGGGCATCGCGACCATCGCGCCATTTCCATGCTGGCCTACGATGCATGGCTGGCCACGGGCAAGAAGTTTGCCTTCTATTATTATGAGGTTTCGGATGGAGAGGACACCCTGATGTTCGCACCCACCGATTTCGTGGACATCACCGCGACCGAGCCGCGTAAACGCCTGGCCTGTTACGCGCACGCTTCCCAGTCGCCCGATAAATTCTACGCGCTGCAAAGTCAGGTCACGCGCTTTCGCGGTGTGGAGGGCGGCTATCCGCAAGCGGAAGCCTTCGTTCGCCACGCGCAAAGCCGGGAAAGGCTGCTGCCATGATTCCAGGATGAAACCGCTTCCTGACGGTCGCGGCTCCGTAACGCACCGTATCTACCGCGACGCACACCCCAGTAAGCGCCGATTACGCCGTCTTCTGGCCGTTGGCGATTTCGATGGCCTTCTTCAGCAGCGGATCTTCCTGCTTGCGCTCCGGCTGAGCGGGAGTCTCCGGTACAGGCTCTCCGTTCTCGTCGAGTTCCACTTCGGTTTCGGGTTCCGACATCACGGTCTCCGGGGTCACGCCCACATCCTGGATGGCTTTGCCGCTGGGCGAATAATATTTGGCCACCGAAAGAATGATGGCCCCGCCGTCGTCCATGGTGACGGCCTTGCGCAGGGAGGCATCGCCGTAAGTGCGCTCGCCTACAACTTCGGCGCGCTTGTCGTCCATCAAAGCGGCGGCGGCGATTTCGGCGCCGTCCGCGGTGCCCCGATTGGTGATAATCACCAGCGGCAGCTTGGAGATGTCTTTTGCGGCATCCGCTTCAAAGTCCTGGCGCGGCACTTTCTGGCCCTGCAAATAGGTGATTTCGCCTTTTGCCAGGAATAGGTTCGCCAGCGCGATGCCATCCTGCGGCTCTCCCACCGCGCAATTCCGGAGATCCAGGATCAGCTTCTGCGCGCCCTGTTTCTGCAAAGACTGCACCGCGGCAGCCACTTCCCGCACTTTTCCCGGCGCCAGCGTGGACGGCTGAATGTAGCCGATATTGTCCGCCATCATCTTTGCGGCGACTGGCGGATACACGATACCGGCGCGCGTCAGTTTGATCTTCTGCGGCTCGGGCCGCCGTACCCGCACCACCGTCATTTCGACATTGGATCCAGGCTCGCCTTCCAGCAACAGGCTGGCATAAGCCAGCGGCATGTCCCGCGTGGCCACGCCGCCGATGGTTTCGAGCATGTCGTTGGTCGCCAGACCCGCCTTGGCGGCGGGCGATCCGGGCGTCACGCCGACGATGCCGACGAAGCCGAATTTCTTGGCGAGCACTAAGCCAACCTCGGCCTTATGCGCGTCCTTGTTCTTAAGATAGTCCTTATACTGATCGGCATTCAGATAGCTGGCGAAGGGGTCGACGGATTCGAGCAGTCCGTTGAGAGCGCCCAGAGTCACGCTCTTCATGTCCGGCTCTTCCACGTATTCGCTCTTGATGCGGTGCAGCACTTCCGTGTACACGCCGAGTTGCGGATACGGCCGGTCGCTGGATGCGCTTCTGCCTCTTACCGTGCCCAGCAGCAGCAGCAGCATGACGCATGTAGAGGTGGTAACCACCAAATATTTGATACGGCTGTTCATAAATTTCCAGATCTATTTCAAAATCGGGGAACCCGAAGTCATTATAGCAGGCGCGATAGCGCGCTGCCCCGGAAGGCAGCCCCATATACAAGGATACCCTGACCGATTAGACGGCCATCAGACGGTTTTGGTTGCCCGCGGCGTCTTCCCGGCCGCCGGCCGCCGATGCACGCGGCGATGGGTGCGCCTCCTGGGCGTGGCCTTGCGCACGGGAGCCGTTCTGGCGGCGCGGGCCGCCGCCATCGTAGCCGGGGGGGACGGGGTAAACGGGTGCGCGGCGGGAGAAGCCGCGAGGATTTCGGGGATCCGCGCCGCTTGGGCGTCTTGTACTTGGGCGGACAATTCCGGCGGTGGCGCGGCGAATAACGCCGATATCGCGGCGGCCGGCCGTAAGGCGCCGGTCTCCGGACCTCTCGGTTCGGTCATGACCGGTTGCCTGGGTTCCGCGGCCGGATCCCGCTGCAACATTTCCTGGATCGTGCCCGTGGCCTGGCCCAAGTCGATGCGGGCGACATTATGGTTGAACAACGCGGCAATCCGGTTATCGCTGGCGCGGTCCAAGCGCGTCTGCGCATCGGTGACCTCAAGGCTGCTGGCGACCCCCGCCTCGTAGCGCCGGCGGGCCTGCGTGAACTCGCTCTGGGCCAGCGAGAGGCCGGCTTCCGCCACTTTCACCTGCTCCTCGGCGGAATGCAGGCCGTCGAGCGCCTTGCGCACGTCCAACTCGATTTGCTCGTGCAGATCGTTGGTGCGCACGCGCTCCTGGCGGAATTGGGAAGCGACTTCGGCGCGCCGGGCGTCCCGCCGGCCGCCATCGAAGACCGGCACGCGCAAGGAGACGCCGTAATCCCGCGTGGGCAGTAGCGCCACCGTGTCGCCGTTGACTCCGGTGGTGCCGTAGTCCGCGTATGCTACCAGGCTGGGGAGCCTCTCGCCCTTCACGGCATTGGCATTCAGGCGGGAGGCGGCCTCGCGTTCGGCCTGCGCCTTCACATCCGGGCGGTTTTGCAAGGCTTCGGATTCGGCCTGCTCGAGCGAGATGGCATCCACTGGTTCATAGCCGAGCTTGTCGGTAAGCTCCACCTCCGTGGACAGATTGAGGCCCATTACCCGCAGTAACTCCAGATGCGCGTTGTTCTGCTGATTCCGGCCCACCAGCAGCCGCTGGTTTTCGTTGGCGAGTTGCACCTTCGCGCGGGTGACCTCGATGCCCGTGCCGGCGCCTGCATTTTTCTGGTTCTCCGCCTGTTTGAGCAGGGCCTCGGCAAGCGATACGTTCGCCTGATAGGCCTCCACATCGGCATCGGCGCGCAACGCGGCCAAGTACGCTTTAGCCACCGCCGCGGAGACCGAGTTGTCGGTGGCGCCGCGGTCGCTTTTGGCGGCGCGAAACGCGGCGCGCGAGGATTGGTACCGGCGGATATTGCTGAAATCGAAAACGCTCTGGCTCATGCGGGCCCGCACGTCCACCGAGTTGAACGGACCCACCACCCGCGGGATCTTGTTGGCGATGTCGGCCAGGAGGGGCGCCTCGGCGGTGCTCAAAACGCTGCATATCACCGGACTGGCGGTACATGGCGGGGGAGCCTTGGCCGCCCCCAGCAGAGTGTCGCTGGCCGCCAGGTCCAGGCCCAGAGCGGCCAGGCTGCGCATGGCCGTGGTTTGCGAGGCTTGCGCTTCGATGTCGGGGAGCAGCGCGGAGCGCACCTCGGCGGTCCGCGATTTCGCCTGGCGCAGGTTCTCGTCGGAAAGCTGAATGTAGGTGTTGCCTTCCGGCGACAGCGCCAACTGGACGGCGCGCTTCAGAGTCAGTTGCAGCGGGCCGCGATCCGCCGGAGCTTCGCCAGCCGGACACGAAGGCGGTATTGTCACTAACAATGCCGCCAGCCAGGGCAAGAGAAACCTTCGTCGCATCGGACCTCCCCTTACTGCATAAGTCGGTTACAGCTCCGTCTTATACGCCGATGCAGAAGTTTAACACTCGTATAAGTAACGCGAGTTATACAGTCAGAATTATTTTGGAATTATGGGAGGGCGCCGCCCGTCCGCGTCGGATGCGGTGTTTAGATGCAGGTGTCCGGCTTCGGGGGCGCCAGGCTATTCCGCCTGCGATCCGCGATTTCAAAAGCCTAAGCGGTGACTGTGATCCTGGTCAACGCATAATTGTCGTACGACGTGTTGCTAGGCGATGGAATGGCCTGAATTTGTGCATAATATGTTCCCGGCGCAACCGCGTCTCCGTTGTTATCCAGTCCGTTCCAGACCAGGCTCTCTCCTGGCGCTTTAACCGACTTGAAAGTGTGCAGCGTCCGGATGGGAACCACTGTGGGAGTGACATCGCTGTCCTGGATGATCTCCGCGTGGGTGAAGCACTCGGCTGGGATGGCGTAGGCGATGGTCGTCGAATTGCCAGCGGAAATCGAAATGGTGGCTGGCGTGGCAGTCGGCTTCCACAGAACCGGAGGCGTCGTCGCGGGAACAAACGGGTATGGAATGTACGAATCGCCCAAGAGAGTAACGTCGTTGTTACTCGGCGGACCCAGATCCGCTTGCGACGCATAGCTTAGATAGGTCACGGAGTTTTGCGCAAACTCCATGACATTCAGCGCCACACGATCTACGGCAACCGGGTTCAGGCCCGCCAGGACCACATTCGTGGCCACCGGCGTGCCAGTAGTGGGGCCTTCGCCATCCATGCCCCAAACGCCGTCGATCACGGCGAAATCGATCGGCCGTATCATGTTCAGGTCGATAATCGACTGATTGATGCTGCGCAGATGCAGGTCGTGGCGCGGAAAATCCGTGTTTACCGGTTGGGCGTAGGCGGGTTCGGAAGCCAGACCCACCAGGTTTTTCATGGAAAGCGTCACTACCGCGTCCTGGTGAGTTTTCAGTTTACCCACGCTGATAAAGAAAGTATTCGGTTCGAGCACTACCTGCGGAACGTACATCTGCTGGTAGGCGGAGCCGCCGCCGGGCACGGGGGTCAGAACGTAAGTCCCCGTCACCAAATTCGTCAGCGTGACTTGCGGATAGGCCTTTGCGGTAAAGATGGCTGCATAGCCGCACGGGCCCCAGTACGGACCGTTTCCGGGCAGGGGAGCCTCGACGATGTAAATCCATTCCGCTCCGGCCGCGATGCACATATCCACGACAGCCTTCACCACATTCGGGTCAGTCGTGGCGCCGGAGGAGGAAGGCTTCGGAACCACCAGGTTCGGCTTGATCACCACCGTCTGCCCGGCAAGGTTGGTGGGAAACTGCGCACAGGCGGACAGTGCGGTCGATGCCGCGGTATATGGATCGCTGGAATAGCCCACGCCCACCTGGAACGCTGGAGTATTAGCGCCTTTCGATGGCTTGGCGGCCGCCACGACGGCGGAACCGGCCGCCAGCGACTGGAGGAACGACCGCCGGTTAAGTCCGGCGATAGTCCGGCGACGCATGGCGCTGTCTGAATCGTTAGCGGCGGATTTTGGGCAAGGCATGGATGTTGTAATCATAGCCTGCCCGCCGATAACTTACAAGAGTTTATGTATTGGCGCGGTACGAGCCAGTACTGGGGCTACTGCCCCACGCATGGCGGAACAGTACCAGTCCTCGGTCTGAGCATCCATTTCCCTAGCCTGACAACCCGTCGCAGAAGCGCCGGCGCGAAGGTGCATAATCGCACCCGGCACGCTCCTCTGATACAATCGGGTAGCGCCAATGTCCACTGAGAATGGCCAGCCGCGGCTGACGGTCGCGGAACTGGCTGCCCGCTGCCGCGGCCAATTCATTCCGCTCACGAATACCTTCTCCTATTTCTGCACCCCCTCCATGGCGGAAGAGGACCTGCGGCAGTATTTGCACGATCCCATCGCGGCCGTATCTCTCGCGATTTGCACCGATCTGGGGAAAGTCGGCCTGGTGCTGGTGCCGTACCTGGAGAAAGGTAATGGCCGCACCGGCGACCTGGTCAGCTTCGAAAAACCGGCGGAAGGACGCCAGTTGAGCGCCTCGCGCACGGCGTCCGGCGAAATGACCATCCTGGTGCTGGCGACTAAGGAAGAAGATGTTGCCAATTATCACTACACCTTCTATAACGCGCTGGCCGCACTGGTGGCGGATACGTGGCAGTCCGAAGAGCGGGAAAGCTTCTACCGGCAATTGCGCGAGGAGTTGAGCGCGGAAGTGCATGGCGAGGTGGACGACCGGAGTTGGCATCTGAAGCAGGCGCTGGTGCGGCGACAAGCCAACATCCGCAAGGAAACCAAGCTGTTTCGCGATTACGCGCGGCAGGCGTTTGAAGATACGCTGACGCTGTATCTGCACGGCACGTGCTGCGACATCGACGTGGAGACCGGCCCTCGCCAGATGCCCAGCCGCTATCTGCGCAAGCGCCTGGAACTGCTGGCTGCGATGTACCCGCCGCCGGAGGGGTATGCGGTCTTTCCGGAGCAGTTGAAGAAACGGTAAGCCACCGGGAGCCCTTGCCGGTCACTTCTTCGGCTTGGAGGTTCGCAAGATTCCGCAAAGGAGGCGGGCGGGTCGCCCCTACTCCTGGGCGGTCGCGTCTTCGCGCGTGACAGTCAGCTTGCGGAAGTAGCCTTCCGTGCCAGGCCCGATCCAAAGCGCCACTGCGCCTTGGCTGTCGCCGAGCTTCAGATCGTGAACGAGCAGGCAGGGCTGCGCGGCGCCGTTCACGTAGAGCGAGGCGTCCGGCCCATGCACCACAATGCGCAGATGCGTCCATTCGCCCGCGACCATGTCGGCATAGGATTCGTACACGCCGGGACTTTCCTTGCGCAGCCGTTCCCAGGGCCAGTCGGGAAACGATACATACTGTGTACTGTGATTGCGGCGAAGCTGGTCGCCGGCTCGTCCATTGGTGGGCCGGATGTAGAATTCCTCAAAGCGGGCGCCGCCGGCCGCCACGCGAAACGCCACGCCGATGAATCCGCGCGCCTGTTCACCGGCGGTCTTCGCGGGAGCGCCGGAGACTTCCACATCGATGGCGCCGTTGCGGAACACTAGATTCTTGACCACCGCGAGAGCTTCTCCCGGGCCGGATTCGGCTTCGGTGATCTTTAGCGCCGCCAGGCCGTGGTGCGTAGTAGGCTCCGCATGAACGCCCTTTAGTTCCAGGCGGGAGAGATCGGTAACCGGAATCTCTTCGGCGTGCATTGCCAATGAGCAGGATAGGGTGAAGAGCAAAATAGAGAGTCGCAAGCGCGGTTTCAGAGGCAATTGAGAATCCAAGCAGGGAGCATTCGTAAAGCGTTTAGAATCGCGCGCGGAATATTGCCTGACATCCGCTGATGGAATCTGCGCGTTCACAGACGAACACCTGTTTCCGCCATCGGCCGTGGCTGGTAAAGCTTAACCTCGAAATCGTTCTCATGCAGGCCAGTCTAGCGCCAGACCACAGGCCGCCTGCATTCGTATGCAAATGTCGGGCTCGGCACCGAAAGCCTTGGCAAGCCGGATGGCCATATCGGGGGACACGCGCGATTGCCCGTTAATGAGTCGTGAAAGCGTGATGCGGCTGACGTCCAGCGCCCGCGCTCCTGCCGTAATCGACAGACCAAAAGGTTCGAGGCAATTGAGCCGGATGCACAGGCCCGGGTGCGGCGGATTCTTCATGGGCTTGGCGTGTTCCTCCTTCAAGTTAGTGATAATCGATCAACTCGACGGCGTCGGCGATCGCCAGTTGGTTCGCACCTTGGCGAGCAACCCGTCTAAGACGCCTATGCCGGAAGCCGACTATCATGTACTGTAGCGCGCATCGCTAAACGTAACAAGGAAATTCAGCCAGGGAAGATCTGTCTGGCATCGTTTTTCGCGTCGGCGCATGTACCATGCATGAAAGAAGAAGATCGAACAAATGGCGAGTCTCGATTGGTCACAATACGCAGCCATGGAGAGCATCCCGGCACATGTCGGTCGAAGAGATCGCAGAAGGTTTTCGATGCGATGCCGAGGGAAGTGAAGGCCGTCTTGCCCTTTTGCCGGCGAGACCCTGGCAAAGGAGACTATGCTCAGACGATGAGAGTTCCGGTTGATCACGAACTGAGGGTGTACCATAACCCAAGGGGAGCGTATGGCGAAGAGTAGGCGACGGCGGCGCTGCATTTCCGCGATCCACTGGGTGAGGGCAAGCCGTGCGCCGGCTTTGCTGGGGGCGATATCCGTGTTGGCGGTCATCGGGGCGCGACCAGCGCACGCGCAGAAGTACACTGTCCTGCACAGCTTCAGCGGGCAGCCAATGGATGGAGCGGCACCCCAGGCGGCTCTGCTCGCGGACTCGGATCGCAATCTCTACGGCACCACTTTCTCCGGTGGAGCATCTGGCGCCGGAGTAGTGTTCAAGGTGGATAAGACCGGCGAAGAAACAGTGCTCTACAGCTTCACGGGCGGGGTAGACGGGGGGAACCCTTACGCGGGGCTGGTACGCGACTCGGGGGGGAATCTCTACGGCACCACATACTTCGGCGGCACCTTCAGCTCCCCGTTGTGTGTTTCAGGCTGCGGAGTGGTGTTCAAGCTGGATGCCACCGGCACGGAGTCGGTGCTGCACAGTTTCACGAGGGGAGTGGATGGAGCGAACCCGTACGCAGGCCTGCTGCAAGATTCGGCAGGCAACCTCTACGGCACCACGACCCTTGGCGGCGAAAGCGGCGACGGCGTCGTGTTCAAACTGGATCCCACGGGAAATTACAGCGTGTTGCACAGCTTTGGTGGGTCATCCGGGGCTATCCCAAACGCGGGAGTGATCCTTGACTCGGAAGGCAACCTCTATGGCACCGCTAGCGCCGAAGGCACCGGCGGCAACGGATGTGAAGGGGGTGGCAGCAGTTGCGGAATCGTGTTCAAACTGGACCCCGCCGGAAGCCTCACGGTGTTACACAGTTTCACTGGAGGCGCGGATGGCGGCAACCCATTTGCGGGTGTCATTCTCGACGAGATGGGAAACCTTTACGGTACCACTACAGATGGGGGCGCGAACAGCAGTTGTTGCGGAGTCCTGTTCAAGCTCGACCCGAGTGGAACTCTGACCGTACTGCATACGTTCACTGGAGGCACGGACGGCGGCAGTCCTTATGCTGGTTTGACCCGAGACGCGGCGGGGAACCTTTACGGCACTGCCACCGCCGGGGGAGTAAAGGACAACGGAGTCGTGTACAAGCTGGACGCCGCCGGAAACTTCTCAGTGTTGTATAGCTTCAGTGGAGCCACGAGTGGAGACAAGCCTTATGGGGGTGTGATTCGCGGATCGAGAGGCAATTTATACGGGACTACCATCAGCGGTGGGAGAACTTCCGCCGGTGTGATTTTCTGGCTCGAACCCTAGTAACTGCAAGAAGTTAGGCGGGTTTGGACGGACTTCATTGCTCGTTAGTTCGCAGGCGACGTAACGCCTCATTACCTATGCTGCGACGCCCGCCGGTGGCTGGCTTGAAAACACGGCTGTGGACGCTTGTACGATTGCGCGCAGCACGCGCGAATGCGCTACGGCAACTCCCGCGCAATCCGCAAGGCGGCTTCCTTCCCGCGCTCGCCCACCTCCCCCACCGGGCCCACGCACGATGGACATCCCGCCTCGCATTCGCATGCGGCCAGCAAGTCCACGGTCAGCCGCACCAAACGATCCGCCATGCGATAGAGCGGAGCGCTTTGCCCTACGCCGCCGGGATAGCAGTCGTACAGATACAAATTAGCCTCCTCGCTGAACGCTACGCCGAGATCCCGCGGATCGCACATCAGCAGCAGCGCCGCCACGGTGCGGAGGGCGTTGCCCAATCCCGCGAGGCCGCTCTGCTTCTCGGTGGGCGTCAGGTCCGCGAAGCGCGCCATAAACTCGGCGGGGAAATGCAGCCAGAAAGCGGTGGTGTGCATCTCCTGTTCGGGCATCGACAGATTGCCCGCGCCCACGTTTTCCATGGTGTAGAACTTGATCTTCTTAAAGCCCACAATCTGGCGATTCACGCGCACGTCGCCGTGGCACTTGCGCGCGCCTCCGAACGCCTCGCTTTCGAATTCCTGCAGCGTCTTCACCTGCGTGTAATCGATGGCATCGGTGTAATAGTCGCATTCCACACGTCGCACGTAAGCTTTGCGCTCTTTGTAATCGAAGCGCTCCACATGATACTGGCGGGCTTCATGCAGATAGATGGCTTTCTCGTGCAGCGTAGTCAGCGCCGCGGTAAACGCGACTTCGGCGATCACAGCCGGTTCGCCGGTAATATCCACGACGACGAAGTTGTCACTTGAAACGGAGCGTAGGCTGGTGGCATCGGCGGGATAGGAATCCGAAGTCCAGTGCCAGGCCCCAGCAGAGTGATGCAGTAAGCCGGCTTCTTCCAGAAAGCGGCACATCTCCGTAGTATCGTGCGCGCCGAATTTTTCGCCATCCTGAATGGGCAGCTCGAAGGCGGCGCACTTGAGGTGCGCCAGCAGGATCTCCAGATTGTCCGGATTGACGTAGGCGTGTTCGGGAGAGCGGCCGAAAAAGTAATCGGGATGCTCGACGATGTACTGGTCGAGCGGCGCGCTGGAAGCCACCAGCACGGCTGCCGAAGCGTTCTGGCGGCGTCCGGCGCGCCCGGCGCGCTGCCATGTCGATGCGATGGCGCCCGGATAGCCCGCCATCACCACCGCATCCAGCGAGCCGATGTCGATGCCCAGTTCCAGCGCGCTAGTGGCTACCACGGCGCGGATCTCGCCCTCCCGCAGCTTGCGTTCGATTTCGCGGCGCTCCCGCGGCAGGTATCCGCCGCGATAGCCGCGCACGGCGTCCTTGGTCAGCGGGCCGCGCGCTTTATGCATCATGGCGTCCTTCAAATAGGTGACCAGAATTTCAGTCGCCAACCGGTTGTTGGCGAACACCAGCGTCTGCAACCGATGCTCGATGAACTCCAGCGCGATGCGCCGCGCTTCGGCGATGTAACTGCGCCGGATTCCCAGTTGGCGATTCACAACAGGCGGATTATAGAAGACGAAGAACTTCTCGCCACGCGGTGCGCCGTTCGAATCCACAATGCGGAAAGGCAACTCCGTTAGGGCCTCGGCGAGTTCACGCGGATTGGCGATGGTGGCGGAGCAGCAGATGAAGATGGGCTTCGATCCGTAGAACTCGCAGATGCGCTTGAGCCGCCGTAGAATGTTCGCCAGGTGGCTGCCGTACACGCCGCGATAGTAGTGCAACTCGTCGACGACCACATAGAGCAGATTTTCGAACAGCTTGGCCCAGCGGGTGTGATGCGGCAGGATGCCGGAGTGCAGCATATCCGGATTGGTAAGCACCACGTTGGCGCGCTGGCGGATGGCCTTACGGGCATCCTGGGGCGTATCGCCATCATACGTAAATGCCCGGATTTCGGAGCCCGTCTGGTCGATGGCGGTCTGCAACTCGTGGAGTTGATCTTCGGCCAGAGCTTTGGTCGGGAACAGGTACATCGCGCGGCCGCCCGGTTCGGCCAGCAGCAGGTTTAGGATCGGCAGGTTATAGCACAGTGTTTTGCCGCTGGCGGTGGGCGTCACGACCACCACGTTTTGGTTTTGCTCGACCAGATGGAAGACTTCGGCCTGATGGGAGTATAGTTGGCGGATGCCGCGGGCGGCCAGCGCACGCCGCAAGACGGGGTTCACGCTCTCAGGCAGATCTTGATACGTCCCGCCGGTGGCCGGCTCATGACGGATGGCCGCGTGGTGGAAGCGCGTCAGCGCAGCTTCGATCGTCGGGGATTTCGGGGAAGCCAGGGTCAGATCCATCGAGTTTCGCCTTTTCTTTGCTACCATACACGAAAAGGCGCACGATGACAAGGGGAAGAGCTTGCCGACTTGAGCAGAGCGTCGGCGGGTGGACTTGCCGGCTATTCCTCGGGGCGCACGAACTCGTAGCGTTCCAAGGTGGCGGCGACATCGTAGGCGGACTTGTCGGAGTCGGACCGGTTAGCGCGCAGCACCTTGCCAATACAACGCAAACTGACCTGCTGCTCGGTCCGCCCACCGAGCGCTATGACATATTCTATGGACGCCCCGATGTCCGGTTCCTTCACCGCCGTGAATAATACGCCCCCCGAACTGATATTCTTCGTCAGCCCGAGTTGCACACTGCGTTCCGAGCCGTTGCGGGTAATCGAAACGGGCAATTGAAGGGCGAAGCGCCGGGTTCGTCTTTGTTCCACTCTAAGTAATCCTAATTTCTTCGGGCAACTCAGGTCAACTAGTTACACAAAAAAACCCGAGTATCGGTACTGCCCGTTTGCGAACTTTAGTCCTAATCCAGGACTTTAGTTCTACTTACGTAAAGGAAACCGGGCGTAATTCCGGCGACTCCAAATGCCCGATAATTTCTCTCGCTTCTTCGACTTTGCAATAAACTCCGCATAGCGCTCCGATATGGTGGCTTATTTGGATTTTGCCTCGCACAGCGGATCTTCGCCATGCGATTCGCGCACTGCGGTCGAGTCCGGACGGCAATTGGTTCAATACCGCCCCCCTTCAGCCTGTTCGATGCGGCGGCGTCGAATCCTAGCCCGTCGCTGCGGAGCAAGAACGCGACCGCCAGAATGTGCTCCGAAATCGCCGCATTATCGGCGCAGCCAGATTCCACAAGTGCATCGCGCGACGAGCTTTTAACCGGACCATGCAGAACTCATAGGCCTGGTGGCCGCCGGCCACGGCGCATTCACTCGGCGGATTCAGCGGTGTCGTGCGCCGGGCGATAGAAGCGCTGGCCGCAACTGCGGCAACGATACGGTAGAAGCCCCACGATCCGCACGATGCGGTCTAAGAACCCATGCGGCATTGACCGGCGCACATCCGTCCAACCGCACACAGGACAGCGCGGACCCTTCTCGGTTTGGCTCTCAGTCGCGGCACCTTCCATGCCTTCCCCAGTGTAACAATATGCGCGCTCGAAGGGCGGATCGAGGAAGTCAGTTCTTGACGTGATCGCCGGCCTGCGCCAACTCGAAGTGGCTGAGGCTTTGCGCATAGCGCGATACGCCGCGGTAAAGCGCCTCGGCCAACTTTTGCCGGTGCTCGGGCTTCTTGAGCAAGGCCTCTTCCCGGGCATTGCTCAGGAAACCGATCTCGGCTAAAACGGAGGGCATGGATGCGCCGATCAGCACCACAAAGGGAGCCTTCTTGATGCCCCGGTTCTTGATGCCCGGATCGTAGCGCACCGCAAAAGGAAACAACGCGGCTTGTATGCTGCCCGCGAATTCCTTGGATTCCTCGGCTTTGTCATGCAACGTGATCTTTTGGATCAAGTCGTGCAGTTCAAAAACCGACTTGTCGGACGAGGCGTTTTCGCGGCTGGCCACAGCCAGGGCGTCCTTCGCATTGGTGAAGTTCAGATAATAGCTTTCCACCCCCCCGATGCGCGGATAGGGCGACGAATTGGCGTGGATGGAAAGGAAGAGGTCGGCCTTCTTTTCGTTGGCGATAGCGGTGCGGCGTTCCAGCGGAATGAACGTATCGTCGGAGCGCGTGAAAACCACGTCGCTGCCCATGCGGGCCTCGATGAGCTTGCCCAGCCGGAGAGCCACATCCAAAACCAGGTCCTTTTCCAGGAGACCGTTGGGACCGGAAGTGCCCTCGTCGTGCCCGCCGTGGCCGGGGTCCAGGACCACGCGCCGGATCTTCAGCCCCAGCGCGCGCGTAAGCGAGCCCGGCACATCGCCGGACAGTTTGGCCGCACGGCCGGATTCGGCTCGCTCTATGATCCGGGTAGTTTGGGCGGGCGGCTCGGCTTCCAACCTCGCTACTACCGGCTGCGTTTCCGTTTGGGGGCGCAACGCCAGACTGGTTGCAGCTACCGTCGGCTGACCGGTTGCAGCTACCGTCTGCGGACTGTTGGGGAGCGGCCCTGTCCCAGGCACGGGGGAGGGCGCCAGGATCGGGGGCGCAGGCAAAATTTGTGTGACAACTTGCTGCCGCGGCGGCCGCGCCGGAACCGGCGGCGCCGCGCTTCCTTTGGGCCGCAGTTCCACCACCAGACGGTCCGGATTGGAGAGTTGCGTCGCGGAGTAATCCGCGCTGCTTTGCAAATCCAGCACGACACGCGTCACCCCGCTATGCGTCTCGGCCACCCGCACCTTCTTCACCAGCTTGTCGGTCACATTCGAGGAATAGAAGCGACGGCCGTTGATGTGCGGCCGCGAACCCTGCACATCGAAGAAAATACGTTCGGGATCGTGCGCGCGCTCGGCGCGGAATTCGAATTCGCCGTCTACCTCGATCACCACGCGGGTGGCCTCGCTCAGCGACCAACAGCGTACCGCGGTCACCTGCCGCAACTCCTCGCCGCGAATCCGCGCCGGCGGGCTGGCCGCGAGCAGCGCGAGAAGCGGGATGAGCGTGCGTTTCATCAAGCCTTCAGTGCGAAATATAGTAGATCTTGCCGTTCGCGTCCATCACTTCGCGAATCGGGTTATGGACCTCGGCCGGAGCGGCATCCGGCGGTTGGGCATCGTTTGATTGGACGGCGGTAGGAGCCGCTCCGGTTTCGACACCGTTCACCGGCGCGCGCGGCGCGGAAGCGCGTTGGCGCACCTTGGCTACATATTCCTGCGTTTCCGCGAACGGGGGCACGCCGCCGTAGCGCGCAACCGCGCCTTCGCCGGCATTGTAGGCCGCCAGGGCCAATGCTTCGTCGCCTTTATAAAGCGCCAGGAGATATTTCAGGTAACGCGCGCCACCCTGGACGTTGTCGGCGGGATCGAAAACATTAGACACGCCAAATCGCCGGGCAGTGGAGGGTATCAACTGCATCAGGCCTTGGGCTCCCTTCGGGGAGACGGCGTTCGGGTCGTAGTTGCTTTCGACTTGAATGACGGAATGAACCAGCTTCGGGGAGATCTGGTTCTGTTGGGCGATGCGGTCCACGGTCTCCAGAAGGGGGGCGGACGGCGTCGTCTCGACTGCGCGTGCATCCGCCGGGCGTGCCCGGATCACGGTGCGCACCAATCGCCCCGTACGCGGGTCGGCCCGTACCACTGAAACGGACGGCGATGGCGATACGGATGGCGATGGGACCGCGGGACCGCCCGCGCCTTGCAAAACTGCCGTTACGCCGCACATGCCGACAATTATAAAACATTTTCGCACGGTATTGTTTCAATCCTTTACCAAGAATAGACCGTCGCGCGCCAGAGTAGCTGTACTGTCAATGTTATCATTTCTCTGTGAGCAGGGCCGGGTTCGTGCTGGCTGGCGGAAAAAGCTCCCGCATGGGCCGGGACAAAGCGTTGCTGCCCTTTCGCGGGAGTGCTCTGGCCGGCCACGTAGCGGCCACCGTGGCAGCCGCCGCCGGATCGGTCATTTTGATTGGAGATCCTCAAAAATACGGGCATTTGGGCTATGCAATCCTCCCGGATCGTACCCCCGGCTCCGGGCCGGCGGGCGGTATCGAAACCGCGTTGAGCTACACCGCCGCCGACTGGAACCTGGTGCTGGCCTGCGATATGCCCGCCATCCCGCCCGAATTCCTGCGCGGCCTGCTGGATGCCGCCGCGCGCCGGAACGCCGACGCCCTGTTGCCCGCGGGCCCTTCCGGACGCCTGGAACCGCTCTGCGCCGTTTACCACCGCCGTTGCCGGGAGACACTGCATCGCGCGCTGGAAGCGGGTGTACGAAAAATCACAGATGCTTTGGCCAGCCTGGAAGTGGCGCGCTTTCCGGTCGCCGATGCCGCCTGTTTCGAGAATCTCAATACCCCCGAGGAATGGGCCCGCTATCATGACGCCCACTGACCAATATCCGCATTACATCGAATTCCGCCACGTGTATAAGACGTTCGACAAGCCGGTTTTAGTCGATTCCAACTTTCACGTGGACGCCGGGCAGACCGTGGCCATCATCGGCCGCAGCGGCGTGGGCAAGTCCGTGACGCTGTCTCACATCATGGGTTTCCTGAAACCCGACAGCGGCCGCGTGATTGTGGCGCACGAAGATATCACCGATTTCGCGGAGCCGGACCTGCGCCGCATTCGCAAGAAAGTAACCATGGTTTTCCAGTCGGGTGCACTGTTCGATTCGCTTACCGTGGGCGAAAACGTGCTGTTTTCCCTGGAACTACGCGAGGACTACAACAAGCGCGACAAGGAGGATGTGGTCAATGGTTTGCTAGGCATGGTGGACATTCTGGAAGCCAAGAACGCTTATCCGGCCGATCTTTCCATGGGTTACAAGCGGGCCGTGGCCATCGCGCGGGCGCTGGCGTCGCAGCCCCAGTGCGTGCTCTACGACGAACCCACCACCATGGTGGACCCCATCATGTCCGACCACCTCAGCGACTTGATGCTGCGCCTGAAGAAGCAGCTCGGGCTGACCTCGATCGTGGTGACGCACGATTTGGACCTGATGCATAAAGTGGCCGACCAGGTGGTGTTCTTGTTTGAAGGCCGGGTGATCTTCTTCGGGCCGCCGGCGGACTTGGCGAAGTCGGAGCATCCGCACGTGCGGGAGTTTCTGGAGATGGACCGGGTGGCGTAGACCGGAGGTGGCAGAAGGCGCCGGATGGAATGTGCAACTTCGGATGCGGCAGTCCGGTACTACTTACTTCCCAGCCCCACAAACACCACGCCCATCACAATCAAGAAAAGCCCCAAGAACTTCACCCGCGTGAGCGGCTCCTTGAAAAAGATGCGCGACCAGAGCAGCGTGAAGATGTAGCCCAGCGACACCATCGGATAAAGAACCGAAAGCTCACCCGGTGGGCGGATGCCCAGCACAAAGAAGTACGACGAGAGCAGAAACAAAGCCACGCCTGCCGCCAGGCGCCAGTTGAAAAATGGAGGCTCCCGCGAAATGAAAAGGTACACCAGCCCGTCCCGCACCACGCCGGCGCCGGATTTCAGAAAAACCCCGCCGAACGACCCGATGAACGCGGCGAGCAGCACCAGCAGCATGTGGCTGAGGGGAGTCTTCAACGCTTCCCGCCTTTGCCCAGCACCGCCACGCCCGAAATGATGAGCACGATCCCCAGCAGCTTCCACGGGTTCAGTTCGTCGTGAAAGATCAGAAACGAGAGCACCGTCACCCACACGTAGGTGAGCGCAATCACGGGATAGAGCAGCGACAGTTCGCCGTCCTTCAGCGCCAGCACCAGCAACAGCGTGGACAGACCGTAGAGGCAATACCCGCACATCAGCGGCAGGTTGGTGGCCATGCCCAGCAAACCGGGATTCGTCATGTGGTTGGCCCCGGTCTTCATCAGGATCTGCGCGGCGGCGCCCAGAATGGTGCAGCAGAACACCAGTCCCACCGGCTGGCGTCGGGCGGGCTTCCCGGAAATCTGCGTAGAATCGGTGACGGCGGCGTTCAAGATTGCCTCGGGAGGGACCGCGGGATTGGTCTCAATAATCGACTCCGTTTCCCACAGAATATCAAGCTTTCGCTACAATGGGTATCTGTGGAACAAAAGAAAACGGCAATCGTGGCAGACGTGAAGAACCCTGCTTCCCCGAAGCGATGGCGATGGAGCGGGACAATGGGGATGCCGGTAAAAACGGATCAGCCACGCGGCTTTATCGCCGAATGGACCGTGACCATCATCCTGCTGCTCTTCGGCACCACGACTCTAGTGCAGGCCTTCGTCATCCCTACGGGATCCATGGAAGATACGCTGCTGATCGGCGATCACCTGCTGGTGGACAAACTGGCCTACGCGCCCCCAGGCCCCATTTCCAAATACATACTGCCGTACGAGCCGGTCAAACGCGGCGATATTATCGTGTTCCGCTATCCGGTGGACATCCGCCAGACCTTCGTGAAGCGCTGCATGGGGGTGCCCGGCGACCGCATCAAATTAATTAACAAGGAAGTGTACCTCAACGGCAAGAAACTGGCGGAGCCGTATGTTTACCACAAGACCGAATACATCGAGTCCTACCGCGACAATTTCCCCAGCGAACCCAATGTGCACGTATACGACCCCGCGCAGGACATGCTGGAGCATCATGTGGTAAACGGCGAGGTGGTGGTGCCGCCGGACAGCTACTTTGCCATGGGGGACAACCGGGATTCCTCGCTCGACAGCCGGTACTGGGGATTTGTGCCGCGCGAGAACATCATCGGCAAGCCGCTGATCATCTACTGGTCCTACGATGCGCCGACCGAGGCGCTATCGAACCCTACCATCGGCGTCGATCATCTGGTCGACCTGATGGAGCACTTTTTCACCAAGACACGGTGGAAGCGCACGTTTATGTTGATCCACGGAGTGAACGTCAACTGAAACCGCGGGATAGCGGCATCCCATTATGACCGGCACCCAAGCGGGCCGTCCCCCGGCGGTAAACACTGCGATTGCGGAAGCTTTTGTGCTAGCAGGTCTCTGTCTGGTGGCCATTCCGTTGGCTCCTCCCAGCATTATTCCGTGCGCCTTGTTCCTGGCAGCCGCGCTTGGACTCCACCACGGGAACGCATGGAGCGGCTACGGCAGCGCCCTCTTTCTGGCGGCGCGCTGCGTGGCCGACCTGGCGGGGCTGGCTCGCTTCGGGGCCGCCGGTGCGCCATTGGTTTCGGCGATACTGGCTATCGTGTTCGTCGCGGCGATAGCGTTTCCGTTGTTCCTTGCCGGGCGGGCACTATCCGGAAATGGACGGACGCGGTTCCGATGGGGATGGATCGCCTTAGCCGCCGTGACTTTGCTGGCGCCTCAGGTATGCAGAGCTTACATCATTCCCACCGGCGCCATGGAGGACACCATACTGATCGGCGACCAGTTGTTGGTCAGGGTTCTGGGAGTCTCCGCGCCGTCGCGCCGCGACATCGTTGTGTACCGCTATCCAATGGATGTCCGCGAGGCTTTCGTGAAGCGCTGCATGGGCGCGCCAGGCGATCGAATCAAGCTGGTGATCAAGCAAGTCTACCTCAACGGCAAGAAGTTGGACGAGCCGTACGCTTATCATAAGACTAAATACATCGAGTCATACCGCGACAACTTCCCCAGCCAGCCGGATATTCGCCTTGCCAACCTTGGGAGGGACATGCTGGAGCATCATGTGGTGAACGGAGAAGTAGTGGTGCCGCCGGACAACTATTTCGTAATGGGAGATAACCGGGATTCGTCGCTCGACAGCCGATATACGGGATTCGTGCCGCGCGCCAATCTCGTTGGCGCGCCCTGGATCGTTTACTGGTCCTACGAGGCGCCGCCGATGCCATGGCCGGTTCCGGCATCGACATCGTCGATCGCTACCGGCGTTTCTTTACCAACACGCGCTGGCGCCGCATCTTCACGCCAATTCGCGGATATCCTGTAAATTGATCCGGAAACTCACGCATGCCCGATCCACACAACTACGGCCTGATTCTGGCGGGCGGTCGCGGCACGCGCTTCTGGCCGCGCAGCCGGCGGCGTTCGGCCAAACAAGTGCTGAACGTGGTGGGATCGCGCTCCTTGATCCAAAACACGGTCGACCGCCTGCGCCCCGTGATCGCTCCGGAGCGGATGTGGGTGCTGACCAACGATTACCTGCGCAACGAAATCGTGCGCCAGCTTCCGGAGGTTCCCGAACTGCAGATTCTGGCGGAGCCCACGCAGCGCAATACGGCGCCTGCCATCGGTCTGGCGGCGCACATCCTGCAATCCATCGATCCGGATGCGGTGATGGGTGTTTTTCCCGCGGACCACATCATCGCCAAGGAAGGCCGGTATCGCCAGTTGGTGCGCGGGGCATTTCGCGCCGCCGGCCGCGGGCAAATGGTGGTGCTCGGTATTCTGCCGCGCTGGCCCGAGACCGGATACGGCTATATCGAGTTTCCGCGCGGCACTCAGCCCGGACCGAAGCCCGTCGCGATCCGCTGCTTCCAGGAGAAGCCGGACGCGCGTACGGCGCGGCGCTACGTGTCCTCCGGAAGGTTCTTCTGGAATGCCGGCATGTTCTTCTGGCGCGCGGGCGTGCTGCTCGACGAACTGCGCAGGCATCTGCCGCGCACCGCCAGCATCCTGGCCGCCCTGCCGGCTTTCCAGGACTCCGGATTCCACGCCAAGCTGCGAGAAGCGTTTCCGCTATGCGAGAACATTTCCATCGACTATGCCGTCATGGAGAAAGTGCAAGGCGTGGCCGGCATCCCATGTCCAGAGATCGGCTGGAACGACGTGGGTAGCTGGAATGCCGTCTATGAGCTGCTGCCACACGACGCGGACGAAAACGTGATCCTGCATGACAGCGTCTGCCATGCTGCAGGCGGTAATTACGTGGACGCAGCCGGCAAGCTGGTGGCCCTGGTGGGTGTTTCGAACCTGATCGTCATCGACACGCCCGATGCGCTTCTGATTGCCAGCCGCGACTCCGCCCAGCAAGTGGGCGATGTGGTCAAAATACTGGAGAAGCGCAAACGCGACGATCTGCTGTAGGCGGATGAGGGGCTAACGGGAGTTCACGGGCTACTTTGAATTGAATGGAAGTTTAGGGTCTTGGTCGGCGCTAGATTGGCTGAACTTCTGGACAGTCCTCGTTGTAGCAAAAGTCCCTCAGCTTCGGATGGTGCGGGCAGCTAGGGCCGCCACGGCGCCGCCCCACGAACAGGAAATAAACAAACCCAACGGTTCTGGCTCTTGGATCCGGCGCTCACCGCCGCTTACCAGATCGAGCGAGACCTGCGGTCCGGTTCGGGTGTGGCGCGCAATGGCCGGCACGAAGCCCTGCCGCGCGCACAACAGCGCCAGCCCTAATTCCGCGGCGGCCGTGCCCGCACCGATGTAGCCGGTCTGGCTCTTCAGGGCGGTTACGGGCGTGCGCTGCCCGTCAATCTCGGTTAGCGCCGCAAGGGCCGCGGCTTCCGCGCGATCTTCTTCTACTGTACCCAGGCCTGCGGCCACCGTAAAATCCGGGCGCGCATCGCCCAACGCTTGGCGCGCGGCCCGGAAGACGGTCTCCGCGGTCCAAGCCGGACGCCATTGTTCGTTTGTCCCCATGGCGGAGCCGGCCCCCAAGAACTCGCCCAGAATGGTGGCGCCCCGTTGCGCGGCGTGCTCCCATCCCTCCAGCACCAGAAAGCCAGCCCCTTCGCCGAGCACCAGTCCGTCTGCCCGGTCGTCGAAGGGCCGGTAAGCTTCCGCCGGATCCAGGTGCGAGAGCAATCCGGCCTGCTCGTACGCCAGAAAGTTTCCCGTGGTGGCCAGCGAATCGTAGCCGCCCGCGACCGCCACGTCGCAACGGTCTTCGAGCAAGTCCAGGTAGGCTGCCTGCAGAGCCTGCGCCGACGCCGTATCTTTTTGGGCGAAATTACCGTTCGGCCCGCGGATGCCGAATTCCGTGGATAATAGCGCTAGTCCGCCGTTAGCCAGCGTACGCAGGCAGATGTATCGGTCGATGAGATGCGAAGGCAGGCCGCCCAGATATTTGTAGTCCATCTCGCGGCCCGCGTCCCATGCCATGATCAGCGAGGGGAAGAAGTGGTCGTACTCCACGCCGGTCTGGCCCGAGCCAACCTGGATCCCCACGCGCGCCGGGTCCATCTTGCGCAGATCGATGCCGCTCTGCGCGATGGCTTCGCGGGCCGCCCGCATGGCGAACTGCACCGCGCGGCCCATGAATTTGTAGTTCTTGGGGAAGCGTAGGCAGGCCTCCAGGTCAAACGCGGCCACTGTGGCCAAAGCTTGCGCCGGATGACCGTCCACGGCAAAGGCTTGGGCTGGCCCTATCCCGGATTCGCCCAGGCGGCTGCGGGCCACGTTCTCGGCCGCCGTAAGGCCGAGAGGCGTTACCAGACCCACACCTGTTATCGCTACGCGCTGCATGTCCCTTCAGCGATTCTAACAAGTCGGCGCGCTAATCTTCCCGGCGAGTAGCGGATGGAGGGACTGCGGACGATTGTTCCGAAATAAAAAAGGCTCCCCAAAACGGGGAGCCCTCTAGACATTTGATAGGAGAGTGTTCGGTCAGACTTGCAGCTAACTCTTGCGCGACTTCCGGCGCAGCAGGCCCAGCGCCAGCAACCCGGATCCCAACAGGACCATGCTCACCGGCTCCGGGATCGTTCCGAAGCTCTGCGTGAACTCGCTCAACTGTCCGCCCGCGCCCGTCTCTATATTCTTGAAGATGTAGACGGGAGAAGTCGTATTGAAATTTGCAAACCCGGCAGCTTGGTTCGACCCAACCGTGATTTGGCCCAGCAGCGTGCCGGTAGGACACTCGCCCGCTCCAAGACCCGAGGTGGGAACGGGAGCCGAGCAAGCCGTCTCCTGAATCTGCGCATTTTGGCCACCGACCGTCATGTCGATCTCGCTGGTTCCGCCCCACACGGAGAAGAGGAACTCCTCGTCCTGCGCCGACAGCAGGTTGGGGTTGAACTCCACGTAGGCTTGGCCCGATCCCGTATCGAAATACGACGTGCCCAGCACGTCCACCTGACCTTCGGCGCCATTGGTGGGGTTCACAACCTCGAAGTTGTCAAAGGTTAACGTGCCACAGGTAACCACCGTTGTACCGTTGACGGGGTCGCCGAAAGTAGTTCCGGCGATCGTGCACGGTATCTGGCTCGCGCTCGCCACGCACAGCGTGAGCGTCGAAACGGCCAGCAGCATCAGAAATTTGTTCATCGCGTTTCCTCCGAATCGCTTTTTAAACTGTTATACAACGTACCCGCCGCTATGAGAGCTAGACAGGACTACAACTAGAACAATTTGAAGGATACATGGTTCGCCGAAAAAATGCAAGGCTTTTTACTGAGATTTTTCGGGCCTTCGACCCTCTAGATTCAAGGGTTTGTAATACAACACACGGGGCCGCCATAGTACTTTGTAAGGTCAAAGCATCACGCGGATCATTTTAGCGCAATATGCAGTATTCAAATGAGGCCGGAGCACAACATCTAGTGTTTCAATCAGTACGTCCGTATCTAGTACTTTGCCTGGCGTGCGGGTTAACGTACCCGTCCCCGCGCCGCCATGTCGCCCGGCGCGGCCGGTTGCGGCTCTGGCTCCGGCTGCGCCGGCTTGCGCGGCCGCACATCCAGCCGCGCCGCGAGGAACGCCTGCTGGCTCCGGTGGTATTTGGGAGTTCCCGGCTGGCCTTCCAGCCCCTGCCACTCCGACGGTGCGACCTCTTGCACGGTTGGCAGGTATTTTTGTAGATAATTGCGAATACGCTCCTGCACCGTCCTCTCCGTGGAGTTGCCCAGCAGAAAGACCATTTCGTCGGCCGGCGCGCCGGCCAAAATGCGATAAACGTGCGAAGGCTTTTTCACCCGCGCCGACCTCAACGCCTGCTCCAGCTTCCGGGCACGCGGCTCCAGATCGCGCATCCGGTCGACCTCCGTTTTCGGCATCTCGACTGCCTTGAACAGGCCGCCTTTTTCCTTGGGCGCCAACTTCGCCGTAAGCCCGAGCAGAAACGGCGCGAGTTGAGGGGCGACCGGAATGTTGGAGGATTCCACCAGCCGGGCGGCCTTTTCCAGCCGGGTCAAGCCGTGCAAGTTCAGCTTCGATCCGGCCAGCGCCGGCGAAAACAACGCCAGCAGCCGATCCCGGTCGAGGGCCTGCAGCACATCCGCCGGACTCGGTTCCGCCGCGATGCACTTCAACTCCTCGAACAGCGCGCGCGGCGGAATCAGATTTTCCACGTGGGCCGCGCGGGCATTGTCGAACTGCATGCGCGTGCGTTCCTCCACCGTAAACGATAGTCGAACGCGCAAGCGGACCAGCCTAAGCAGCCGGACCGGGTCGTCATAGAACACATAGGGATGCGTGCAGCGCATCTCGCGCCTGCCCAAATCGGCCAAGCCATTGGTGGGGTCCAGCAGCAGGCCGCGCGAGGCGCGGTTCAACGAGAGCGCCATAGCGTCGACCGTAAAGTCGCGCCCGCGCAGATCTTCCTGAATTGAGGCGGGCGCCACTTGGGGCTTGGCGCCGGTCTTCGCATAGCGCTCCTTGCGCGACATGCCCACCTGCGTGGTCACGCCGCTCGGGAAAACCAGCTCCGCGGTCCGGCGGTCTTCGTCCACCGCCAGTGTTCGGGCGCCCTGCTCCTCTAACGCCTTCACCACCTTCAGAGCGGGGCCTTCCACGCTGAAGTCCAGGTCGCGAATGCGGAACCCGCCAAGCATGTCGCGCATTCCGCCGCCGGTCAGAAACAGGTTGACGCCCACCGCGCCCGCGGCCGCCTGCACTTGTTCCAGCACGCGGTTCTGGTCGGCGCTCAAGTGGCTCTCCAGCAGGAACATGTAGTCGCTCATGGGGATTCCTGTCAGGCCCTCGGGTGGTGCTCGTCCACCGTCTTCCGCAGCCGCGACCGCATCACGTGCGTGTAGATCTGGGTGGTCGAGATGTCCGCGTGCCCCAACATGCTCTGCACGCTGCGCAAGTCCGCGCCTCCCTCCAGCAGGTGCGTGGCGAAGCTGTGCCGGATCGTGTGCGGGGTCAAATGCTGAAAAACGCCGGCTTTCCGTCCATGGCCGCGCAGCAGCTTCCAGAACGCCTGGCGGGTCATCGGCCCGCCCCTTGCCGTAACGAAAAGATACCGGCTGGGGCGGCCTTTCAAGATCGCCGGACGCCCGCTCTCGAGGTACGCACGCACTGCCGCCAGCGCGGCTTTGCCCACGGGTATCATCCTCTGTTTCCTGCCTTTTCCGGTGGCCCGCAGCACCCCTAAGTCCTGGGCCAGGTCCGCGATGGCCAGCGTGCATAACTCCGAAACCCGTAGGCCGGTGGCATACAGCAATTCGATCATGGCGTGGTCCCGCAAACCGGTCCTCCGGCTAGTGTCCGGGGACCGTAACAACCGTTCGATCTCCTCCGGATTCAGGAACTTAGGGATAGTCTGCCATTGCCGCGGAGCCGCCAGATGCTCGGTCGGATCGCTGGCGATGCGGCCCTCCCGCGACAGAAACGCATAGAAGCTGCGCAGGGTGGACAAGTGCCGGGCAACCGACCGGCTGTCCAGCCCGGACCCGTAAAGGAAGTCCAAATAATCGCGGACGCCTTCCACACCCGGAATCGGCCCGCCTCCCCGGCTTCCCGCGAACTGCACAAACTTCTGCAAATCCGTCTGATAGGCCTCCAGGGAGTTCCCAGCCAACCCCTTTTCGATTCTGCAAAAATTAAGGAACGCCGCGGCATCGCCCGACAAAGCTCCGGTCGCCGGCGGAGGCGTGTCATCCATCGTTCCCATCCGATCCCATCCGAGCCAATGATACAATAACCCCGACCCATGTTTGAAACCATCTTGAAAAGAATGTTTCCATTTAGGGGTTGATTTGGCCGGCTCGACCTCCAAGAAAGTCCGGATTAGCCGCTTTGAGCGGGAGCCCCTGCTCGGGTTTGTAAACCCGCTGACCTACTTGCGGCCCGCTGGGGTGGAACTGCTGACCCCGGATGGCAATTACTCCGTGGTGCCGTACGATGAGGTGAAAGCCGTTCAATTCGTGAAGGATTTCGAGCCGCCGGACCCGGCCGCGGAGCGCAAGGTATTCAGTACCCGGCCCAAGATGGACGGACTTTGGGTACGGGTCAAGTTCCGGGATGGCGAGGTGATGGACGGCATACTCGCCAACAATTTGCTTCTAATGGAATCTCACGGTTTTACCGTGGTTCCGCCAGACCCGTATTCCAACAACCAGCGGTTGTTTCTTCCGCGCGCCGCGCTTTCGGAGTTCCAGGTACTAGGGGTAGTGGGGAGTCCATTGCGGCGGCGTAAGCCAAAGCCGGTCCCGAAGGAGCAGATCGGGCTCTTCGACTGAAACGCGGACCGTTTATCGGGAAGCAGAGAAAAAATAACCCGTCAACCGGGCTTGGCAGACTTCTGCTCGCAACTCAGAATTCGTGCCCGCCTGGGACGCTCGCAACTAATAATTAATACTAATAGTTTTCGCAATTCCGCCGATAAGCTTAGCGGGAGCGCAAACCGCGGGACAGACAGCGGACAACAACCAGTCGCTGGGCGCCGGCGGCGGCCCGGATCAGTCCGGCGCGCAGGGATATCTTGCACGCACCATCAAGCTCAGCGGTTCGATACGGGAGCGTTGGGAGGAAACCGACGGGCCGTTCAGTGTGACGCCGGCCAGTTCCTATTTGCTTAGCCAGATACGGCTGGGGATCCAATTCACGCCCACGCCATGGCTTCAGTTCTTCGCGCAAGCCCAGGATGCGCGCGCATTGTTCTACGAAACCACGCCCTCGAACTCGGTTTCGGATCCCTTCGATCTACGACAGGCCTGGATGGCAGTGGGCAAGCGGGAGGGCCCCGGCTTTTACGCGCAAATCGGCAGGCACGAGATGGTCATCGGTTCGGGCCGTTTGTTGGCCGCGACGGATGTATGGTGGGCGAACACGGCCAGAACCTTCGATGTAGCCCATGGTTCATTCGCCACGGGTTTTTTCAAGACTGAATTGGTGGCCGGCTCCGTGGTGCTCATCAATCCGGTAGGGTTGGACGAACACAAACCCGGCGACCACGTTTTCGCCGACTATAACTCGTTCAGCCACTTGTTGCCCGGCGCCTCGGCGGAGCCATATTTCTTCGCCCATACCACCCTGGGGGTCGCCAGCAAGGAAAAGATAGTCGGCGAGATGGACACACTCGCGGCGGGAGGTCGCATCATCGGCAAGGTGCGCGGGAAAGTGGACTATAGTTTTGAGGCGGTGCACGAGTTCGGCAGCTACTCCAGCGATCGTCTGAACGCCAACGGGCTGGTGGCCGGTGGCGGGTGGACGATTACGCAATCCGGCTGGAAGCCGCGATTGAGCAGCGATTATGCGTATGCTTCCGGGGATAACGGGCGGAAGGATGACAGCCGCGAGACGTTCGACAACATGTATGGCTACAATCAGCCGATGAACAGCGTTACGGGAGTGTTTGGCTGGAAGAACATCAAGGACCTGCGTACGGGCGTGGAACTCGCTCCGTTGCGCAGGCTGAAAGTAAAACTGGATGGGCGCGATCTCTGGCTGGCGTCCACGGCGGACGGCTTGTACAACTCCGCCGGTACGCGCACTGTCTACGACACAAAAGCCACCAATGCGCATGTGGGCGAGACCATCGAAATGCTGTCGACCGTCAGCGTGACCAAGAGCACCAGCGTAGGTTTTGGCGTGGGCACGCTGTTTTCCGGCGCTTATCTACAGGAGGCGCACAAAGGCGCCACGTTCATATACCCGTACATCACTCTATTCCAGGGCATTCGCGGGACAAACGATGCAACGACATCGCACAACGGCGTCTTCAGTTCTCCAACGTTGGGGGACTGCGATGATTCCGAAGTCGATTCTCACCGCATGGCCCATTCGCAGAAAGCTGCCCTTCCTATTGTCGATCACAGCCACTGAGACCATGCTCAACGTCCTAGCCCACTTGCGAGGGTGCGGGAACTCAACGCCGAGGCCTGTGACAGGCTGTTCACCGAACTGCAGCACCGATATCCCTTCTATTCCGTGATCCTGGCGACGGCGCCGGACGGAAATGTCTTTGCCGCGTCTATCCCCTTCAAGCCAAGCGCCATTAACTTGGGTGATCGGAAATACGTTAAGGATGCAATCCGGACACTGGATTTCTCAGTCGGGGAATACATTGTGGAGAGTCAGCAGGACCGTGTCCCTCAACTACAGCTACCCCGTTCTCGATGCCAACAAGAAGCTCGCCGCCGTACTCGTTACGGGTTTCAGCTTGAGTCAATATTCCCGGTTTGTATCGAAAGGACGCGTCCCCGCCGAATACACAGTAACACTTACGGACTGGAGGGGTGTGCAACTTTTCAGATTCCCCTCGGATGCCGAAGACGTGCCCGGTACGCCTTTGCCGCCCGAGTGGTTCCACGATCTTCAGGGTATACCAGGCGGGTCCGATCATGGCGTATTGGAGAAGAGCGGCAGGGATGGCCAGGCCAGGATCTCCGCGTTCCGCCAATTGCGTCTGTGCGAAAACTCGCCGCCCTACATGTACATCCTGGTTGAGATCCCCAAAGGCAGAGTGGTCCGCCACGCTAACATGCAGATGTTCGGCAACCTGCTGATCCTTTGGATCATGGCATTGATCGCCGCATGTCTGGCGTGGGCTTTTGGGGACTTCGTTCTGGCCAAGCCGATCAACCGGCTGGTGGCAGCTACGCAAAAGATAGGCCGGGGCGAGATGAGTACGCGAACCGGACTGCCCCATACGTCCGATGAACTGGGGCAACTGGCCAAGTCGTTCGATGACAGAGTATCGCTGCTGGAACAGAAGAACATCGAACGCCAGAATGCCGAGGAGGCACTAAGAAAGTTCAACGCCGAGTTGGGGGAGCGTGTGCAGGAACGCACGGCGGACCTGTTGGCGTCCAATGCCGCTCTAACCTCCGAGATCGCCGGACGCGAGCGGATCGAGGCGCAATTGCGGGAGCACGACAAGCAATTGCGCGGCGCGCTCGCCGGCGCCGAGGATGCCAATAGGCTCAAGAGCGTCTTCCTCGCCAATATGAGCCACGAACTGCGTACACCGTTGAACGCCATCATCGGATACACCCAGATGCTGCGGGAAGACTGCATCGGTCCCGACTAACTCGATGTCCTCTGCGACCTGGAAAAAATCGAGCGATCCGGCCATCTCCTCCTGGGCATCGTCAACGACGTCCTGGATCTGTCGAAGATCGAGGCTGGCCGCGTCGAGGTGAAGCTCCAAAATGTAGATATGGCCGCGGTTCTCAAAGATGTTTATCGCACGGTCGCGCCATTAGCCGCCATGCAGGGCAACATCGTCTCGCTCGACTGTCCGGAGGAGGCCCGGTTGGCCCATGCCGACCTCCCCAAGCTCCGCCAAAGCCTCCTGAACCTGGTCGGCAACGCTTGCAAGTTCACCCAGAACGGCCAGGTCCTGGTCGCTGTACGCCGTTTGCGGTCCGCAAATGGCGACTGGACAGAGGTGCGCGTTTCCGATACCGGCATCGGCATCCGTTCAGAGGATCTGGGCAAGCTGTTCCAGCCCTTCTCTCAGGTGGACGATTCGACCACCCGCAAATACAACGGGACCGGCCTGGGATTGGCCATCAGCAAGAGCTTCTGCCGGATGATGGGTGGTGATATCACGGTAGAAAGTGCGCCTGGGATAGGCTCCTGTTTCTCCCTCCGTGTGCCGGCCCCGGGTTCGGCGTGCGACCCGGCAGGGATTTTGGTTTTGAAGCCGTAGGGAGCTCTCGGCCCGCGGCACCTCAGGCCAGGCTGCTTGGAGGCTTCCTAGTCAGCGGGCGTGTAGTAGCCGCGTTTCCAATACGCCGAGAGTCGCCGGCCAGGCAAGCGGGTAACTTTCACCTGGATATGCCGGTAGCGGCCATCGCGCTGCCGGTTTTGCGGCACATAGCCGAGTACATACCGATGCCGCAACTCTCGCCCGATCTTCTCCGCCACGGCGGGCAAGTCGCGCGGATCGTCGATCTGGTAGTAGCGTCCACCCGCTTCTTCCGCGATCCCGGCCAGCAAGGCGGGCCCCTCCCGAAGTTCGGTTTCCAAGCGGCCGGTCGGCAGGTCCACAATGCCGATCGCGTAGATCTCGACATCCGATTCGCGCGCCAGATTCTCGACGTCGCGGCCGCGGAACCGGCTGTGATTGTCTCCGCCATCGGAGACGATCAACAGGATCTTCCGGGAATTCCGCGCTTTCCGCATATGACGCAGACCCAGATACACCGCATCCAGCAGCGCAGTGGTCCCCGCAGGCTTGGTGAAGGCCACGCGGTTTTGAATTTCCTCGGGCGCGCGGGTGAAACCCATCGATAGTTCCGGCCGGTCCCGGAACTCGATCAGGCAAAACTCGTCCGGCGGATTGGCATTCTTGAGGAACTCGGCCACCGCCTGCCGTAACCGGCGGACTTTGGACGCCATGCTGCCGCTGAAATCCAGTACCAGCCCGACCGAAACCGGCTCTTCTTCGGTCGAGAAGTAGGCTACTGTCTGGGCAGTCTTGTCTTCGAACACTTGAAAGTCTTGCCGCCCGAGGCCCGTGACAAAGCGTCCCCTGCCATCCTGCACGGCGACGTTCACCAGCACCAGGGTGCTGTCCACCGTGAAGTATTGGCGTGCGGTGTCCGGAGTGCCTTGCGGCACGGCCGCGCCCGCGACGACTACCGCGAGCCCGACACAAGACAGCCAGTTATTCATAAAAGCTTCTGAGGTTTAAGATATCGCGGGTGCCGGGCAGGCACAAGGCAATGCGAAGGCAAATCGTACCGGTACGGAGTGGGACTCGCGCCTGCATTGGCGCCGCACGGCCTTACGTTCCTTTACAGGGGCCGCTGGATGCGGTGGTCCGTCACCATGATGATTTGGACCGCAGCCGCTTGTCGCTGGGGCATGTGGCAGCGTGTGCACTCCAGGGCCGCGCCGTTATGCATGGTAGGGTGGCAGCCGCGGCAGACCATCCTGTATTCCGCCGGCGTCTTCGAGAAACTGTGCGCCGGGTGACATGTGATGCACGTCAGCTTCCCGACCGACTCCCGATAGCACCGCGATTGCAGCAGCCGGTAACCGGCGCTGTTCAATTCGACCTTGTCGTCGCCCTCGCCGGTTCCGTGGCCGGATCCCGGCCCGCTGCTTGCGGAATGGCATTGCAGGCACACCGCCTGCCCGGGCTTGCCAGATCCGGCGGCGCCGTGGCAGCTAGCACAACCCAGTCCGGTCGGACCAGCGGCGGTCTCGCGGCCATGGCAAACCAGGCAATTCGCCGTAAAACCGAAACCGGGGCTGGCGGCATATCGTCCACCGTCCGCGCCGTACCAGGCGCGCGGCAGTCTCGTCCACGCGCCCTCCGCAGTCCGGCTCAGCAGCATGCGCGCGTGCCGGCCGGAGCCGATCGTGGCATCGATTCCGCGTTGCCGGACATGCCCTTCCGGGTCGCGGTCCTGCAAATAGTAGCGGCCGTCCTTGCGCACCACGCTGTACGGATCGCCTTCCACCAGCGGAAGGTCGGAGGGGTCTGAGAGGCTGCGGGTCATGCCGGTGGCGGCGAACGCTTGCGCGGGATCGGACTGCGCGCGCAACTGGGCCAGCTTTTCCTCAATCTTGCCCGCGTCCGGCGAATCCGGGTGATACTGCAAAAACTCCGCCAGCTCGCCCGCCGCCGCCGTCCGGTCCCGGCGCCGCAGGGCGATGTCCGCCAACATCAGTTGCGGATGCGAAAAATGCGCGGGGTCCAGCCGTTTGGCGGCCGTAAGATACTTCCGCGCCAGGTCCGGCTTATCTAAGTAGAAGTAAGTCATGCCAAGCTGCGAGTTAGCCAGCGCATCGTTAGGCCGGGTAAGTGCCGCATACAAGTTGTATTGCAGCGCTTGTTCGTACTTACGCAGGTTGATGGACACTCCGCCCAGGTTGACGAGCGGCTGAAAAGCGTTAGGATCGGCGTCCAGCGCCTTGCGGAAGCAACTCTCCGCGTGGGTGTAATCGCGCGCCTGATAGGCGATGGTGCCCAGGTGGTTCCAGGCCTCGGAGAACTGCGGCGCAAGCTCGACCGCGCGCTCGAAGCGCGACACGGCGCCTTCCACGTCCCGCCGGGCAAGCCGCCTTTCGGCTTCCTCGTACGCGCGGCGGGCGCGCGCCGGAATGGCCAGTTCCTTGGCGGAGACCATGGCCTCGCGGCGCAAACTGTCGCGCGATTCAAAGTCCCCGTCGCGCAGTTCCACCGCTAGTTCGATGCGCTTCCGGGTGTCCGCCTGGCTGGGCCCCACCTCGATGGTGCGGCGCATCTCGCCGCGCCCCGGCACGAAAGCGCCCAGGGTGTAAGTGCCGGCCGGCAGGTCGCGGAAACGGAATCGCCCATCGCCGCCGGCCAGCGTGCTGTCCTCGAACGGCGCGGTGGCGCCATGCAGCCAGACCGAGGCGCGTGTGGCGGGCAGCAACCGGCCGCGCAGCTCGTATCGGGCGGTATCCGCCCGCGCGCACACAACCACCGTCATTAGCAGCACAGCGCCACGCATTCATCATCAGTGATATCGCAGCGCGCCCATCGGATCAAGCCGTGCCCGCGCGAAGG